>URUC01000007.1 GCA_900550965.1 uncultured Collinsella sp. | reverse complement strand
AACAAGAACGTCCCGAACGACTAGTCGTTTAAGAAAGTCCCCAACGACTAGCCAATAAAACGGCGCCCGTCGGCGATGTTGCCGGCGGGCGCCGTTGTCGTGTGGGTGTCTATGCTGTGCGGGCTGCCGTTGAGCGACCGGGTCTGTGCTCTACAGCGAGTCGATAAAGCGCTGCTGGGCGGCACGTCCCGCCTCGTCCCACTTAAAGACGCCGGCGTTGTCGAGCACGTGGCCAAACACCACGCCGACCTCCTCGTGCAGGATATCGATGGCGTTGTCGGCCGTAAGCTCGTCGGCGCGGCGGGCATAGACATCCTCGGCCCATGCGGCGTGGCTGCGGCAAAGGTCGTCGCCCTCGAGCGCGCCAGCAAGGTCGTAGCTGGCATCGGCCTTGGCTGCCAGCAAGTGCTCGCGGACAGCGCCGAGCTCGGGAACCAAGCGCGGCGGCAAAATGGCCAGGCCCATGACCTCGATCAGGCCGATGTTCTCCTTTTTAATATGGTGATACTCGGCATGCGGGTGGAATACGCCCAGCGGATGCTCATCGGTCGTGATGTTGCAGCGAAGCGCAAGATAGGCCTCGTAGATCTCGCCACCGGCGTTGCCGCGGGAGTCGACGCGGCGGATGACGGGCGTCACGGTGTTGTGCGCCACGCCATCCGCTGTGTGCGCGATGACGCCCACCGACTCATCGGTCCACTCGCGCCAGGCAAGGATAATCTTCTCGGCGGCGTCGAGCAGCTGGGCGCGGTCGTGCGAACGCAGTCGCAGCACCGAGAGCGGCCACTGCAACACGGTACCGCTGACCTGGTCAAAGCCGGGCACGCTAAACTGCGAGACCTCAGCGGCGTGCATCATGGGGAACTCGTGTGCGCCGCCCTGGAAGTGGTCGTGCGACAAGATCGAGCCGCCCACGATGGGCAGGTCGGCGTTGGAGCCAATAAAGTAGTGCGGGAACAGGTCCACAAAATCGAGCAGGCAGGTCAGACCCTTGCGGTCGACGTGCATCGGACGATGCTCGGAGCTCATAGCAATGCAGTGCTCGTTAAAGTACGCGTACGGGCTGTACTGGAAGCCCCAGCGCTCGCCGTCGAGCTGGATAGGGATAACTCGCAGGTTCTGACGGGCGGGATGGGCACCGCCGTCGGCTGCGGCGGAGCGTCCAGGGTAGCCCTCGTTCTCGATGCACAGCTGACAGGCGGGATACTTCTCGCTCGTGTTTTTGGCGGCACCGGCCGCGGCAATATCGCGCGGGTCCTTCTCGGGCTTGGACAGGTTGATGGTGATCTCCAGGTCGCCCCAGTTGGTGGGGGTGCTCCATTTGATATTGCGCGCGATGGCGGCGCGGCGCACGTAGCCGGCGTCGCAGCATAGACCGTAGAACCAGTCGGTTGCGGCGCGGGGCTCGTTGACACCAATGCGGCCGTTGAATTCCTCGTTTACAACCGAAGGCCTCGGCATCAGCACGCCCATGATGCGCATGGCGATGCGATCGCGGCCCGATGCCGTGTCCTCGGCGGCGCCGTTGGCAACGGCAGCCTCGGAAAGCGCGGCAAGCGTGCCTTCAAGGTCAAAGTTGGGGAGTGTATCGGGGTGCAAGAGCGAAATCTTCTCGGTCTTGAGCGCCCAGGCCATGTCGAGTGCGGGGCCCGTGGCGCCGATGCACTCCAGAATGGTGTTGTAGGCCCAGATGCGGTCGTCCTGTCCGATCATCGATCGGTGGATAGCATATTCGATGAGGCCCTGCGCAGCCTCGCGCGCGTCAGTCATTACAGCCATGCCGCGTAAGCCCCCTTGTCAGAAATTGCGTAGTGGCGGGCAGAGCCCTCGCCCAGCCAGCCGTTCATCTTGGCAATGAAGGTGTCGACCAGGTCGAGCGGCACGAAGGCCTGGATGGTGCCACCAAAGCCGCCGCCGTGGATGCGGACGGCGCCGCGGCCGTCGAGCACATGCTCGGCCAGTGCCAGGGCATACATCGAAGGCTGCTCGGAGCCCAGCTTGGCAACGACATTCTGCAGGTACATGGCAGAGCTGGCGCCGGACTCGCGCGTCAGGACCAGGAACTGATCGATGTCGCCGGCGTTGAGCGCTGCCCAGCGCTTGTCGACCAGGCCGTTTTCGTACCAGTAGTGAACGGCGCGCAGGCAGGCACGGTCGCCCAGCTTGGCGCGCAGCTCGGGGAGTTTGGCGTCAAAGTCCGCCACATTTACCTCGCACAGGCGCGTCTTGCCAAACTCGGCAGCGACGTCTTGCATCTCGCGTGGAACGGCGGCGTAGTCGTCGGTGGCGGCCACATGGTCGGCGCCAACCTTAACGAGCACGAGCGCATAGCCGTGATCCTCAAAGTTGAGTTCGAGCTTCTGGGTTTTAGGCTGAGCCTGGTCCTCAAAGTCCATGTAGGCAAGGCCGCCCAGGCACACAGCGGCCTGGTCCATCAGACCGCAGGGCTTACCATAGTAGTTGTTCTCGGTGCGCTGGCTCATCTGGGCGAGTGCGACGGGCTCGATGGCGGGTGCGCCCCAGAGGGTTTCCATGGCACGACCGTATGCGGCCTCGACAGCAGCAGAGCTGGAAAGGCCGCCGCCAGAGGGGACAGAGCAGGTGAAGGCGAAGTCGAAGCCCTGGGGCTCAACGTCCAGAGCAGCGATTTCGTGGGCCATGCCGCGGACGAGGCTCGCGGACGTGCCCTTCTCGGACGCTTGAATATCCAGCGTGTCGAGCGTGATCTCAAAGGCGGGGTAGCCCTCATCGGCAACGCGGACCTTGTTGGTGTCGGTTGCCACGGCGATGCCGTCAACGGCGACATCGAGCGAGCCGGCGATGACGTGGCCACCCTCGTGGTCGGTGTGGTTGCCACTGATCTCGGAACGGCCGGGCGCGTGCACGTAGAGCACCTGGCGGTCGCCGATGGGACCAAACTCCTCCTCAAACAGCTTGGTGAGCATGGCGAATGTCTTTTCGTCGGGGGTGGTCATGGGAGTCCTTTCCTTGGCGCGCACGGGTGAGTTTTGCGTCGTTATGAGTACGTTAACAACTTGAAGCGGCATGAACCAAGTGTTCTCGACACCGCACGTTACAGGCTATGTTAACGTACTCATAACACATCGCTTGTCACTTTTTGAGAATCTGGTAATCGGTAGAAATACAGCCGTGAACGGTACTGCCGTGTGGACTTATAAAGCAGAAGAGATTCAGATAGAAAAAGTAGAGTTCGTTAACATGCGTCCGACGATAGCGGGCCTCGGCGCGGGGTGTATTTCTGTCCGGGCCGGCATGCACGCTATTCACATCTCGCAAGGGTGAAGGTGATCCTGTGGCAAGGCGCCCGTCCAACGATACCAGTTCGCGTCCGGTCTCCATGGCCGACGTCGCCCGCGCTGCCGGCGTTTCGCAGCAGACGGTTTCGCGCGTCGCCAACGGCTTGCCCAACGTTAACGAGCAGACGCGCCAGCGCGTGCAGGCCGCTATGCAAGAGCTCGGCTTTCGTCCGAGTTATGCCGGTCGCTCGCTGCGCGACGGCCGTTACCATTCGGTCGGCCTGTGCGTCAACGATGTCACCAAGTTTGGCAACCTCTCAATGATCGACGGCATCGCCAGCGCTGCTCGCGAGCATAATTGCGCTATCACGCTGGTCGAGATGTCCAAGACCGAGGAGTTTTCGCTTGCCGAGGCCACGCGTCGTATGGCGGCATTGCCGGTGGACGGCATCATCATCGGCATGAGTCGCATGGCACCCGATTTCGAGACGTTTGATCCACTGCCGGGCATTGGCACGGTCATCGTTACCATGTACGCGCACCCCCGGGTGACCACGGTCGATTCCGACCATTACGGCTGCTCGCTATTGCTTATGGATCACCTGTTTGAGCTGGGGCACGAGCAGATTCGCTATATCGGCGGCCCGTCGTTCTCGGTCGACGAGCAATTTCGTCGCGCCGGTTGGCAGGATGCGCTCGAGCGTAAACACATCGAGCCGGCAGAGCCGCTCGAGGGCGACTGGTCTGCCAACAGCGGCTACGAGGCCGGCAGGTACCTGGCCGAGCACGATCACACCATGACGGCGATCTATGCGGCAAACGATCAGATGGCAAATGGCGCGATTGCCGCGCTGCGTGATAGCGGCCTGCGCGTGCCCGAGGACGTGAGCGTGGTGGGCGTCGACGATTCGCTCGATGATTTTGTGGCACACAACGAGCTCACGACCGTGCGATTCGATCTACATCAGCGCGGACGCGAGGTGTTTGAGCATGCGGTTCCCGAGGCGGGTACGGCGGGCAAAAACGTTGCCATTCGTATTCCCGGTCAGCTCATCGTTCGACATAGTACGGCGGCACCGCGCGCATAGTTTTCGCAGGTCAACGGTAATATGTTGAACATCAATAACAATCGGTAAGGATGTCGGTAGATAGCTGTTGGGATGTAGCCGAGTGCTATGATAGACGGGCTCTTTTGTCTATCTAGGAGGCTTTGCCTGATGGAGATCACCAAGGATATCCGCTACATTGGCGTCGACGATCACGACATTGACCTGTTCGAGGGCCAGTACGACGTGTCCGAGAACGGTATGGCATATAACAGCTACGTTATCTTGGGCGACAAGATCGCTGTCGCCGATTCGGTCGACGGTGGCTTTGTCGACGAGTGGCTCGGCAACCTCGAGGCCGCGCTCGATGGCCGTACGCCCGACTACCTGGTTGTTCATCACATGGAGCCCGATCACTCCGCCGGTATCGCCGCCTTTATGGAGCGCTATCCCCAGGCACAGATTGTGGCCAGCGTGGGTGCTTTCCGCATGATGGTCAACTACTTTGGCACCGACTACCCCGAGCGTAAGATGGTCGTCAAAGATGGCGACGTGCTCGACCTGGGCGGCCACAGCCTGACGTTTGTCGGCGCCCCCAACGTTCACTGGCCCGAGGTACTCTTCTCCTACGAGGCTACCGACAAGGTGCTCTTTAGCGCCGACGGCTTTGGAAAGTTTGGCGCCAACGACATCGAGGACCCCGAGGGTTGGGCTTGCGAAGCGCGCCGCTACTACTTTGGCATCGTCGGTAAGTTCGGCAAGTTCGTGCAGGCCGTGCTCAAGAAGGCCGCCGATCTGGATATCCAGATCATCTGCCCGCTCCATGGTCCTGTGCTGACCGAGAACCTGGGCTACTACCTCGACACTTACAACACCTGGTCGAGCTACCAGCCCGAGGACGAGGGCATCACGATCGCCTATGCGAGTGTGTATGGCCATCTGAAGGCTGCCGTTGAGGAGCTCGCATCTGCGCTCGAGGCCCGCGGCCAGAAGGTCTCCGTCTTTGACTTGGCTCGCGACGATATGGCCGAGGCCGTTGAGGACGCGTTCCGCTATGACCGTCTGGTGCTCGCCTCCATTACCTATCAGGGCGAGATCTTCCCGTTCATGAGCACCTTTATCCACACGCTTGCCGGGCACGCCTATCAGAACCGTACGGTGGCACTCGTCGAGGCCGGCTCTTGGGCGCCCACCGCTGCCAAGGTTATGACCAAGGAACTCGAGGGCATGAAGGACATCACTCTGGCGCAGAACAAGGTGACCGTGCTGGGTTCGCTCAACGACGCCTCGCGCGCTCAGATCGAGGCCCTCGCCGACGAGCTTTCCAAGTAGCGATATTTCGCTTTTAACGAGCAAACCACCACAAAGGGGACAGGCACCTTTGTGGTGGTTTTTGTTTAAGCGCCGGCGATGACGAGATTTGGGCGGGCGTCGTCGACGATTTCGGCGATTGAGGCGGCGACGGCATGATCGGGGTCACGGTCCATCACGATGGCGTCGACGTCGGCGAGCTCGGCAAAGCGGTACATGCCACGTCCGTTGACCTTACTGGCGTCCATGAGGGCGACAGTTTGACGGGCGGCGCCGACCATAGCCGCTTTGGTCTCGGCCATCTGCGGAAAGTCGGTCGTAAAGCCGCAGCCGGGAACAAAAGCTCCAGGGCACATGACGGCAAGATCGGCGTAGACCATTTGGAGCGCCTGCATAGTGAGCGGTCCGTACAGATAACGATGGCCTTTGCGCAGCGCCCCGCCCGGCATGACGACATCGACTGAGGGCATGCTCTCGTCGATGTAATCGGCAATGGTAATGTCGGCCGTGATGACGGTGATACCGTTGCGCTGATCGAGGAGCCGGACGAACTCGAGCGCCGTGGTGCCCGAGTCGACGAGCAACGTGTCGCCGTCACCGACGAGCTCGATGGCGCTTTGCGCGATGGCCTGCTTGGCGGCGACGTTGACATTGATGCGGCGATCCTGCGTGGAGACGGTTAGGCGTTTGTGGAGCGACACAGCGCCGCCATGTGTACGGCGCAGCTTGCCTGCTTCGGCGAGCGCGTCCAGGTCGGCGCGGGCGGTGACGGAGGACACGCCAAAGGTCTGGGCGATTTCTGCTACCTGCACCGAGGCGTTATGCTCGAGCATTTCCATGATGGCGGCACGACGCTCATCGGCGAAGGCTCGGGTTGTTACATGGGCCATAGCTGCTCCATCCTCAACTGAAATTTGCAGGAATTGTGTTGAGTCCATTTTCGTTCATTTTCTTTTTGAGTAAGAAAACACCTTTCGATTACTTATCTTTTCTATAAAAGAAAGATGATTCGCTTGAAAACTGCAATGTTGTATAGAGGGATCCGGCGCGAATCCCTTCCGTTTGCTTTTCAAAAACGAGTGTCTTGACCTGTGTGCCGGTGATATCTCATACGTGCGACGCCGTCGATTTTCATACAATGGGCGCAGCAAAACGCAAGGTAATAGGCCTTGCGGACACGTACGCCCGATGTCCAGATGCGGGCGAGGGAGAGGAGCAAACGCTCATGGCACTTGTTACCACCGAAAAGATGCTCAAGGACGCTCAGGCCGGCCACTACGCTGTTGGCGCTTTCAACGTCGAGAACCTCGAGTTTGTTATGGCCGTTCTGGCCGCTGCCGAGGAGACCAAGTCCCCCGTCATCATGCAGACCACCCCGGGCACCATCAAGACCGCTGGTCTGGACTACTTCTACGGCATGGTCAAGGCTGCCGCCGAGCGCGCTTCCGTGCCCGTCGCTCTGCACCTCGATCACGGCGATGGCTATGACCGCTGCATGCAGGCTTTCCGCACGGGCTACACCTCTGTCATGATCGACGGTTCGCACGAGTCCTTCGAGGACAACATCGCCCTGACCAAGTCCGTCGCCGACGCTGGCCGCGCCATGGGCGTGCCCGTCGAGGCCGAGCTCGGTAAGGTTGGCGGCAAGGAGGACGACGGTCCCGCGGTTGAGGGCGAGAGCCCCTACACCGATCCTGCCGAGGCCAAGGAGTTCGTTGAGCGCACCGGCTGCACCTCGCTGGCCATTGGCGTTGGCACCAGCCACGGCGTTTACACGAGCGATCCGCATATCGAGCAGTCCGTGGTCAAGGCCATCCGCGACGCCGTCGACGTGCCGCTGGTTCTGCACGGCACCTCCGGTGTGCCCGATGAGCAGGTTGCCGAGGCTGTGAAGAACGGCATCTGCAAGGTTAACTACGCCACCGAGCTGCGTCAGGCCTACACCAAGGGCTTCATGGCCTACATGGCCGAGAACCCCGCCTGCTTCGATCCCAAGAAGCCGGCCAAGGAGGGCATGCGTGAGATCACCGAGCTGGTTAAGATCCGCATGACCAACCTCAACTCTGTGGGCAAAGCAGAGTAACAGCAAGGGTACTCCGACTCGCTACATATCCCGGGGAGGGACGAGGACTTAGTTCCCCAATCGTCCTCGGGCATGCAAAAAGCCTCGCTGCGCACTTCGTGCGGCGAGGCTTTTTGCCCCCTGCGGAAAGATTGGGGAACTAAGCCCTCGTCCCTCCCAGGTTGACCTACTCGAGGTCGTCGCCCTTGTGGCGTTAGGGCGGAAAATAATAAGAAGCCTTCGCGCTGCGGAATGATTTTGGAAACTAAGTACGGGACCCGCCCAAACCGTCCTGCTCAATCGCCCTTGTGGCGTTGGGGCTGAAAGGGTGGGACGCGTGGGTTATTTGGTTGTTAGGGTTAGTAGGTCGTTGGGGGTTTTGAGGTTGTAGGTGGCGTTTGGGATATCTTGGTGTGATCCCCATGCTGCTCGGGCAAAACTGACCCCTGCCGAAGTTGCGCATTGTTCGTCGTAGACGGTGTCGCCAACGTAGACGACGTTGCCAGGATTCGCGCCCGTACGCCGGAGATATTCGAGCATGGGAGCGGGTGCGGGTTTATGTTCGGTTGTGTCTTCGACAAGGATGATGTGCTCAAAATACTTATCGAAACCAAGGGGTGCAATTTCTTTTGCGTATTCGTCGCGCGCACGTGAGGAGACGATGCCAAGTTTGCAGCCGCTATCGGCGAGTGTTGCGATGACTTCAAGCAAACCTGGAAACACGCTGATGGTGCTTTTAAGGCTGGCGGCAACTTGGCACCAGCGATCCAACGTTGCCTGCGAGTAGATTCCAAGTTTCTCAAGGGCATCCTTGCCGGGTATGCCGAGGGCAAATTCAAGCTCGTGTCGGGGGAGCGTTTTGCCGGTCTCTTCTTGGACAATCTGGACAAGCGATGATAGAACGCTTTCTTCTGTATCTGCCAATGTCCCATCAACGTCAAACACGATATAGTCAAAGTACTTCATATAGTAGCTCCTATCCGTTGTTTGCCTGCAAGTTTGATGCAGTGACAGAAGAAGGGCTAGCGGGATTTCTGCCTGGTGCTATCGAGATTCTGCCTCGCTGCTCGATAGCTCGAAGGAGTGCATTCCATTTGTTCTTTAAATACCTGGCCAAGATGGCTTGCTGTCGCAAAGCCGCATTGGCGCGCGACTGTCTGGACCGTTCGCGTGGTGTGTGCCAAAAGTTCGCAAGCACGGTTTACGCGGTATGCGCGCAGATATGCCGCCGGGGTCGTTCCTGCGCAAGCTTCGATAATGCGGTAACACTCTCTTTCGCTTACGCCGGCTGCAGATGCCATCTGGGGCACATCTATAGCGGCTGCATAGTTTGCGCGGATATAGTCCAGGATTGCCTTGAACTGTATGTCGCGGTTGGTCATCCAAGAGGCGTTGTCGGAGGAAAAGAGCGGTTCGGCCTTGGCGTAAATCTGAATCCAGAGCTCTGACAAGCTATTCCGAAGCGCCATCTCGTTCTGCGGCCGTTGAAGGTCGTGGTTAAAGGAACTCTTTAGCAAATCGATAAAGGGCATATCGTCGGGGTTGGTGGGCGACCATTTGAGCACGTCGACGCCTCGACATTGCAGCAAAGGATTGATATAGCGCTTTTGAAGGCGTCCCGCGGGATCGCCGAGCATCGACGGCTGAAAGATATGCAACATTTGAATGGCTGGTGCCGAATTGGGTGATTGCAGCGTGCTGTGCAAAACGCCGCCGTTGATAAAGCCGGCGGACCCTTCCTCAAAGCGTACGTGCTCATGAGTCGCGCGCGTTCGATAGTCAATCGCTCCCTGCTCCATGTAGAAAAGCTCAACTTCGGAATGCCAGTGCCAGGGGACGGAATTGCCCGGATAGCGAGCGAATTCTGCGCGTTCGGCAATATAGGGCCAGTCTTCGGCGGTCTCGGGAAACGCTTCCTCGCGTCCTCCGCGGTGCAATTCTATGTGATCCATGTTTCGCATGGCATCAGTATAAAGCGCGATGGGCTTAGATTGCTCTTGCCTGTTCGGGGAACGCCTTGTCTAGGGATGCTTGGAGCTTTTCGAAGGATGCTCGTAAGTTGAGGCTCTGGTCGGTTGAGCGTTTGGCTTTTGTGGTGGGGGAGTCGGGGAGGCCGTTTCTCTGTGTCGGGGGGAAGGAGAAAAGGTCTGCATATTTTAGGGATGGCTGCTGTGCTGCGTCACTGGAAGAATGCATGCTTATGCGGCCTCCTCGATGTCCACCAAAAGATTGCGCGCGGGGTTTGCTGCTAGGTCCCGTGCGTTGGCAGTATTATGCCGCGGCTGCTGCAAAGAAGCGCTAAAGAAAGGCTTAACCTGGTTTGGTGTTACGATGAAACCGCAGGTCAGAGGTATCGAGTAACACTCTTGAAAGGTTTTGAGCTTAAGGGCTTTCTAAGGTTTGTGGCGCGGATGTGGCTTGCCTGTGTGGGGCGTGTGGACGGCTCGTTCCTAGCGCTGCGGCTCTGCGGCGCGCACCTGTTCGATGACCTTTTCCATCGTGGCGTCGATGCGGTCTTTTTTGAGCTCGCATTCCCAGATGGTTATGGGTGTCCAGCCCATTTGAGTGAGTGCTGCCACGGCAGCGCGGTCGCGCTCGACGTTGCGACGGAACTTTGCCTCCCAAAACTCAACGTTGCGCTTGGGCTGGCTCGGATTGCACTTGGGGCAGCGATGCCAAAAGCAACCGTTGACGAAGATGGCGATCTTGCGCCCGGGGAAGGCGATGTCGGGCTTGCCGGGAACCTTCCATTCCAAGCGATAACCCGTAAGGCCCGCTGCCCGCAGGCGCTGTCGTACGAGCAGCTCGGGCTTGGTGTTGGCGCGCTTGTTGCCCTTCATGGACTTTTTGATGGCGGCGCGACGGCGGACCAGTTCGCGCTCGTCAGCGGAGAGGTCCGAGGTATCGATGCCGTCGAGCAGACCGGGCTTGGGACGCTTTTTGCTGCGGCGTTTAGGTGCGCGCTTGGGTTTGGTGGCGGGTTTGTCGGTTGTGTTGGGCGCGGTGTCATCGGCGGAGCTTGCCTCAAGCCGATCTTCCTTTAACTCAATCAGAGCATCAATGAGCCCCTTGTCGGCGGGCATCCATTCCACCGTGGCAAGCGAGGTGCGTGGAATCCAGCGGATATCAAGCTGGCGGTCGTGTTTCTGGGGCTCATCGGATTCATCGGCGAGCGAGCAGTAGTAACACTCCATGGAGAGATGAAAATCGGGGTAGTCATACTCAACGGTGTAGAAATCACGCAGGTTGGTGACGTTTACCTGTAGCTCTTCCATAAGCTCGCGGCGCACGGCGTCTTCGGGTGTCTCGCCGCGCAGAAGTTTGCCGCCCGGGAACTCCCAAAGTCCCTGCATGTTGCCGTAGCCGCGCTGCACGGCAAGCAGCTCGTCAGATCCTTCCTTGCGAATGATCCCAGCGGCAACATGAACAGTCTTCAACAGGAGCCCTCTCTCAACATCAACACATGGCAGACTACGCTTACCTTACGCAACGGTAGGGCAAGCGTAAGCCATATCGATGGTAGCCGACTCGGCTCCTTGCGACTATAGATGCCGTAGACTAATCGCAAGAAAGGACTCGGTATGCAAACCACGCAAACGGCGACCCCGGTACTGGAGGTCGCGCATCTCGAAAAGGTATATGGAGCACTGGGCAACGTGACCCGCGCGCTCAACGATGTCAGCTTTACCGTCAACCGCGGCGAATTCGTCGGCATCATGGGCGTCTCGGGCTCGGGCAAGTCGACGTTGCTCAACTGCGTGTCGACCATCGATAGCGCCACGAGTGGCACCATCCGCATCAACGACCAGGACGTGACGCGCATGAAGCAGGCCAAGCTTTCGCAGTTCCGCCGCGAGGAGCTGGGCTTTATCTTCCAGGACTCCAACCTGCTCGATACGCTCACGGCACGCGAGAACATCGCCCTGCCGCTCACCATCGCCCGCGCAAACTCGGCAGAGATTTCGACCCGCGTGCAGGATGTGGCAGCGCGCCTGTCCATCAGCCAGGTGCTCGACAAGTATCCCTACCAGATGTCCGGTGGTCAGCAGCAGCGCGTTGCCGCGGCTCGCGCGCTCGTCACCGACCCCACTATGATTATGGCCGACGAGCCCACCGGCGCCCTCGACTCCAAAAGCGCTCGTCTGCTGCTCGAGAGCCTGGAGGCCCTTAACCGCCGCCTACGCGCCACCGTGCTCATGGTCACGCATGACAGCTTTGCCGCCAGCTACACGAGCCGTGTGCTGTTTATCCGCGACGGCAAGATCTTCACCGAGCTGCGCCGTGGCGACACCGACCGCCGAGAGTTCTTCGACCGCATTATGGAGGTCGTTGCCATGATGGGCGGTGAGGGCTCCGATGCTCTGTAAACTCGCTTGGGGCAACGTCCGCCGCGCCGGGCGCGACTACCTCGTCTACCTTTTGACGCTCACCCTGGGCGTCACGGTCTTCTATGCCTTTAACACCATCTCGATGCAGGTCGACATCGCCGGAATCGATGAAGAGGGCTTGGCACAGGTTATGGGCAGCATGCTCGGCTACCTGACGTACTTTTTGGCCGGTGTCATGGCCTTTTTGATGGTGTACGCCAATAACTTCATCATGAAACGCCGCAAGAAGGAGTTTGGCCTGTACCAGGTGCTCGGCATGGGGCGCGGGCGCGTCGCCACGATCATGGCGCTCGAGACCGTGATAGTATCGGTCGTGGCCTTTGTCGCCGGCATTGTGCTGGGTGTGGGACTCTCCCAGCTCATGACGTTCTTTACGGCCTCGCTCTTTAAGACACAGATCGCCAATTTCCACTTCTTTTTCTCGGTGCATGCGTTCAACCTGGCCCTTGCCTGCATGCTCGTAATGTTTGTGCTCACGCTACTGCTGAACCTTCGCGCCGTGCGTCGCACCAGGCTCATTGAGCTCATGGGTGCCGAGCGTCGCAACGAGAGCATCAAGACGCGCAACCCCTGGATCGCGATTGCCATCTTTGCCGTGGGCGTGGCGCTTGTGGGCGTGGCCTATTACCGTCTGCTACGTGATGGGTTCCCACTAACCGCGACGGACAGCAAGCTGCAAGAGGCCATGAGCCAGTTTGGCATTACGACCGCTATGGTTACAGTGGGCACCTTTGCGCTGTTCTGGGGACTCTCGGGCATGCTTATCAAGCTGTTGCAGAGCCTGCGCAGCGTGTATTGGCGCGGCCTCAATATGTTTACCGTGCGTCAGCTTTCGGCCAAGGTCAATACGGTGTGCTTTTCGATGGGCGTCATCGCGATGATTCTGTTTTTGGCCATTACCTCGGTGACCTGCGGTATGTCGATTGCCAATGTGATGAACGAGAATCTGGAGCGCTATAACCCTGTTGACGTGTCTCAGCTGTATGTCTATTACACGCCCGAAACGCTCGACTACTACAAGGAGTATGTCAATCCGTCTGAGGCCGATCGCATGGTGCTGGCCGATGCAACGGTCGATTTGTACGCTGCATGGCATGGCGATCGTAAAGATCCCGATAACGTTGCAGACGGTATTAAGGGCAAGTCGGCGGACAACAACGACGAGACCGGCAAGAAGGTCAATATCGCCGATGTTGCCGGCGAGCATGTGCAGATCGATTCGTATCTGAGTTATCCGCTTGGCGGCTCGGGCCCCTCGGTGGTGGCGGGTGAGATGTGCAAGGCCATGGGCGAAAAGCTTCCCAAGGCGCTCGAGGGAAGCAACGCCGATGCGATGGGTCTGTATGTGACGCCGGCGAGCCAGTACAACAAACTGCGCCAGATGATGGGCGAGGAGCCGGTGAGCATTGGCCGCGACCAGTATCTGCTCACGTGTGATATGGGCGGTGAGCTGGGCGACCTGTACACCAAGTATATGGCTGGCGGCCATGCCCTAACCTTGGGCGGGCATACGCTCAAGCCCGCAACCGATAAGTCGGACGAGGACACGGCGGCCATCGCCAACTCGGCGATAGGCAGCAATCCCGGTACCGTGGTCGTAGCCGATGAGCTGCTGTCCCAGCTTAATCTGCAACCGTATTCCAGTAATCTGCTCGTTAATTACAAACAGGGTATGGATACGACCGAGGCAGACGAGAGCATTAAATACACCTTGCTCGACAATCTGCTCGTTGACGGCAAGGAGCCGGGGTCGTGGGGAGTCTTCATCACGCGTTCCGAGATGTACACGCAAGCAGCGCAGATGAACGGCATGATTAGCTATCTGGCCATCTACATTGGCTTTGTACTGGTCGTTGCATGTGCGGCAATTCTGTCGATCCAGCAGCTCTCCAATGTGGCCGACGGAAGCCGCAGCTATCGCGTGCTGGCGCAGATCGGCTGTGACGACCGCCAGATTCGCCATTCGGTGATGGCGCAGCAAGCGGTGTTCTTCCTGTTCCCGCTGGCAGTGGGTCTGGCGCACTCCTTTGTGGCGCTCAAGGTGATCATCGAGCTGGGGTGCACGTTTGGCAACATGAGCATCGGCGGCACGGTGGGCCTTACCTGTGCGATTTTCTTGGCAGCCTACGGCGGCTACTTCCTGGTAACGTACCTCATGAGTACCGGCATGGTGCGAGCCGCCATCGCCACCCGCTACAGCGAGTAGCGAGCGGGCAAAACCGCCGCATAACCACAGCGAACAAACGCCGCGAAGGGAGCCGGGCCCCCTTCGCGGCGGTATTTTGCGTATCTAGAGCATCTCAGATGCAAGTGAGTAGGCTTTTTTGGATCTGCCGAGCACATCGCGGCAAGTGCTCAATAAAATCGCAGGTCAGGGCTGTGGCGTTTTGAGGTGTGCTCGGCATCCCGCCAAAAGCCTACTCACTTGGTTTTTACCGCTAGAAGACCGCCGCGAGGGAAAGCAGCTCCCTCGCGGCGGTTGGCGTTTGCCCAGATAAAACCTGCCAAAACAAACCTGTCCCTTTTTAGCAGGTTATCGCTTCCAAAAGTGGAGGATCAGCGTGGTGCCTTTTGGTGGAGGGGGGATATTGATTAATTCGGGTAACATTTTTTTAACGCCGGGAACGATGTTAAAATACCCAAAATGCTATCTAGGAGCTTTGATTTTATGGCAACCGAGGCAGCTACCCTGCAAAACGTGACGCGCTCGTTCCTCTGGCATTCAATTATGTTGTTTATAGGGGCGGCTGGTCTGTATTGTGTGGCGCCAAGTATTTATACGGGCCTTTCTGGCACCGTTCTTATCGGTCTGCATCTGTTTTCGGGCTTCTGTGTGGGCCTCATCTCTCGCCCTGTGAGACCGGGTATTTCCAAAAGGCTTTTTGGACTTATGCTCGTAGACATTGCACTTCTTGTGATGTACACGATATCTCTTAATGTCTTTCATCAATTTCATGTTGTGGTTTCGGCGCTCGCGTTCATTTTGTTGTTACTAGCCCCCTTGCTTGTCGCTTGCTGTTCTTGGGTGCTTGGCGGTGAATTCGCAAACATACGTGCGGGATTAAAGGGGAAACATGTGGCCGATGGCTCTGCTCTCCACGGGTATCCTGAGCTCGCACTTTACAGCCCCGTTGTGCTCTTGATTGCTTTGCTTGTTGGCCTTCAGTTTCTTCTCGTCCCGTTGATGGACTCCATCGGTTCTTTCCTTTCCGTTAACGCCGAGATGGGGGTTGCTGCCTCGCTCGTCGAACCTCTTGCGTTTGGTAATGCCGCCGTTATTCTCGATACGGATTGTTTGTTTTCGCGCAATATAAACATCGGGGCTGTGCTCCTGGGCTTTGGTGGGCATCAAGAGATCGTATTGCTTCTGGTTACCGTTTTGGGCAGTATCCTTGCCAGGGCCATAACGCGATTTTTCCCCGACTTAACGAGCGCTTTTTCTGCGGCCGCCAAATTAGGAGGAAAACACTCTGCAGTTGCCGATATCCTTACGGCTTCGGGTTTTTCTCAAAGGGAGTCCGCGGTTTTCTCTATGAGGATAGAGGGAAAAACGTACGAGGAGATTGCTTCTGCCTTGGACATTTCCCCGTCTACTGCCCGTACCTATTTGTCGCGGGCCTTGACTAAAACCGGATATAAAAACATTTCAGAGGCGACGGCTGGACTTCTCTTGTCAAAGGATGCGTGGCATCTTGACGCAACAAAAGGCCACGATCACCGTTCAGAATCGCTGGGGTCCTCATCGTTCAATCAGAACTGCAGGATAGTCTTCGTCTGCTTCCTGTTTATGTATGCGTCTGGAATGGGCATCGAGGAAATCCTCGTATGCTTCGGCTTTGAGCATGATGCGATAATCCTATCGATAGCTATAGTGCTTGTGGCCCTGTGTTGCCGTGCGGCTATACGGTGGATGTCTAAAATGCACTTGTGCCTTTCGCCTGAACTCACCCTTTCTTCGGTGTCTGTGGGTGCTGGAGCAGCGTTCTGGGTTCACGATGTGGTAAGTCGACTGTACATTTTCTTTGAGTCCGTTGGGAGCGGTGAGGCCGTTGGCGGCCTTATGCCTGCCTTACGCGTGACTGCGTTCCTTGTCGTACTTATCCTTATGGCTAATTCGCTGCTATTCTTGCGTTCGAAAGATACGGTTCGGGTGGGTGATCGACGCGATACCGTGCGTGAGGCCTTCTTGAGGCTTGGTTTCACGCCGCTTTATGCCGATATCATGACATGCGTTTTTGATGGCAATAGAACCACCGAGATTTGCGCACATCTTAACGTTGCTCGGGGAACCGTCAAAGAGGCCAAGAGCAAGAGCTATGCCTTGCTTGGAGTTCACTCGGAGCGTGAACTTAGAGATAGGGTTTTTAGTCTTATGGCAGATGTTATAGAAAATAGCAGGTAGAAGCCTGTAGACAAATAAGATTGTAAATCCATCCTACACGTCTACAGACAGTTCTGACGATGAAGGCGATACTTCCGGACAACGGGTCCGACGACTCGTGTGTTGCGAACCGGAGGTGCTTGCTGTGAAGACCTGTGATTGCCTCACATATGTACGGCTTAATTTAGAAGTTCTTGCGCGCAACCGGGGAATCATGTTGCTGACGGCGCTGCTCGCGCTCGTATTCTGCATCCCGGTATTTCTATCCGTTCCAACGGGAGCAGATTATCTATATGGTAGAGCTTCCATCGAAGACCAGAGAGCCCTTTTGGTCTCTCAAGTCTCTGACGGCGTTTATGACACTGCCCCACAGGAGCTCAACAGCATCATTGCCGACGAAAGGGCGTGCCTTGATCGGGCGCTTGAAAGCAAGGCGGACTCCAGAGAGTATTACGATGCGATTGCCGATTACGACAATCTATTGCTCAAGGAATACCGACTCGGTTATTTGAATGGTGTTGATTCGGAGTTATCGCTTGAAGCCCAAGAACGTCTTCCCCGAGCCATATCGATGCTGGCCCATCCGGAATCGTACGACTCAACAACAAAAATGCCCGGGATGATCCTTCTCGCATATTATTGCGGCGCTGTTCCTGCAATAGCGTGGCTTTTGGTCCCGGTCCTCGTCCTCTATATGTCGCTTGAGGGGGATGGAAAGCGGTTCTACGATCGAGCGTTGTTGTCAAAGTTAGAGATGAATGCATGCCGCGTTCTCGTCTCTGGTATTGCATCGATGCTGGTTTTGGTTCTGGCGTTGGCTCCCTGTTTTGTATTGGCAACGGTGTTTAACGGTGTAGGTCAGACAGAGTACCCAGTCGTATTCATTCAGTATGGTGACGTAGTCGAAAGAACTGTGTTAGTTCAGCTAGGGCTATTTGCCGTCTTTGAAGCTGTGCTGTCGATGATGTTTGCTTGCTTGGGCGTGTGCGTGTACGCCGGAAGCAGAAACAGGGCCATTTCGTCCATGGTGATCGCTCTTGTGGGGGGCATAAGCCAGCTTCCGTTTTATGCGAGCAAAGATGCTCCATGGCATGCGTTGCTGCCGTATATGGTGTCGAGCTATTCTGCCTCTTCGTTTGCGCTCGGCGGCGCATCTTACGCCAATGGAGCGGAGGTATCTCTCGTTCCTGAAGCCAGTGCATCGCACTGCCTCTTTGCCGTGATGGGCGCGTTTGCTGTTTGCGCGTTGGGGGTCATTTCGTTTTCGCGTCTAAAAAGCAAGAATCGCTGGGCCTGGAACCATATTCGCCCGGATAGTTTGGGCGAGAAAAGCTTGCTCTCTCTGTCGCTGGATGCGTTGACGGTTGGAAAAAACCAGCTGGTAAAGGGATTGCAGTTTGATATGCCCGCTGGCCAGATATGGGGTCTTGTCGCGCCAAATGGACATGGCAAGACTACGCTACTGAATACTCTTTGGGGAGATGCTGGGCCATCAGTGCGCGTGTCAGGTTCTCTCTGTTTTCATGCAAAAGTATGCGTCGACCGTGAGGAAATGAGAAAGGTATTCTTTTTGGTTCCGAATAGGCCGTCGCTATTGATTCCATACATGACCGTCGCTTTTCATCTCGACCGATGCAGGAGAATTTGGCATTCACCTCGCACTTTGGACCAAGTGCTTGATCGCTTTGACTTGACTGGGTTGAAGAATACGCCCGTATCTAGGCTGTCTGATGGAAATAGACAATTACTTAATGTCGCGATGGCGTATATGTCCTATTGCGAAGTCGTCCTTTTGGATGAGCCCATGAATGCACTTGATGTGAGACACGTTGCGATTGTTTCGAATGCTCTTAGAGATGAAGCGGGTAGAGGAGCACATGTCATTATCTCTTCTCATCTTATCGGAAACCTCGAATCGCTCTGCGATGCCTCCGTATTGCTCACAGGGGATGACTCGCGTGTCGTTACCAGAGAAATGGGAGGTGATTCGAAGTGGATCGGTAATGTATACGCGCCGCTTTTCAAGACGAACGACAGTAAAACTAGGAAAGGAAGATAACCATGAAACGCCATGTAACGAAGAACTTTGTGAAGGCAATGTTCGCATGTTTTATGCTTACCCTGTCGATGGTCACAATTCCCGTTTGTGCGACGGCGAAACCAGATGCAGGTTCTGTCGCGCCTTGTCGTCTTGTGACAGCGGACGTCTTGGACACTTACAAGTCGTTCTCCACTGCGAACCACCCGAGCGAGAATGTTGATTGTTTCGACCAGACATACAAGAGGCTGTCTTTCAAAACTTCGTATTCTCGTACGGGGCAAACGATTCTCTATACGGGTGCCGCGTTAAGCCCACGCGGCAACGGGATGCCCGGGTTTGAGACAAAATATCAGTGCACATATCGTACCTGGTAGACAACTCTAGGATCGGATCTCTCCGAATAACTTTGTGGCGGACTTGTTTAACGCTACCGCTCCTTCGTTTATCTCAATCTGTAACATCTGACTGGCAAAAACGCTTCTACCTGTTACAGATTGAGATTATTCGACGCGCGTTCTGTAACTCGTCTCGATCTGTAACAGTAAGACGGCGATTTGGTCTCCATATGTTACAGATTGAGACGAAAGAAAGCGTGAGCTAGAAAACCGCCGCGAGGGAAGGCAACTCCCTCGCGGCGGTTGACGTTTGCCCAGATAAAACCTGCCAAAATAAACCTGTCCCTTTTTGGCAGGTTATCGCTTCCAAAAGTGGAGGATGAGCGTCGTGCGGTTTTGCTGTTCGGTTTTGACCAGGATGTTGTGGATGTGGGTCTTGACGGTGCCCACGGCAAGGAATAGCTCGTCAGCGATCTCTTGGTTCGATTTGCCCAGTACGACCAGACGCATAACTTCGGTCTCACGGTTGGAGAGCTTGTAGGCGTTGCGATAGAAGGGCATCTGCTCTTCGATGTGTCGGTCAAGATCGCTGACGTTCTTTTCCTCGGGCGCCTCCTGCATGCGGATTGAAAGCACGTGGTAGGAGTAGATGATCAGCAGAATCGCAAAGTAGCAGGCAAAGATGTTTTCGCTAAAGTTGCGCTCGGACAGATATAGTTGCAGCCAAGAGGGCGCCAGACTCATGGGGACAATCAGAATGTTGTAGAAATCCTCGGCAACGATGCAACCGACCAGAATAGCGCCGATAATCAGGTGCTTTCGTTGGTTGTTAACGCGTGCCTTCAGCTCGACTTGTGTGCTCTTGCGTGCCGTCCAAAAGATATATAGCCCCACGAAAACAAGGAATACCTGACGCATCGTGTAGTAGAGCCATTGATGAATGGGGCCGTAGGGGACAGCGACGATAATCAGCAGCTCGCTCAGCAA
This sequence comes from uncultured Collinsella sp., assembly GCA_900550965.1. GTDB lineage: Bacteria > Actinomycetota > Coriobacteriia > Coriobacteriales > Coriobacteriaceae > Collinsella. The sequence goes on along the minus strand of URUC01000007.1, from coordinate 19,183 downwards.
GAACGTTGCGACGGGAATGACAAACTGCTTTTTTGAATGCTTGTCGAGCAAATCCATGGCAATGAGCCAAATAAAAGCCTGCGAAGCGGTCGCCACAAAGGTCCGCAACACAGGCATGGTAATTGAGTAATAGTCGCTGGCTGGAAAACTCTGGTTTTGCAGCGTGTATTCAAAAAAGAAAATCTCGGTCATCTCGATGGCATAGCAGATAAATACGCCGCTGCCATAGATAAAGAAGCGTCGACGGGACGAGGCATAGGCGGCAAGCGAGAGCACCGCCGTCACAATACAGATCACGAGTATCGCTAGGGTATAGAAGAACATCAGGGTGTTCATCTGTCACCGTCCCATCTCATTTATTCTATGGCCGAGTTCTGTATACCTTGTGGGATATAGACGTCTCAACCCTTCGTTTCATTGCGGATTAGGCGCCGAGATACAGCATAGCCGTATACCGTTCGCGGTTCTAGATGGTAAACCCCCTGTAAACTCTTGACCTGCGGGTTTATATTGGTTTAGAGGGGGTGTAACTCCGTGAACGGTCTTTAATCCCGAATAAACTAGGTAAAAATTGCATACGGGTGAATGATGGTCTTGTCAACACGAGGCGTGATGTTCGAGCGCCTCATAGTAATAGTCGGCAAGACCGGCGGAAAGGAAATCGACATGGCACTGCCTAAGGATTTCATCGACACCAACGACTTTACCAAAGAGCAGATCCTGGCTATCGAGGATCTTGGCCTAGCAATGAAGAAGGCCATCAAGGTTGACGGTTATTATCCGCACCTGCTCCGCAACAAGAGCCTTGGCATGATCTTCCAGCAGGTCTCCACCCGCACTCGTCTTTCCTTCGAGACCGCTATGACCGACCTCGGCGGCCATGCTCAGTTCTATGGCCCTGGCACCATCCAGCTCGGCGGTCACGAGTCCCTGGGCGACACCGCTCGCGTTATGGGCTCGCTGCTCGACATCATGATGGCTCGCGTTGACCGTCACAAGGACGTCGTCGGCCTCGCCGAGGGCTCCGCTGTGCCCGTCATCAACGGCATGTCCGAGTTCAACCATCCCACGCAGGAGATGGGCGACCTCATGACCATGCTCGAGAACCTCCCCGAGGGCAAGAAGATCGAGGACTGCACCCTGGCCTTCATCGGCGACGCCACCCAGGTCTGCGTCTCCCTCATGTTCATCGCCTCCAAGGTCGGCATGAAGTTTGTCCAGTTTGGACCTAAGGGCCACCAGATCCCCGACGGCGGCCTGCACGTTGGCACCGTCGAGGAGCGCGCCGAGTTCGGCAAGCAGATGATGGCCATCGCCGAGGAGAACTGCAAGGTCTCCGGCGGCTCTGTCGTCATCTCCGACGACATCGAGTGCATCAAGGGCGCCGACTTCATCTACACCGACGTGTGGTATGGCCTGTACGACGAGGAGGTCTCGGGCGAGAACTACATGGACGTGTTCTATCCCAAGTATCAGGTCACCATGGACATGATGAACTTTGCCGGCCCCAACTCCAAGTTCATGCACTGCCTGCCGGCCACCCGCAACGAGGAGGTCGTCGACGAAGTCATGGACGATCCCGAGCGCTCCCTGTGCTGGGTCGAGGCCGAGAACCGCAAGCACTCCATCCGTGCTCTCCTTGCCGCCCTGGGCAAGCGCACCCCGCTCAACGACGAGGGTGTCGAGTACTCCGCCAAGGCTGAGCTCCACGCCGCTCTCGAGGCTCTCGAGCAGCTCTAAGCCTCAAGGCTTCTAAAAGCACGTTTGCGGGCGGCGGATGCTCGTCTCCTGTCGCCCGCTCACCGAGGCCCAAGCAATTGCCTTAATACCTTAGGGCCTCGGATCTGTCCAAGACTGAGCGAAGGAGCTCATCATGAGCGACGGAAAGAAAAAGCTTTCCTTTTTGACGGTCATTTCGACCATCATCTGCGTCGTCTTCGTTTGCGAGGCCGCCGCTCCTGCTGCTGCCATTGGCAACCAGCAGTTCTTCTGGTGGATCTTCCTGATCCTGACCTTCCTGCTTCCCTACGGCATGGTTGTCGCCGAGCTCGGTACCACCTATGACGGCGAGGGCGGCATTTACGACTGGGTGCGCGATGGCCTGGGCGACAAGTGGGGCGCCCGCATCTCGTACTACTACTGGGTCAACTACCCGCTGTGGATTGCCTCGCTGGCTACCATGTTCCCCGACATCCTGGGCATGGCCTTTGGCGTCGAGTTCAACTTGGTCGCCAAGATGGGTATCGAACTTGCCTTTGTGTGGATCGTCTACCTTATGGGCCGCTCAAAGGCGGCCGACTCCGAGTGGGTTCTTAACGGAGGCGCCATCATCAAGGTCGCCGTCGCCGTTATCGTTGGCGCCCTGGGCATTTGGTATGCCATGGAGAACGGTTTTGCGAACGACATGTCCGCTGCCACCTTCCTGCCCGAGCTCACCAACACCAACGCTCTCGGTTACCTGTCGATCATCATCTTTAACTTCATGGGCTTCGAGGTCATCTGCACCATGACCGACGACATGGCCGATCCCGCTCGCGATATCCCCAAGGCTATCATCGTTGGTGGCCTGTCCATCGCCGTGATCTACCTGTTCGCTGGCTTTGGCATCGGCGCTGCTGTGCCGGCCGATTCCATCGACCCCGACTTTGGCATGATTGTCGCAGTCCAGACCATGGTGGGCGACTCCATGATCTTTAAGGTCATCTGCATCGCCTTCCTGATCACCTTGTTCGCAAACATGGCCGCTTGGTCCTTCGGCGTTAACTCCGTTGCTCGCTACGCTGCCGAGCACGGCAACATGCCCAAGGTCTTCGCCTCGATGATCTCTGACGACGATATGCCCAACGGCGCCAACCTGGTCAACGCCGTCGTTGCCTCCCTGGTGCTGTGCCTGCAGCTGGTTCCCATCGACGCCATCTCCAACGGTGTCTTCTGGATGCTCTTCGGCACCTCCGTCGTCTTCCTGCTGCTCACCTACATCCCGATGTTCCCGGCGTTCCTCAACCTTCGTAAGAACGACCCGAACCGCGAGCGCATCTTCACGTTCCCGTTTAAGGGCGCCATGATGAAGGTTATGCTGGCCATCCCCTGCATCGAGCTGATCCTGGCCATCGTTGCAACGCTGGTTCCGTTCTCCGTCGATGAAATTGGCGACAAGGTCCCGATGATCGTTATCTTCATCGTGCTTGTGCTCATCGGCGAGGTCGTCCGCGTCGTCAGCGCCAAGGGTCGCGAGACCGAGTACAAGGGTCTCACCCCTGAGCTGGCTGCTCAGCGCCTGGCTGAGGAGGCCGCCGAGGCCGAAGAGGACTAGAGCACCCGGATTCGGGGCTCCAACCCTCCTCGCGTACCAAAGTACGCTTCGTCGGGCTTGTCGCTCCCGACTCCGGGCACTCTAGCCTCTTCGGGGGCGTGCCCAAAGCGACAAATTTGCTAACCATTCCCTGGGGCGGGTGCGAGCGATAGCTCCGGTAACCACCTCCCGCCCCAACCTCTCTCTCGTATCCTTCGTGCGCATGTCTCCGCGCACTTGGCTACGTCGTCGCTCGCCGGTGCGGCTCCGTGAAAACCGGTACCGGGCGCCCCGACCTTTGCCGGGGGACGGGCGCCCACTATCTCTTGGTTTTAGGCCGCGGGTAACCCGCCCGCGGCAAGCGATCGTTCGATTTGGAGGAAATCTTATGCGTACGATCACCGAGTCCGAGTCCACTCCCAAGGCCGACGGCTTCTTCATGCCTGCTGAGTTCGCCCCGCAGGATCGCGTGTGGATGGGCTGGCCCCACCGCACCGACACCTGGGCCCACGGCGCCAAGCCGGCTCAGAAGCAGTATGCCGCCATCGCCCGCGCCATCGCCGAGTTCACCCCGGTCACCATGTGCGCCAATCAGGCTGACTACGCCAACTGCAAGGCCGTCTTCGAGAACGACGAGAACGTCACCGTTATCGAGATGACCACCGACGACGCTTGGTTCCGCGACACCGCCGCCACCTACGTCATCAACGGCAAGGGTGAGAAGCGCGCCAACCACTGGCACTTCAACGCCTACGGCGGTCTCGTCGACGGTCTTTATTTCCCGTGGGACAAGGACGAGCAGATCGCCCTTAAGATGGCTGAGCTCTCCGGCTGCCGTCGCTATCGTCCCGATGACATGATCCTCGAGGGCGGCTCCATCACCGTCGACGGCGAGGGCACCCTTGTCGTGACCGACCAGTGCCTGCTTTCCCCGGGTCGCACCTGCTCTGCGGTTTTGGAGGAGGAAGATGATCCCGAGTCCATCTGGCCCAAGTTCCACAAGAAGTTTGAGCCCTGGAGCGAGGAGCTTCGCGCCTATATGGACGAGCACCTCAAGGATTACCTGGGTGTCGAGAAGGTCATCTGGGTCAAGGAGGGCATCGACCCCGAGGAGACCAACGGCCACATCGATGACGTCGCCACGTTCATCGCCCCGGGCGTCATGGCCTGCATCTGGACCGACGATCCCGAGTATCCGTTCTACGAGCAGTGCCACGCTGCCTACGAGACCCTCTCCAACGCCGTTGACGCCAAGGGCCGCAAGATGAAGGTCTACAAGCTCTGCATGCCCGTGAACCCGCTGTTCATGGACCAGGCTTCCTGCGACACCATCGACGCCGACGAGAACGCCGAGCCGCGCGTTCCCGACGAGCCGCTGATCGCCTCCTACATGAACTACCTGGTCACCAACCACGGCGTTATCGTCCCGCAGTACGGCGACGAGAACGACCAGCTGGCCGTTGACACGCTCCAGAAGATCTATGACGAGGTCTGGGGCGAGGGCGTCTACAAGTGCGTCGGCGTTCAGTCCGAGCAGGTCGTCTTCGGCGGCGGCAATATCCACTGCATTACCCAGCAGGAGCCCTCGGCGTAACTCAGGCACGCCACCTTGGCGTTCACTCGTCGCTTACGTAGCGTCAGTACGCTACGCTCCTCGTTCGCGCCAATCTGGCGCACCTGAGCACGCCGAGTAAACGTCTGGCTTTCCGAGGCACCCCATCTCGCCGCTCAAACCGTCGCTCGCGTACCAAAGTACGCTTCGCTCCTCTTTCGCGGCGACCTGGGGCACCTCGAAAACCCAGCCGATCAATCGGACGGTCGGTGAATCGGACCATCTTGGGGCATTGATGGTTGATTTGCTTGATGTCTTGGTCGGTTGGGTTTTCTTTGGGCACTCCGTTGCCTCCACATCGGAGTGCCCTTTTCTTTGATTGAGTACGCGTCTGGCCTGGGATTTTTGCGGGTTAGGCCAATTGTTCGCTTGAATTTCCCAGGTCAGACGCGTCTTCAATTGCCGAAAGTTTCCGGTCGCGAACGCGGCCGTTTTGATCGGAGTATCTATGTACCAGCGTATCGTTATCTACACGCGCCTGTTCCGCGAGCGTTGGTCCAACAACTGCATCCTCTCCTCTCTTTGGGATGGCACCTGTACCGGTGACGCGGCCTGCAACCCTACCTTGGGCTGCGCCTTCGGTACAGATGCCATCCTTTTTGCCGTGGGGGGAGCATGCCATGGCAGGTAAAAAGTTCTCCCTGATCGAGGTTATCCTTTCGGTTATCTGCGTCGTGTTTACCATCGAGGCGGCGGCTCCGGCATCTGCCATGGGCAACGTGCAGTTCTTCTGGTGGATCTTCCTTATCATTTCGTTTTTGCTTCCCTATGGTCTGGTGGTGGCCGAGCTGGGTACGGCGTTTGATTCCGAGGGCGGCCTGTACGATTGGGTTCGCTTGGGCCTGGGCGACCGTTGGGGCGCCCGTTGCTCTTGGTGCTACTGGGTTAACTTTCCGCTGTGGGTGGCAAGTATCGCCTGCATGTTCCCCAGTGTCATTAATGCGGTGTGGGGTATCGAGTTTTCACTCGGGATCCGAATCGCCATCGAGATTGCCTTTGTGTGGGGCGTCACGGTCATGGCAATGCAGCCGGTGGCCGAGGCAGATTGGGTCATGGACGGCGGCGCCGTCATCAAGGTGCTCATTACCGCTGTGGTGGGAATCGTCGGCATTTGGTTTGCCTGCAATAACGGCTTTGCCAACGACATGTCGTTTAAGACCTTCATTCCAGATCTGGGCGACACCAATTCGTTGACGTACCTATCGATTATCCTGTTCAACTTTATGGGCTTCGAAGTGGTCGCGACCTTTGCCAGCACGATGAAGAACCCGTCGCGTGATATCCCCAAGGCGGTTATTGCCGGCGGCGTGGCCATTGCGGCAATTTACATCATTTGCGGCATCGGCATTGGAGCCGCGGTTCCCACCGAGCAGCTTTCACTCGATTCGGGCATTGTGGACGCAGTCGCCGCTATGGTGGGGCGCACCCACCCGCTGACGATGGTCGTGGGCGTGGCCTTTTTGGTGACGCTGTTCGCCAATATGATCTGCTGGAGCTTTGGCGTCAACAACGTAGCGAGCTATGCCGCGCGCCATGGCAACATGCCGCGTCCCTTTGCGTTGGTGTCCAAAAAGACCGGCATGCCCAACGGCTCGGCGCTCATTAACGGTTGTTTTGCAAGTATGGTGCTACTGCTCCAGATTCCGCTGGGCGAGGGCTCCGATGTCTTTTGGGTTTTCTTCTCGATGAACGTCGTCTTCTTGCTTATGAGCTATATCCCGATGTTCCCGGCGTTTTGGCGTCTGCGCAAATGCGACGGTCGCCCGCGTGTGTTCCGCGCACCCTTCGAGGGTAAGGTGCTCGTGGTAGCGCTCGCGATTCCCGTGATAGAGCTCGTGCTTTCGATTGTCGCTACGATTGTGCCGCTCAACAGCTCGCCCGCCGAAATGGCAAAGTTGCCCATTCTCATGGGTGTGGTGATCGGCGTGTTGCTGGGCGAGGTTTCGCGCCTCATATCGCGCCGCGGCCGAAGCGTCGACAATCCCGGCGTTGGTGCACGGGGGTCAGGTTACTTTGCACCAAAACAGTAAGCGCCGCGAGTTACGCGGCGCTTGGTGCATCTTGGATTACTGTTCGCGGTGCTCGGGATCGGAAACGAGCTTAGGCGCAAAGTAGGGGACGTGGCCCAGGTAGGGGCAGCTGTCCGAACGCGCCTCAACGGCGCAGGGGACATCGTCGTAGGTCATGGAAGAACCGAGTCGGGTGATGGCCTTGGCGGCGGGCGCGACGAGCATCTTGAGCGGAGCGATCGGTGTCATGGCATCTCCTTTCATCGGTGAGACACAGCTTGTTTATCTAAACGATACAGTACGTTTAATCGGTGAGTCTAATCTTGCGGCAAAGAATCTGTCAACATCCTCACAGCATCTGAACAGGGGGGGACATGAGCTTCGCATTCTATATCTACACCACGATTATCATGGGTGTGGCTCTGGTGACCAGTGCCGTGGCATTGGTGGTTTGGCTCATGACGCGCCGTCGCGACAGCCTGGTGGCCGCGGCGGGCTTTTTGCTCTACATGCTCGATATGTCGGTCATTTTTTTTGACGAGTACAATCGGCTCAAATACGACTACGCTGTTACCTTTAGCGAGCCGTTGCAGCACCCCTTGCTGCGCTGCGTGCTCGGTATTGCCATCTATGCCTGCGTGGTACTGTGGATGTTTGCGCGCTTGCGCAAAAGGCCGACGTCGCGCATGCTCGGACTTGCTATCGTGCCGTTTTCAATCTTGCAATTGGTGCTGGTGCCTCGCAGCGGTGCTGCCGGAGAGATGCAGCAGTATCTCTTTTGGCTCACGCGTGACCTGGGCAATGTAGGATGTCTTGCCTATGCCGCCTGGCATTACCGGCACAGGGCCACGCGTGTTGAGAAACTCGACCTCGACCGCTCAAAGCTCTTTTGGAAGGTGGCACTCGTTCTTGCGTTTTGCGTAATCGCCGAGGACACCTACATGATTTTGCTCTGCCGCCCCGACTCTCAAAACCCCGTCATCAGCCTCTTTTTGTGGTATCTGTCCGAGCGCAATATCTCCGAAAACGTGCTGCTCGTGGTATGCGCGGTCCAACTCTTTTGCCAGTTTAGCCATATTCTGCGCGTGTATGCCCGTCATCCGCGTGCCGATGAGGACGTGGCGGCCGAGAGCGCACGCTCTGGGGACGATCTAGCATCACGCGTTGTGATCTATGCCGATGCCCATAAGCTGTCGCGGCGCGAGCAGGAGGTGCTCACGCTGGTGCTGAAGGGCAACGACGCCCAAAACATCGCCAGCGAGTTGGTCATCAGCCCTGGCACTGTCAAGGCGCACTTGCATCGCATCTACGTTAAAAGCGGTGTCTCCAACCGAGATGACCTCATAGATGCCTTTTGGCGTTCCTAGCCCTATTTTTCCTTGAATGCGAGCCTTGCCGATAAGGCGGGCGCCGTTGGGCGTAATGACGCGGTAATAATCTCAGACAATAAACCTGCAGGTAAAGCGTGTAAACCTGCTTAAACTGACCGTTTGCGGTCCCTGGCCTTGGCATGGATTTGCCCCTGTGTATCAATGGGTGTAGCGCGAAGCCGCGGACGTGGGACAGACGTCCGAGCACGGCTTGTAGGCACGCGCCGATGCGGGAGCGCTACGCTCCCAACCGAGTGCCCACGCGGGCGGTGCGTCCGCGTTGCAACCAAAGATGCCTGAGGAGGCTCACATGGACAAGGCTGATGTAGTTATCAAGAGCAACGCCGTTTTTACCGGCGATGGGCTCGAGCCGTTTAAGGGCGGCGTTGCCGTGCGGGGCGATAAAATCGTTGCCTGCGGTGACGATGCCCACCTGGCACCGTTTATCGGTCCCGATACCGAGGTGCGCGACTTTGGCGACCAGCTCGTCATGCCCGGCCTGATTGACTCGCACACGCATTTTGCCCAGGGCGCGTTCATGACCGACCCCGATTTTGCCGTCAACCTCATCGACTGCACCAGTTTTGAGATGGCGATGGAACGTGTCGTGGCGTTTGCGGCCGACCATCCCGATAACGAGTGGATCCTGGGCTGCCAGATTATCCAGTTCCAGTGGGATGTCCCCGAGATGCCCACAGCCGCGATGATCGATGAGTACATCTCGGACCGCCCGGTCTTTCTGCAGCAGGTTGACCTGCATACCTTTAGTGCCAATACCTGCGCCATCAACAAGGTGGGAGTAACTTCGCAGACGCCCGATCCCGCAGGCGGCAAGATCCTTAAGGATGCCGAGGGCAATCTGACGGGCGTGTTTTCCAACAACGCCGGCGTCTTCTTTATGGACGAGGTCTACGACCCAGCGCCCGAGGTTGTTGACGCGTCGTTTGCAAAAACCGCCCGGCGCGCCAATGCCCTGGGAATCACTACGGTCGGCATGGTCAATCCTACGTTTGTGAGCATGGAAAACCCGTATGCGGTGTTGGCAGGTCTTAATGCCAAGGGCGACTTGCCACTGCGCGTGTTCCTGTACACCGATCTGTTCGAAAACGAGTCCTTAACGCTCGAGCAGATCAAGGAGAAATACGCCTTCTCGGGTACGCAGGTCGAGTGGCACGGCTTTAAGCAGTTTCTTGATGGCGTGTGCTCCGACCACACCGCTTGGATGCTTGAACCCTATTCCAACGCGCCCGATACCTGCGGTGAGCCCGCGGAGGATCCAGAGCGCATCCGTGCCGCCATTGTCAGGGCGCAGGAATGGGGCGTTGACACGCGCGTCCATACGATCGGCGATCGCTCGGTGCGTTTTGTGCTTGATTGCTTTGAGGAGGGCGAGCGCTTGCATGGTAAGCGGGGTTGCCGCCACTCCATGGAGCACAACGAGACGGTTGAGCCCGAGGATCTGCCGCGCTATGCCGAGCTGGGTATATGCCCTGGTATGCAGCCGTGGCACATGCTGCTCGATATGGCTGACCTTGCCAAGGACGATGCCGTGGGCCCCGAGCGTGCTGCGCTTTCGTGGCCCCTGCATAGCCTGCTTGCCAGCGGTGCCGTGGTGCACCTGGGCAGTGACTTCCCCGTTGTGGGCTTGGAGCCCATGGAGGAGGTGTACGGCGCGGTCTTCCGCATGCTCGAGGACGGCTCCAACCCAGAAGGGTGGTTCCCGCAGGAGCGCATCACCATGGCCGAGGCCCTGCGCGCCTACACCTACGGCAGCGCCTACGCCATGCATGCCGAGGATCGCATCGGTACGCTCGCATGCGGCAAACAGGCTGATATCTGTGTGCTCGACCGTAACCTCTTTGACTGCGAACCGGCTGAGGTGCTCGAGGCTACCGCAGCCCTCACGATGATCGCCGGCAAGGTGGTCTTTGAGGCATAGCGCCATCGTTTGATTGGGCGGCTTGGTGCCAGTTGTCAGCCGCCTGACATCCATTCAGCACTACTCTCTCAAGGAAAGGGGAGAACAATGGCAGAAGAAGTAACCGCTGCCGTGGAGGAGGAGCGCGAGCTCGCCTCCCAACCGATTCCCGGTCTGGTGCGTAAGTACACCATCGTCACCGGCCAGGGCATGCTCGCCCAGATCATCATGGTGGTCCTTGAGGGCCTCGTGATGGGTTGGGGCCTAGGTGCCCACGGCCTGGCCTGTGTCTCGATCATTATGTCGGTCGAGTACATCAACCTGGCCTTTGGCAACCTGTTTGGCACCGGCGTGCCCGCCGTGGTGGGCAACCTTTTGGGTGCCGGCGACATCAAGGGCGCAAGCAAGGCTTTTAGCCAGGGCTTTTGGCTCACCACGATCGTGAGTGTGCTGCTTGCTGTGGTGATGGCAGTGTTTACCGAGCCCATCTGCACATTCTTTGGCGCCACGCCCGACATCATGGCCGATACCGTTGCCGGCGTGCGCACCTTCGCCGTGCTGCTGCCGCTCACGGTCATTGGCCAGATGATCGGCGCTGTGATGCGTGTGGACGAGAAGGTTCAGATCCAGGCCAACCTCATGACCGTTTCGGCCATCGTCGCCATCTGTTGGCTCGCGCTTTCCACGTTTGTGCTCAAGTTTGGCGTTATGGGCGCCGGCGTGTACTACGGGCTTTCCATCGGTATCTGGGCCATCGGTATCTTCTGGTTCATCGGGGGCAAAAAGTCCCAGCTCCAGATTAGCCTGGCCGACCTTAAGCTCGACCTCGCCATCTGCGGCCAGATCTTCAAGATCGGCTTCCCGTTCTTCCTGGTCCAGGGTGCGACCTTTATCTTTAATACCGTTGCCAACTCGCTTTTGGGTTCGCTCGGCGGCGACATGGGCTCGCTCTACATCGCAGCCTTTGGCGTGATCAACGGCTACATCCTCTACATTACCATGATGGTTGCCCAGTGCTTCTCCTACGGTCTGCAGCCCATCGCTGCCTTCAACGCCGGCGCAAAGGCTTGGGCACGCCTTAAGGAGACGCTCTCCTGCACGCTTAAGTACCAGGTTGTGACGCTGGCGCTGGTCACCGTCGCGCTCTGGCTTGCCGCCACCCCGGTGTGCGCCTTCTTTGCCGGCAGCGATCCTGCGCTCGTTGAGGTTGCCGCCAACGCCACGCGTACTGTCATCCTGGCTGTTGCCCTGGGCTATCTTGCCATGACCATGTCGATGTATTTCCAGGCGGTCGAGAAGGTGGGTGTCGCCACGTTTACGGGCCTGCTTCGCTATGTGATCTGCTCGGTGCCGCTTATGTACCTCCTCGGCAACATGATGGGTGTCGAGAGCGTGTGGATCGCCCTGGTGGTGGCCGATGCCATTACTGGCATCATCTCCATTGCGCTCGCCGCGCACGAGTCCAAGCGCCTTGCCACGCTCTAGGCTCGGACATGGCTGGCGTACGATAGTCGAACAAGTTAACTCGCCTGCAAGCCACCACAATGGGGACAGCCCCCATTGTGGTGGCTTTTGTTATTTAGGGTCTGAGATTTCGGCTCTATAAATAATGCTTTTGAACTGGGTTACTATAAGATTATGGTAAACGCTACTATAAGATTATGGAGAATGAAACTATTCGATTATGGTAACAGCGTAATAAGGGGCGTTGATATGGCTGAGTTCATTAACAGGGATTTGCATGAGTTGCTCATTCGCATGGCAGGCTGGTTTCCTGTTGTGTCGTTGACAGGGCCTAGGCAGAGTGGTAAGTCTACGCTGGTTCGGCATGCCTTTCCCGACTATTCCTACGTCACGCTTGAGGACCCTCAAACGAGGCGCGCGGCCTTGGAGGATCCGGTGAGTTTTATCCGCAACCGAAAGGGCGGACTCATCATCGATGAGGCGCAATACGCGCCGGATTTGTTTTCAATGATCCAGGTTGTTTCGGATGAGCGGGGAGACGCCGGTCAATACATCCTTACAGGCTCGCAAAACTTTTTGATGATGAAAAGCATCGGGCAGTCTCTTGCCGGGCGAGTCGGGATCTTAAAATTGCTGCCATTATCGTTTCGAGAAGCGGAGAGGGGCCAGCAGGGGCAGCTGGAAGTGGATTTGTTCGCGCTCGAAGGGGGATACCCTCGCCTGCGTTCCGCCGGAATGCCGTCCTCGGTTTATTTCCCCAGCTATATCGATACCTATGTTGAGCGCGATGTTGTGGGCTTGCTTGATGTGCGCAATAAGGCGGAGTTTCATAAGTTTCTGTCCATAATTGCTCAGAGCGTCGGTGCCCTCATCAATATATCCTCGCTTTCTCGAGATACGGGCGTGAGCGTATCGACCATTAAAAGCTGGTTGTCCATCCTGGAGCAGAGCTACCTGACGTTTTCGCTGCAGCCCTATTATGCAAATGCCAAGAAGCGTCTAACTAAAACGCCCAAGCTCTATTTTTACGACACGGGGCTGCTCTGCTACTTGCTCAAAATTGGATCACTGGAGCAACTATTGGAGAGCCCTTATCTGGGGGCCGTTTTCGAAAACCTCATCGTTTCCGAAACAGCGAAGAGCCATCTCAACGTGGGCGAGAATCCCGAGCTGTATTTCTATAGGGACGACAGCAAGCGTGAAATCGATTTGCTCGACTGTACAAACTCAGGGAGTCCCAAGGCTATCGAAATAAAATCATCCAGAACGTATCACGATAAGTACGCCCGCCATCTACAGACTGTATGCGATGAGATCGACATTGCAAAAGATGCGCGCTATGTTGTGGCCCGCGTGGACTCAACGTATGAGTCGAAAGACTGTAGTGTGGTTTCGGCGCGTGATTGGCTTTTACGATAACAAGCTCGGCGCATTAACAACAGCCGCGAAGGGAACCGGCCCCTTTTGCGGCGGTTTTTTGCCTATCTGGTGCGTCTTAGATGCAAGTGAGTAGACTTATTTGGATATGCCGAGCACATCGCGACAAATGCTCAATAAAACCGCAGGTCAGAGCTGTGGCGTTTTGGGGCGTGCTTGACCTCCTGCAAAAAGCCTACTCACTTGGTTTTTTCTGTTAGAAGACCGCCGCGAGGGAAGGCAGCTCCCTCGCGGCGGCTGACATTTGCCCAGATAAAACCTGCCAAAATAAACCTGTCTACTCTTTGAGCCAGAGCCGACACTAATTCAAATGGCGAAATCAAAGGGCGTTCTCTGCATGGAGGGCGCCCTTTTTTATCGCGGGATGTTTTGCGTGGCAGTCATGAGGCCCAGGCGGTTGCTGACGCCGAGCTTGCGATAGATGGCGTTGACATGCTTCTTGACGGTTGACTCGCTTATGAATAGCTCGTTTGCCATCTGTTTGTTCGTTTTGCCGTCGAGCATGAGCCGCATGACTTCGGCTTCGCGCGGTTGGATATTGTGTTCTGTAATGAAAGCATTTAGCTGGTTTGTGTCTTCTGTCTGGGTGAGTTTAATGCCCCGAGGATAGAGGTTGGCGAGCGCGAGGCTCGCGTGCCGAGCGGCTTCGAGCAGGATTGCGAGCTCGGTGTCGGTGAAGTCTCCGGCCGTGCGTTCACGAAACAGGGTGATGCTTCCTAGCGGGCTGTCGTTGTGCGCGAGCGTGGCCGTACAGCCAAAGTAGACGCCCTGCGGTTCCATCCATTTGCGATAGATGGGCGTGGCATCGCGTCGCTCGACGTCGACGAGGTCGAGGTCGCGGTAGACGCCGACCTTATGTAAGTCAAAGCTCCATGTTGTATAGTCCATCGCGGCGTAGCGGTTGTAGTAGTCGCTCAGTGCGCGGTCGTCCATTCCGCTGCTTGCGGGGTGGACGTAGCGTGGGGCATCACTGCCCGCCGCCTCGATCAGGTCGAACATGGCGATCCGATGGGGCACGAGCCCTGTCGTTCCCTCGAGGGTCTCCTTTTGCAGCTTATCGACACCGTGTGATGCGTGGATTGCAAGCGCGAGCTCGTTGAGAGCAGTCCAGGTCGTACTGTCCAACTCAATAGTCTGCTGTTTATTGCATGGGGGCATAGGGCATCCTTTCCATTGTGGAACCCAGTATGTCATGTTCTCGGCCTGAATAGAACTTTAGGTCAGCGAATGGTATACCGTCGGTCGCTGAAAGGGGCTCGAGGGACCATTGAGAACATCTCGGTGCGGCCGCATCATGGTCTCGTCAAGCAAAAGCACCGAGATTTAGGAGCTTGAAATGAAGACCATCTACGAGAGTGAGTCCACACCTAAGAAGGACGGGTTCTATATGCCCGGCGAGTACGAGGAGCAGGAGCGCACCTGGATTTTGTGGCCGCATCGCTCGGATGTGTGGCGCTGTGGTGCCAAGCCGGCGCAAAAGGTCTTTACCGAGATTATTAAGACCGTTGCACGTTTTCAGCCCATCACTGTGGGCGTCAACACTGAAGACTTCCCCGCGGTGTGTGAGATCTTCGACGGCGTTGAGAACGTGCGCGTTATCCACATGGAGTACAACGACAGCTGGATTCGCGACCCCGGCCCGGCGTTCCTCGTTAATGACAATGGTGAGGTTGCTCTTTCGCACTTCCACTTTAATGCTTACGGCGGTTTCATTGACGGCCTGTATTTCCCGTGGGACAAGGACGCTTCCATTGGCCTGCAGGTGGCACAGCTCGAGCAGGTTAACCGCTATCGTCCCGAGGATTATATCCTCGAGGGTGGCTCGTTTAACTGCGACGGCCAGGGCACCGTGGTGACCACCGAGATGTGCCTGCTCAATGAGGACCGCAATCCCCAGTACACCAAGGAGCAGATCGAGGAGAAGCTTGCCGAGTACCTGGGCATCGAGAAGGTCATTTGGATCAAGGATGGCATCGACCCGTTTGAGACCAACGGGCACGTGGACGACGTCGCATGCTTTAGTGCGCCCGGCGAGGTCTGCTGCATGTGGACCGATGATCCCAACCATAAGTTCTACAAGGAGTGCCAAGAGGCGTATAAGACGCTTTCCGAGACGACGGATGCCCGTGGCCGCAAGCTCAAGATCCACAAGGTGATTATGCCTGCGACCTCGGTATATATGACCGAGGAGGAGGCATCGACCATCGATCCGGTCGAGGGTGTGCTGCCGCGTACTCCCGAGGACGCCTTTGAGCCCAGCTACCTCAACTTCTTGCCCATCAACGGGGCGGTGCTGGTGCCACAGTTTGGCGACCCCAACGATGCCCAGGCACTCAAGGATATCCAAGCCGCCTATCCGGATCGCGAGGTCATCGGCATCATGACGCGCGAGGTCATCTATGGTGGCGGCAACATCCACTGCATCACCCAGCAGCAGCCCAAGGCGCGCTGTAAATAGCAGTTCCATGGTGAACAGTGCTTGATTGTCCGCACGCGAAAGTCCGCCGACTTCAATGGTCGGCGGACTTTTTGTGTGGTGGTTTCAGCTGAACGGCGGGCCGTGCGGCTTGGGTGTGCGGGCACACAATCTGGGGAAACCAAACAGATTGGGGCCTTATATGATCGACTCGAAGGGAAACGTGCGACCCGAGGGCATGTTTAACAGGGCGTACCTGGCCCCCGAAGCCCAGCGCGCATACGATACGCTGCTCGAGTGCGTGCTCAACGGGCAGAAGGGTTGCGAGGCTTCGGCGCATGCGGGCATGGATACCATCAAGGCGCTCGTATAGCTTTACGCTTTCGGATGTGACACATAGGACTGCGTGCGCCGCTCCCGGCTATATTGCCCCCGAGGTGCTTCAACTCATGGAGATAGCCGGCATCAGCGATTTCGAGAGCTTGGCAGCGTCCACGAATGCCCCCGTGTTTACGCCACAGACGGATGACTTTGGACTCGCGGTCCATATCTTTAAGATGCTTAACCGCGGAATACACCCATACGCTTCTGGTGAGCTGGACTTGGACATATTTGACCTGGACGACGATGACATTCCGCCTGCACCATTGATAAACAGCTGCGTGTGTAATGGGCACAGCCCGTTTGTGGGGACGTTGGTCGGATACGTTGTCCCAAAGTACGCTCTTGAGCTCGATGATTTTAGCGGCATTATGGGCGAGGCACTCCGTCGATCGCTGTATGGCAGGGCGGAGGAGCGTCTTGACGCACGCACATGGGCGCGCCTGCTCGACCGCTATCTATCCGAGACAGTTGTGTGCAAGCGTGGCCATCTCCACCACTCGTTACAGCACGAATGCCCTTGCTGCCGAGGAGAGCGCGCCTTGTTGACTCGTCTTGGTTGATGGTTTGGGCCGTCTTGTAGAAAGCCCGTGAGGCGACATGCAAGTTAATCCTGCGTGTCGCCTCCGTACATATAGACGATAAATCCGTCGCCGGTGTCCTGGCTGTGATCCTCCAAGATGCGCTTCATGTTGAGGTGCTCGTAGAACTGCCAGTTGGAGTTGCAGTCGCTCATCAGGAAGAATTTGGTGCACCCGGCTTTGGCGAGTTCGGCGCGCGCAAGGTCGATGAGCGCACGGCCGAGCCCCTTGCCCTGCCATTCGGGCACGATGATGATCAGGTTGAGCTGGCCCTGGGCATATTCGTTGCCCGTGGCGGCAAAGCGGTCGGCTGTTGCCTTCTCGCGGCTATCGCCAAAGAGCGAGCCTTCGAGCTTGGCATCGGCGGTCTTTGCCATCTCGGTTGCCTGGACGAACATCTCGTTGTAGCAGGGCTCCCACGTGGGATTGGTGCGTGGTTTGCCGTCTTCGAAGATACCGATGCAGCAAGCGGCGATGATGCGGCCTTCAGCTTCGGCAACGAGCGCGATGGGGGAGCGCTGCAGCTGCATGGCGATGTTAAAGCGCGCACAGAAATCGGCGGCTTCGACGTCGCCTCGGTTGCGCAGCGTGTTGCACCACAGCTGGTTGTAGATGGCGGCGATGCCGGCCAGGTCATCGAGCGTGGCGGCACGCAGAGTTACGTTGTCAAGGCTCATGGGGGCTCCTTCCAAGTTGGGTCAGGCCACCCCTGAGTGTGACATGGACGCAGGACGGCCGCATCGACCATTCGGCAGGCGAGCCTCGAATCCTCGGGGACGGAGGGTCCTAAGAAGGAATGAGGGCGGATTTTCGGACACTTGCTCGATGAGAGTGGATAATCTCCCACTTTTAGCGCTGGTATAGGCCAAAAACGGGAGATTATCCACTCTCATTCTGGGTAGTCGTTGGGGACGTTCTTAAACGACTAGTCAAACAAGAACGTCCCCAATGATTATGTCCAATGCGCTACACCAGGCGCATGGCCTCCTGGACAGCACCGTAAAGGTTGGCGTCGTTGCCGAGCTCGGCCGCCTTTATCTGCGGCACAGGAATGCCGGCAAGGGTCCCTTCGTAACTCGAGAGGGCCAGCGGCATCTGCGCACGCAGGGCATCGACGAGCTCGGGATGGCACGAGATGCCGCCTGCGATCACAAAGACCTCGGGGTCGAGCACGGCCTGCAGGTTGATGAGCTGTCCGTCAAATGCGCGAGCGTAGCGGTCGAGCGCGCGCTGCCCCGCCATGTCGCCATCCGCGATCCACTCAAAGACGCGGCGGCCGTCCACCGGAGAATCCGCAGGCAGGCCCTTCTCGGCAACGGCGGCATCGCGGAGCGCACGCCAACCGCCCGAACCCGCAAAGGAGTTTTCCATGCTCGCAGCAGTCGTGACATCGTTGCGCAAGAAGCTAAACTCGCCTGCAAAGCAGTGCGCGCCGCGCAGGACCTTGCCGTCGATGACGATACCGCCGCCGATGCCCGTGCCGATAGCGAGCACCACGCCAAAACGCGTCCCACGCAGAGCGCCAGCCGCATACTCACCGAGTGCACAGCACCTACCGTCGTTATTGACGGCAATCGGCACCCCCAGAGCCTCGCGCATGAGCTTTCCGAGCGGACAGCCATCCATAAACGTGAGCGCACCACCGCGATGGATCGTTCCTGTGACATCTCCCTCGTAGATGCCGCCGGGCGCACTCACGCCCACGGCGCTCACGCGCTCGCGATACGGCTCGACGAGCGAGATCAGCGCCGCGACCGTCTCATCAGCCGTGGTAAAGCCCGTCGGCAGGCTTCCGCGCTCGCGGATGGAAAAATCCTCGCCCAGCACAGCCCATTTAACGGCCGTACCGCCCACATCGATTCCAAAAAACTCCTGCATGTTCACTCCTTACAAGCGTAGCCCCGGACGCGCATCGCCGCGACCATCACAGGGGCCACCCCCCTGCGATGGTCGTGCAGCAAGTCACACCCGGAGCCGATTATCTCTGTTTTACGCCTCTAATTTGGTCAGGCGAAGCATCATATACTGCTTACTTGGGAGATCGATGCGGAACTTGCCCTCAAAGGTTCCGGGAAGCTCCTCCTCCGTCATGCCTCATGTGTCCACGACACGCACCTTGTATCGAGCGCCCGCCTCGCCCACAAACTCACGAGACCACTCATTTAAGAACGTCCATTACAGTCGAAATTGTCAGCCCGGGCCCGTCTCGGGCTACGATTGAGGCGCGCCCAGAACGGGCCGCCGACCGGGCGCCCGCGCACGGCCGAACGTCCCTGCCCCCGAGAGGGCCCGTTGGGTGCTGCCGGCGCGGGACGCGCCGCCCCCGACGGCTGATAGGAAAGTGCCGGGCAGAGGCCGCGGCTGGTAATGTGAGTGCCGAGGGGGAGGCCATCCGGTCGAACGACTACCGGAAGGATACCACCGTGAAAGCGCCATCGACCAGACCGGGGGCCGTGCTCGGCCTGGACGTCGGCAAGTCCTCCCACTGGGCCTGCCTTATCGACCGCGGCGGGGAGGTGCTGGCCAGCGCCCCCGTCCGCAACCGGGAGGGCGCTCTCGACGCGCTGTTCTCCTCCGCGCCCGCCGGCACGCTCGTCGTCGTCGACCAGTTCCGCAACATAGGGTCCCTCGCCGTGAGGCGGGCCCGCGCCGCGGGGCTCGGGGTCGCCCACCTGCCCGGGCTCGCCGCCAGCCGCGCCGCGG
>URUC01000006.1 GCA_900550965.1 uncultured Collinsella sp. | reverse complement strand
CGCGAGATCATCCACGCAGCTCGCCCGCCACGAAACTGGCCCATCTACTACGTTTGACTCGATACCCCCAACCATACCCCCGTTTTCCAGAAAATCGCAGGCGTTCTACCTGCGGTTTTGTTTTCGCGTTTTTTGGCATGGTTGGGGGTAAGGGGATAAACGTAGTAGATGGGCCGATTTCGTGGTTGGCGCCGCCAAATGATCCCCCGGGGACGGAGGAAAACGGATCATTTTTGGCCCCACGCGGCTGGTGGGTGCGTTCGCGCAGGACCGTTCAAACAGAACCATGCCGTTTTCGGGGCTAAACTCAGGACTCCCATCCATACCCGCGTTTTCTGCAAAATGACGGCTCGTCTACCTGCGGTTTTATTTTCACGAATATCGGCATGGTTGGGGACTCGTGACTCAGCCCCGGAAACCGGCATAGTTTTGAAATGGCATTAAATCGGTGGCAGCCATTTTGCTATGCCGGAGCGGTTGATCCTCGGGCAACTACCCTCGCAGGTAGGCGATGGCGATCTGCGTGCGGTTGCGCAGGCCCATTTTGGCTAGGATCGAGCTGATGTGGTTGCGCACGGTGCCTTCGCCCATATAGGCGGTGGCAGCGATCTCCTTGTTGTCGAGGCCGCGGGCGATGAGCTCGGCGACTTCGAACTCGCGGTCGGTCAGGCCGGCAAAGGCCGCGGGCCGGCGGGTCGCGCCGGCCTCGTCGTCCGCCCCATCAAAATCGATGTCCTCGATCGCCTTGCCCTCGAGCACGCGTTTACCGTCCATGACCTGCGCCAACGCTGGCGGGATGACGGCGACATCGGTTTTAATCAGGTAGCCGCGGGCGCCCAGCTTGAGCGCCGACACAATGTACTCGTCATCCGAGAACGTCGTCAGAAATACCACGCGCGCCGCAGGGTCGCGCTCAAGGATCTCGCGCGCGGCCGAAAGGCCGTCGCGTCCCGGCATCTGGATGTCGAGCAGCGCGATGTCGGGCGCGTGCTCGGCGCAGAGCGCGACCGCGTCGTCGCCATTGGCGCCGGTGCCCACTACCTCGATCTGCGGCTGGGCGCCCAGGATAATCTTGAGCGAATCGACCACCAAGCGGTCGTCGTCGACAACAATGAGCCTCATCGGGCCTCATCTCCTTGCTGTTTGGGAACGGTGGCAAACACACGCCAGCCGCCGGCGCCGGCGCGCGGGCCGGCGGCGAAAGTGCCGCCAAGCGCCTCGACGCGCTCGCGCATGGAGCCGAGCCCCATGCCCTCCGCGGCGCCGCGGCCGCTTGCTTGGACCCCGCCCGTGCCATCATCGGTGACGATGAGCTGGTAAAACGACGGATGCTCCATGCACCGTACGGCGACGGTCTGGGCGCAAGCATGGCGCATGGTGTTGGAGAGCGCCTCGCGCAGGACCGCCGCAAAGCAGTTGGCGACGTTTGCGGGCGCATGTTCAGCCATAACTTCAAGCTCAATCTGCGGACCGCCGTCCGAGCGCGCGCCTTCAACAATGCGTTCGAGCTGCACGGAAAGGTCGACGGCGTTGTCGTTGAGCGCGTGGACGCTGGTGCGCACAAGCTGGAGCGCCTCGTCAACCGTGTGCTTGACGTCGGCGAAATCGGCGGCGACGCCGGGCTCGTCGGCGTGGACCACGCGCAGGGCTTCGGCCTGCAGTGAGGCGCGCGTGAGCTGGTGCCCGACGTTATCGTGAATCTCGCGCGCGATGCGGGCACGCTCGTCGAGCGTCGCGAGTTCGACCTCGTAGTCCTGTCGATCGGCAAGGTCGCGGTTGCGCGCTTCGAGCGCGAGGGCTCGTTCCTGCAGTTCGTCGCGGATGCGGCGCATACGCTGCTGCTCGCGCTCCAGCTGGGCGGTACGTAGCGATAGCAAGGTGGCGGCAACCGAAAGGATGGCGGTCAGCAGGAGCGTTCGGGCGGTGAGCGCGTCGGTGCGAAGGTCCGCGACGAGCGCAAAGACAAAGGCGATGCCAATGCCCAGCGCGACCCAGGCGTGCTCACGGCGCACCCGCCGCGCGATGTCATAGAGGGCGAGAGGCGCAAACGGCACAAACGGCGGCACGAAGACAGCCGCGATGATGTAAGCGTAACTCGCGGCCTCGCTGGCGCGACGGGCGCGCTCTCCCTGCGCGAGCTCGGCCAGCGAGGTGGTAATAACGCCAAGGCAAAACGCCGCGACCAGGCGAGCGTCGACAGCAAGGCCCATGGCGGCTGCGATGCAGCACGCTAGCACGATCGATTTGTCGAAAAGCCTGTTCATATGGGTATTGTACGCGAAGCTGCGCGTGGTGGAGGGGCCGCCTGCGCAACCGTGACATTCCTCCCGCGCGGCAAAGCGGCGTCGATCGCTCGCGCGAGCGGGGGTTTTGCCTCCGCCCCCTCGCACTCGTGACAAAGCTCACTGGCGCGCGCCGGCGGGTCCTGCGATGATGCAATCGTACCGGGCCGTAATCAACAGAAGGGCCGCCTCATGACAGACATTGTCCACGTCGAAAACCTCGTCAAGCGCTACGACGACCTTATCGCGCTCGACCACTTTAACCTGAACATCGCCCCCGGCGAGATCTTTGGCCTGCTGGGCCCCAACGGCTCGGGCAAAACCACGTCCATCAACTGTATTCTGCAGCTGCTTGCCTACGACAAAGGCACCGTCGAGCTGTTCGGCGAGCCCATGACGCCCGCCCGCTACGACCTCAAGCGCCGCTTGGGCGTGGTGCCGCAGCAGGTGGCAGTGTTTGACGAGCTCACGGTGCGCGAGAACATCGACTATTTCTGCAGTCTTCACGTCAACGACCGCAAGCGCCGCCGCGCGCTGGTGGACGAGGCGATCGACTTTGTCGGCCTGGGCGACTTTACCAAGTTCCGCCCCGGCAAGCTCTCGGGTGGCCTGGCGCGCCGTCTCAACATTGCCTGCGGCATCGCGCACAAGCCCGAGCTCATCTTTTTTGACGAGCCCACGGTGGCGGTCGACCCACAGAGCCGCAACGCCATCCTGGAGGGCATCTGCCGCCTGCGCGACGAGGGCGCCACGGTGGTGTATACCAGCCATTACATGGAGGAAGTCGAGCAGATTTGCAGCCGCATCATGATCATGGACGGCGGCCGCGTGCTAGCGCAGGGCACCAACGACGAGCTCAAGCGCATGATTCAGATGGGCGAGAAGATCGTAATTGAGGTCGGTGAGGTTTCGAGTGCGGCGCTCGGTGCCGTTGCGAGCCTGCCGCACGTCCTGGACCTTGCGGCAACCGCGGGGCAGCTCACGTTTTCGTGCGAGGCGAGCCCACATAACCTCACGGATATCCTCGATGTGCTTCGCTCGCACGGCGTGGCGCTCGGTCGTATCTATTCCGAACCTCCCACCCTCAATGACGTATTCCTCGAGATCACCGGCCGCGAGCTGCGCGACTAGGGGGTGGCCATGTTCAACACCATCACCACCACGCTCAAGACGCTATTGCGTCGACCGAGTACATGGGTCTGGGGCGCGATCTTTCCCATTGCACTTTCAACGATGTTCATGTTTATGTTCGCGAACCTGAGCTCTGACGGAAAGGTCGACCCGGTGCCGGTTGCCGTCGTGACGGACGAGGCCTGGGATGCCTCGACCTTTAAGGACGTGGCAGCTTCGCTTGCCAAGGCAGGCGACGATCAGCTGCTCGATGTGAGCGAGTACGAAGACTTGGCTGTCGCGCGCAAAGCGCTCAAGGCCGGCGAGGTCGCGGGCATCTATACGGTTGATGCCGCGGGCACGCCCAGGCTCACGCTGCTGTCGAGTTACGACAGCTCGCGCGCCTCGTCGGTGCTCACCGACCGCAGCATCCTTGAAACGGCGGCAAGCTCGTATACGCAAAATGTCGAGCTCATGCGCCAGATTGCCCAGGACAACCCGGCGACGCTCGCCGATCCGGCGGCGGTTGCGCACGCCCTGTCGCTCGAGGGCGGAACCCGCCGCGTGAGCCTGACTCGTGCCACGCCCGATGGCACGGTCATCTACTACTACGCGCTCTTTGGCCTGGTCGCGATGATGTCTGCCGAGTTTGCCGCCTTGAGCGTCGTCGATTTGCAGCCTAATCTGTCGGGCCTTGGCGCGCGCCGCTGCGTGGGCGGTCTTTCCAAGACGGCGTCGCTGGCCGGCATTTTTGTCGGCTCGTGGCTGGTTTCCTTTGCATCGATGGCGGTTGCGATCGGCTACGTGCGCCTGGTCGTGGGCGTCGACTTTGGCGGGCGCGAGGGGTTGTGCCTGCTGGGCGGGGCTGCATCCGCGCTTGCCGCCACGGGCCTGGGGCTTTTTGTGGGCACGCTTCCCGTTAAGGGCGGCAAGGCATCCAAGTCGGGCATCCTCACGGGCTTTGCCACCACGTGCGCCCTGTTCGCCGGCCTCTACGGCGAGCCGGCGATGGCGCTTGCCGACGACGTCGCCCGCGCTTGTCCGGTCGAGTGCTGGCTCAACCCCGTCAAGCTCATCTGCGACATGTTCAATCGCCTGTATTTCTTTGAGGACCTGGGGCCCTTCGCTGTTCGCGCCGGCGCGCTCGTCCTGATGGCCCTGGTGTTTGTCGCCGCCGCTACGCTGATCTTTGGAAGGAGCCGCTATGAGCACCTTTAAGACCGCGCTTCGCATGGCGCTGGCGCACCCGTTTTACCTGCTCATCTATACGGTGTTCATCTCGCTCATGGGCGTATTCATCGCGGCTTCGGTGAGCTGGAACTCGTCGCAGCTTACCGAGTACAAGCCCTACGACACCAACGTGATCGTGGTCGACCGCGACAATAGCGACCTTTCGCGGGCACTTACCAAGCACCTGGGCTCACGCTTTGACCTGGTCACGGGCGTCGGCGACGACACGTACGACCTTGCGGACGCGCTTTCCAAGAGCAACAGCGCCAAAGGCAGCGCCGATTGCGTGTTCTTTATCCCGGAGGGGTTTGAGGACGATCTTGTTGCAGCCGCCCGCGCGGGGGAGGCCCTGCCCAAACTCGACGTGACGTACGGCTCCGGCACCATGGCGGCAGCGCTTTCGTCTGCCGAGGCCTCGCGCTGGATCTCGCTTGCGGGTGCTGCGGCGGCACTTGAGCCAGCTGCTTCCGACAGCGATGTCGCCAAAGCTGCCGAGCATGCCGCTGCAAAGCGCGCGGAGGTCCAGATCGAACAGGTCAAGGTCGACTCGACTGCCGCCGCCACGCTCGAATCGTACTTCAATTTTGGCGCGTACGCGATCATCTCGTCGGTCATCGTGTCGGTGGGATTGGTGTTCTCGGGCATGAATGAGCCCGAGCGCGTGCGTCGTATGGATGCCGGCCCAATCCCCGAGCGCCAGCGTTCGCTCGCTGTGTTCGCGGCCGCCGCCGTGCTCACCGTCTGCATCTGGCTCGTGTCGAGCATGATGGGCGTCGTGGGCTTTGCCAGCGCGGTTGCCGAGGTCGGCGTGGGTCGCGTGTGCCTAGCGCTGGCGGCAACGCTTGCCCTGGCGTGCACGCCGCTGGCTGTTGGCTTTATGCTGTCGAGCCTGGGTGCGCGCGAGGAGCTGCTCAACGGTGTGGGCAACTTACTCGGCATGCTCATGACGTTTTTGGGTGGCGCCTGGATGCCGCTGTCGCTGATGGGTTCGGCCGTGCAGACGGTGGCGCACTTTGTGCCGACGTATTGGGTGAACGACGCGATCGGCAAGGCGCTTACCTCTGACCTGACGTCTGCCGCGCTGGGCGACATCGCCTGCGACCTGGGCGTCACGGTGCTCTTCGCCGCCGCCATCGCCGCCGTAGGCCTAGCCCTCGCGCGCGCCAAATCCCATGCCTAGCCACCTAGTCATCGGGGACGTTCTTAAATGACCAGTCATTGGGGACAGTCTTTGTCGATTCGCCGGCTCGCCGGCCGGGCTGGCAAGGACTGTCCCAATATGTCGGCACTTGGGGACGTTCCTTTCCTGCCGGCACTCATTGGGGACAGACTTAAATGAGCGATTTCACTCATTTAAGTCTGTCCCCAATGAGTAAGTACCCAATGACTGGTTTGGAAAAAATTGCGCCTGTCGCTTAAAAATAGTTCACCGTGGTTTACTATTAGCTTAGAAAAGTAGCAGAAGGCTAACAACGGGGGATAGCATGTCGACAAAGCAAGCCTATGTCCAGGTCAGCGGGCTCAAGAAACACTACGGCGACGGTGATGCGCGCTTGACGGTACTCGATGGCATCGACACGTCCATCAACCGCGGCGAGATCTGCGTCATGCTGGGGCCCTCGGGCTCGGGCAAGTCGACCTTTCTCAACCTGATCGGCGGCCTGGAGGATGCCGACGGCGGCTCCATCATGGTGGACGGCTGCGATCTCACGGCGCTCAAGCCCGCCGATCTGGGCGAGTACCGACGCCGCGAGCTGGGCTTTGTCTTCCAGTTCTACAACCTGGTGCCCGACCTTACCATCAAGGAAAACATCGAGGTCACGGCGCACCTGTCCAAAAACCCGCTCAATGTCGACGATCTGCTGCGTTCGCTGGGCCTCTACGAGCACCGCAACAAGTTTCCGCGCCAGGTCTCGGGCGGCCAGCAGCAGCGCTGCGCCATCGGCCGTGCGCTCGTCAAAAATCCGGGCCTGCTGCTGTGCGACGAGCCCACGGGCGCGCTCGACTACAAGACATCCAAGGAAATCCTGCAGCTCATGGAGGACGTCAACCGCACCTACGGCTGCACCATCATCATCGTCACCCACAATGCGGCCATCGCGCGCATGGCCAATCGCGTGCTGCGCCTGCGCGACGGGCGCATCGTCGAGGATGAGCTCAACGAGTCACCCGTCGCGGCCGCCGAGCTCGATTGGTAGGCGGCGCCATGACACCTCTCGCCAAACGTCTCCCGCGCGAGCTGCGCCGCAATATCGGCAAGTACCTGGGCATCTTTTTGCTTATGTGCGGAAGCATCGCCCTCACGTCGGGCTTTTTGCTCGCGGCGCATTCCATCGGCTGCCTCATTGACGACATGCGCGATGCATACACGATCGAGGACGGCCGCGTGACTACCTCCTTCGAGGCCACCAAAGACCAGCTCAAGGCTGCCGAAGACGCGGCTGAGGACGTCGGCGGCGTTACGTTCTACAAGAACTTCTCTATCGACGCCATCATCAAAAAGGCGGCTGGCGACGACGGCACCAAGCGGACCCTGCGCACCTATGCGCACCGCGCTAAGGTGGACATTGCGTCCTACTGTGAGGGCAAGGAACCCAAGGCGGACGACGAGGTGGCCATCGACCGCGTCTTTGCCACCAATAACGACCTCGCCATCGGCGATAAGGTCGAGCTCGAGGGGCGCACCTATACCATCTGCGGGATCATGACGCAGCCCGATAGCCAGGCGTTGTTCCTCGACAATTCGGACTTTACGGTGAACACCATCACGTATGGCGTAGCCGAGGTCACCGACGCCGGTTTTGTTGCGCTCGAGGATGCCGGCGGCGCACCCGCCTATACGTACTCCTTTACCTTTAACGACCGCGACCTCCCCACCGCGGATCGCATCGATACGGAGCAGGATATGGTCGAGGCGCTGGCCGATGCCGATGCGCGCGTGGACGATCTGATCGATGCCGATTCCAATCAGGGCATTGGCTATGCGCGCGACGACGTCGACGGCGACTCCATGATGTGGATGACGTTGCTCGACATCATCATCGTGATCATGGCGTTTGTCTTTGTGGTGCTCACCGACGCCACCATCGAGGAGGAGAGCGCCATCATCGGCACGCTGCTCGCCAGCGGCTATCGCCGCCGCGAGATCGTGCTGCACTACCTCGCGCTTCCCGCCATCGTGGGCGTGCTCGCGGCGCTTTTGGGCACCGCGCTCGGCGTCGCGTTCTTTACCGAGCCCATGCGCGGCCTCTATTACGGTTCGTATAGCCTGCCTCCCTTCCAGGTGTACTGGAGCTGGGAGATCTTCGTGAAGTGCGCCGTGGTTCCCGCCGCCGCGCTCATCCTTATCACGCTGGTGGGCCTGCTCCGCAAGATGGACAAGACGCCGCTGCAGTTCCTTCGTCACGAGGCGAGCGGTAAGTCGGGTACCAAGCGCGGTCTGCAGCTGCCGGAACGCATGGGCTTTGTCTCCCGCTTCCGTCTGCGCGTTTTCCTGCGCAACCTGGGCAACTTCGCCACGCTCTTCGTGGGTATCGCGTTTGGGTCGCTGCTTTTGCTCTTTGGCCTGGCGATCCTGCCCACGATGACGCACTATGCGGACAACCTCGAGACGAGCCTGGTCGCCGAGCATCAGTACACACTCAAGGCGCCGCTGGAGCTCGAGGGCACTACCGAGGAGCGCGAGCAGTGGTCGGCACTCGAGCGCTTGCAGTCGGTTGACGGCGCGCTGCTTTCTGCCGCCCAGGATGCCGATGACGAGCTTGACGGCGCGGCCGATGCGGCGCAGACGGCAGCCGATGCCGCGACCGCATCTCCGTCTGCCGAGAGCCTGACCGCAGCGCAGGATGCGCTTGCCAAGGTCCAGGACAAGAAGGATGCGCTCTACGCGCGCCTTGACGATCTTGCCGATGCCCTTGGCTGCGACCGCGACGAGGCTATCGACCTGATCGGCAAGGCCTCTAAGATCGACACTGACAACGACGATATCCACCCGGTCAATACGACCGACAACGGCGCGGGCGCAATCGCGCAGGCCGAGAAATATGCCGTTTACCAGCTGCAGTACGACCGTGGCGACGGTAATGGCGAGGAGACGATTTCTGTCTACGGCATCTCGTCCGATTCGCGCTACTGGAAGGGCCTCAACATCGGCGATGGCCGCGTCGTCTTTGGCGGCGGTCTGCTCGATAAGTTTGGCTGGAGCGAGGGCCAGAAGGTCACGCTCAGCGACAAGTACGAGGGCGAGCATTATTCCTTTGAGTACGCGGGCAAGGACTGTGCCTGGGGCTCCAAGTCGGACATGAACATCTATATGAGCATCGATGACTTTAACGAGCTGTTCGACAACGATGCCGCCTACTTTAACGGCTATGTGAGCAACGAGAAGCTCGACCTCGACGCGCGCTACTTTGCCGGCGACACCACGCCCGACGACATGCGCGCCGTGGGTGACCAGTTCATCGGCATGATGAGCAAAATGATCGGAATGATGATCGGGCTCGCGGTGTTTATCTTCCTGCTGTTTATGTACCTGCTGACCAAAGCGGTGATCGACCACAGCGCCCGTTCGATCAGCTACATGAAAGTCTTTGGCTATCGCGATAGTGAGATCTCGCATCTGTACATCCGCTCGATCACGCTGTGCGTGGCGGCGTCGCTCGTGCTGAGCCTGCCGGTCATTATTGGCTCGCTCACGGCCATCTTCCGCTCGATGCTGCTCGCCTACAACGGCAATATCGAGATCTACGTGCCCGCTTGGTCCATGGCTGCATGCGTCGGCATTGGCTTTGCGACCTACCTGGTCGTGGCGCTGCTACACACGCGCTCTATCAAGCGCGTCAGCCTGGCCGAAGCCCTCAAGGTGCAGGAGTAGTCATTGGGGACGTTCTTAAACGACTAGTCGTTGGGGACAGTCTTTGCCGGATCGCCGGCTCGCCGGCCGGGCGGCAAGCACTCATTTAAGTCTGTCCCCAATGAGTGCCTGTGCTTGACTTCAACCCCACTTCAACGGGTACCATCCTCTATGTCTGTAACGCCATATAGACCGAGGGGATAGATCTATGACCGCAACCGCACCCGCAGCACCGGCAAAGGTGTACTTCACCAACCTGCGCACGCATGCTCGCGAGAGCCAGCTCGAAAAGCTCAAGCGCCTCATCCGCCGCGCTGGTATCGAGCGGATCGACTTTGAGAACAAGTTTGTCGCCATCAAGATTCACTTTGGTGAGCTGGGCAACCTGAGCTTTTTGCGCCCCAACTACGCCCGAGCCGTCGCGGACGTCGTGAAGGAGCTGGGCGGCAAGCCCTTCCTTACCGACTGCAACACGCTCTATGTGGGTAGCCGCAAAAATGCGCTCGAGCACATCGACACCGCCTACCAGAACGGCTTTACCCCGTACGCCACGGGCTGCCAGATCATCATCGCCGACGGCCTCAAGGGCACCGACGAGGCGCTCGTCCCGGTCGAGGGCGGCGAGTACGTGCGCGAGGCAAAGATCGGCCAGGCACTCATGGATGCCGACATCGTGATTAGCCTCACCCACTTTAAGGGCCATGAGCAGGCCGGCTTTGGCGGTGCCATGAAGAACCTGGGTATGGGCGGCGGTAGCCGTGCCGGCAAGATGGAGCAGCACGCCGCTGGCAAGCCGAGCGTCGATACCACCAACTGCGTTGGCTGCCGTGCCTGCGAGAAGATATGCGCGCACAGCGCCATCACGTTTGACGGTACGCGTGAGCGCGAGCTTGCCAACGGCAGCACTCGCACGGTTCACGTGGCTGCCATCGACCACGATCGCTGCGTGGGCTGCGGACGCTGCATTGCGGCGTGCAACCAGGACTGCATCAAGCCCGACTATGATGCCGCGGCCGACGTACTCAACTACAAGATCGCCGAGTACACCAAAGCCGTCGTCGACGGCCGCCCGAGCTTCCACATCTCGCTTGCCATGGATATCAGCCCCAACTGCGACTGCCATCCCGAAAACGACACGCCTATCGTCAACGATATCGGCATGTTCGCGAGCTTCGACCCGGTCGCCATCGATCAGGCCTGTGCCGATGCCGTCCTGGCATCCGAGCCGCTGCCTAACACCGAGCTTACCGACAGCGCGGCCAAGATGGAGCATAATCACGAGCATCTGGAGGGCGAGCAGGCCAAGGATCCCTTCTGCATCACGCATCCCGACACCGACTGGCGCGCGTGCATCGCGCATGCCGAGAAGATCGGCCTGGGCACGAGCAAGTACGAGCTCATCGAGGTCAAATAGCACCTAGTTATTGGACATATCAAGCGCATTCGTGGCTTAATTCAAGCAAAATCCGCCCGCGAGCACAGCGCTCGCGGGCGGATTTTCGGAAGTGCTAGGGGTCAGATAGACCAGTAAACCGTACTATTTGCCTAAAAATACTCGTCGAGGAAGTCGTCGACCGTGTTCCAGTAGAGCTCGGGGTTAACTTGCGCACTCTTGGCGTGGGTGGCGCCATGGATGGTGAGCTTTTGCTTGACCTTGCTGGCGCACGCGTCGTAGTTTTGGTCGAGCATGTCGTACGGCACAAAGGTGTCCTGGTCGCCGTGGATAAACAGCATGGGAACCGTCGCGTGTTTGAGTTGCTCCACACTGCTCGCCTTATGAAAGTCGTAGCCCGCGCGCACGTTGCACACCAAGTTTGCTACATCGAGCAAGGGAAAGCTGGGCAGCCCGAACACGTCCTTGAGCTGCAGAGAAAACTCGTCCCAAACACTCGTATAACCACAGTCCTCGATAATGCATTTCACGTTTGCGGGCAGAGATTCCCCCGCGACGTCCATGGCGGTTGCCGCACCCATCGACTCGCCAAAGACCAGGATGCGCGCCTCGGGGTCAGCCTGAACGATCCGCCCAATCCATGCAACGACATCGAGCCGCTCGGGCCAACCCATGCCGATATAGTCGCCGCCGGAGCGCTCGTGGGCGCGGGCGGCGGGTGCGAGTACGTTCATGCCGCGGTCGTGGAATCGTTTGACGTATCGGGCCATGCCGATGGGCTCATCGGTGTATCCGTGTAGGCAGATAGCGTAATTGTGCGTGCTCTCTGGGGCGGCAAAATACCAAGCGGCAAGTTCGGTTCCGTCATCTGCGGTGAGGCTGCTGCTCTCGCGGTTCTCTTTAAACCATGCCCGCGCCTCGGTTCCCTCGGCATCCGGCTGCTCACTTTCTTTGTCGTCCTTGCCGTCCTGCATCATCTTCATGGTGTATGGCGCGCGGGGATTCAGCGCGAAGTCAAACAGAAAGTTGCCGGCAAATCCGAGCAGCGCAATGACAACCACCAGTGCAACGATGCCGGCTATCTTGAGCTTTCGATGGGAATGTGCGTTTTGAGCCATGCGGTATTCTCCTATAAGATGTTAATGCATCAACATTTAATGCAAGCGCATTATGGACGTTCGCCGTTGATGCGTCAACAGGCAAAGAATGGGTAAACAAAGGGTCACGTATGGTGCAAATTTCGCACGCACCCAGACGCTTTGATATAGTGTTGAGAACTCTTTACGTTGGAGGATGTAACCGACATGTCCGATTCGAGCGACAGTTCCAAGCCGCGACCCAAGGCCGCGGCCGTTCCGCACTACACGGTGGGCGAGGAGATCATGAACTCCGTCACCCATGGTGTCGGCTGTCTGCTGGGTATCGCGGGCCTGGTGCTCCTGATCGTATTCGCTGCCCTGCGCGGCGGTGGCCCGGCCCACATGGCCGCGGCAATTGTCTATGGCGTCAGCATCATCCTCGAGTACCTAGCCTCCACGCTCTACCATGCGATTCAACCCGCGCGCGCCAAGCGCGTGTTCCGCATCATCGACCACAGCTGCATCTACCTGCTCATAGCCGGCAGCTATACGCCGTTTTGCCTCATCACGCTCGCAAACGACGGCGGCGCTGCGCTGTTCTTCGCCGTATGGGCCATCGCCATTATCGGCATTGCCCTCGAGTGCTTTATGCGTGAGCGCCAGCCGCACTGGGTAAGCGGCCTGGTCTATCTGCTGATGGGCTGGCTCGTTGTCTTTAAACTGCCCGCACTCGTGGCGCTGCTGAACCCCGTGGCGCTTGCCCTGCTCGCCGTCGGCGGCGTGTGCTACACCGTGGGCGTGCCGTTCTATATCGCCAAAAACGTGCGCTATCTGCACAGTGTTTTCCACTTGTGGGTGCTCGCCGGCAGCATCTTCCAGTTCATGGCGGTGATTCTCTTCGTAATCTAGCGACCGCGCCTGCGCGCCCGCGTCCTCGTTTGGGCGCCGGTGCAATTGCCGTATCCGTCATCAACGTTTTGACCTGACGTCCCGAATCTTGGAGGTTCGAGAAACTCCCGATGGACATAACCATCTCCCTTATCACCACCCTCGTTTTGACCCTCATCAACGGCTACTTCTCTATGTCCGAGATGGCGCTCACCACGGCCAAGCGCGCCGTGCTGGAGCATGAGGCCGAGGAAGGCGACAAGCGCGCCGAGCGTGCCATTAAGCTGGCCGCCGACTCCGACCAGCTGCTCGCCACCATCCAGGTCGCCATCACGCTCGTGGGCTTCGCCTCGTCCGCCGTCGCCTCGACGAGCCTGTCCGACCCGCTTGCCACGTGGCTCATGAGCTTTGGCATCGCGCCGCTCTCCGCCATCGCGCGCGGCCTGGCGCCGGTCATCATCACCGTCGCGGTCGCCTTCGTGTCCATCGTGATCGGCGAGCTCGTCCCCAAGCGCATCGGCCTGGCCAATGCCGAGGGCGTGTCCAAGCAGGTCGTGGGCCCGCTTTCCGTGTTCCAGAAGATCGCCCGTCCGCTCGTGTGGCTGACTGGCGCTTGCTCCGATGGCCTGGCCCGCATCTTGCGTATCAAGAGTGCCGACGACCGTCAGAACGTCTCGGAAGAAGAGATCAAGTACATGGTCTCGGAGCAGGACGACCTGCTCGACGAGGAAAAGCGCATGATCCACGAGATCTTTGACCTGGGCGACACCGTTGCCCGCGAGGTCATGGTGCCGCGCGTGGACACCACCATGTGCGAGGACGACGAGACGGTCGCCAGCGTGCTATCCACCATGCGCCAGACCGGCTTCAGCCGCATCCCCGTCTATCACGAGGACCCCGACAACGTCGCGGGCATCGCGCACATCAAGGACCTGATCCAGCCCGCGCTCGACGGCAAGGGCGACCAGCCCATCGCCGGCTTTTTGCGCGACGCCACCTTTGTGCCCGACACCAAGGACATCCTGCCGCTGCTGTCCGAGATGCAGACCTCGCACGACCAGATCGTGGTCGTCGTGGATGAGTACGGCGGCACGGCCGGCATCATCACCATCGAGGACATCGTCGAGGAGATCGTGGGCGAGATCGAGGACGAGTTCGACCCCGACAACAAGTACCTCACGCGCCTTTCGCGCCGCGAGTGGCTCGTTGATGGGCGTTTTTCGTGCGATGACGCGATTGAGCTTGGTTGGCCGCTTGAGGAAAGCGATGATTATGAGACCATCGCCGGCTGGATTTTGGAGCTTTGCGACTCGGTGCCCGACATCGGAGAGGTGTTTGAGGTCGCGGGGTACAAGTTTAAAGTGCAGTCGATGCGTGGCCAGCGCATCTCGCTCATTCGCGTGATCGCTCCGGCCGAAACCGATAAGAAGGATTCCGAGTCTTCGGTAGACGAGCCGACGACGTCGGGTGCGGGTTCCGCGAATCCGCACGACGGCGACGAGTAGGACAAGGAAGAGTAGGGGAGAGTTATGGCAGGCCTGTTCAACATCCTTAAGGTCACCGTCAGCGAGGACAAGATCTGCGCGCACGTGCTGGTGAACCCCGGCATGCCGCTCATGACCTCGGAGGATATCGAGGCCACGGCGCGCGTGTACTACCTGGTGCCGGCGATTGCCAAGCACCTGTGCCTGGGCGATTCCGGCCGCGAGTTCCAGGACTGCATGGGTCAGACCGAGCTCTGCCACCTGCTGGAGCACGTGACGGTCGAGCTCATGAACGAGACCGGTCTTGCCGGTAGCATCTCGTGCGGCCGCACGCGCGTAAGCGAGCATGACGAGCGTGTCTTTGAGGTCGAGCTTTCGTGCCCCGACGACGCACTGGCCATCGGTGCGCTGTCGTCGGCCACCTTTATGATGGACTGGGCGTACCTGCACGCCGACCAGCCTGCCCCCGACGTGGAAGGCACGGTCGCGGGCCTGCGCAACCTGGTGCTGGGCATGCGCGCCGAGGCCGAGGGCAAGGATCCTCACGAGGCCGTCGCCGCTGCGAACGGCGAAGATGCTGCCGAGGACGAGGGCGCTGACGAGGGCGATGTGCCGGTCGACGCCGAGCCCGTTGCTGATGCGACCGCCGAGCCCGTTCCCACCGAGCCCCAGGGCGTCCCCAACTTTGACGACGAGCCCCAGGTGGCGATTGATACCGAGGGCGCGGTTGTCGAGAACCACGAGGCCTCCGCTGCTGTCTTTGGCGGTGCGGCGACGGTTCCGGCAGGACCTGCGCATGAGGGCGGCCTGCCACTCGTGGACGGCGCCGGCGAGGACCCGGGTGCCACGGTGGCCATGCCGGCTATGCCTCAGGAGTAGGCCTACGCGTTTATCACCATCACGTACCTGCGCCTTTGCCGTGAGCAGAGCGGCAAGTGATGCGCTGCGGGTATAATGGACAGCATTCAAACGGTGGGCACCGACGTGCCCGCAGGAGAGGAATGATCATGGGTAAGACTTTCAGCTTTGTCTCCGGCGCACTTTTTGGTGCCGCTGCCGGCGCTATTATCGGTGTTGCTCTGGCCCCGCGCTCGGGCGCCGAGACCCGCGCCATGGCTGCCGATATCGCCAACGACGCCTGGGACAATATGCGCGACACCTACGAGCACAGCGCCGAGGAGGCCCGTGCTGCGGTGAATGACTTTGGCCCGATGGTCGACGCCAAGACCGACGACCTGCGCGCCAAGGTCGACCTGGCCCGCGAGCGCATGGACCAGCTGCGCGAGCAGCTCAACGACGCCATTTCGGGTGGCAACGTGACGCCTGCCGCCGACGTCATGGTCGAGAACGCCGTCGAGGCTGATGCCGAGGCTGCGGAGCCCTCGACCGAGGCATAATGCGCGCCGGGGATTTTGTCGGCGCCAAGATCTATCGCAAGCCTACCGAGGACAAGCGCACCAAAAAGGACGGCACGCCGCGCAGCCCTAAAAAGCTCGGAAAGATTCACTTTCCGGTCTTTACCCCGGGCGGTACGCGCGTGGTCGGCTTTATGGTCCGCCAGTCCGATATCGCGGGCATGATCGAGCGTCCCGATCGATTCGTAGCGCTCGACGCCATTGGTGTCTACGAGGGCGCCATTGCGGTCGATGACGTTAAGGACACGTACGATGCCGCCGCCGCCAAGCGCCTCGACATCAACCTGGACGATTGCATCATCTGGGTCGGTATGGACGTGCGCACGGAATCGGGCGATGTCGTGGGCTACTGCTCGGACGTTGAGTTCAAGCCACGCTCGGGTGTCGTGCAGGCATTCTATGTGACCGCCGGTGCCGCTTCGAGCGTGCTGGTGGGCGACACGCAGGTGCCACCGACGATGCTGCGCGGCTACGAGAACGGCGCGATGGTCGTCTCGGACGAGGTCAAGTCGCTCGGGTATTCGGGCGGTGCGGCTGCCAAGGCCGCCGAGGCCAGCGTCGTGGTGGGCGATAAGGTCAAAAAGGGCGCCAAGGTACTCGACGATAAGGGATCGGTTGCCGTGGACAAGGGCAGCCGCGCACTGGGCAAGCAGCTCGGCAAGACGCGCGGCATGTTCAAGGCCTTTAAGGACGAATACCAAAAGGCGAGCGGAGGCTTGTCAAAAGCTACAAAATAGCGACGTACCAAATGATGGGAGGCAAGCCGGAGACCTGTTGCTCCGGCTTGCTGTGTTTATGGGGGAGGGCACATGCGCCAAAATGGATCCAACTTAAACGGGCGCTCGGGTGCGCGTCCGACGGCGCGCCGCGACCTGGGGCAGCTGCCCAGCGGTCAGCGCCGCCGTCGCCGTAAGCCCGGCGCGATGTACCTCAACCATAGCCGCGGGTTTAGCGATCGCAGTGCGCGCATCGGCAACGGGCGCTTGCCGCGCCGACCGTCCCGTCTGCCCTATGCGCTCATCGCCGTGGGTTGCGCGCTCGTGCTGTTTATCGCTGCCGTCGTGGGCTACGTCAACCGCAGTGTGGACGTGGAGCTCAACGGCCAGAA
This sequence comes from uncultured Collinsella sp., assembly GCA_900550965.1. Lineage (GTDB taxonomy): Bacteria > Actinomycetota > Coriobacteriia > Coriobacteriales > Coriobacteriaceae > Collinsella. The sequence continues at coordinate 22,413 of URUC01000006.1, read as the reverse complement.
GACCGCGGTGCGCGTGGGCTCTACGCTGCAGAATCTCATCGACGACCAGGAGTTGACTGACACCTACGACGCAGGCGACCTGCTGGCCGTCGATGACAGCGTGCTGACCCGCCATGGCGGCGAAAAGCTGTCGGTTAAGGTGGACGGCAAGCGCATAAAACAGGGTAAGTGGAAAAGCCGCGAACTTGAGGGCGGCGAGAAGGTGACGGTCAAGGATGGCCGTAACACCTACGAGAAGCACGAGGTTCAGGCTTCGGTTATCGAGCCCAAGCTCAAGGTCGAGGGCACGGGCGCTATCGAGTATGTGCAGACGTGGGGTGTCCAGGGCCGCTCGGAGGTGTGGGTCGGCGAGCAATCGGGTAAGACGCAGGACCGCGGCGAGGTTGTGCCCGCTACCGATTGCGTCGTTGCGTGCGCGAGCGTGGCACCCAAGGGCAACGAAAAGTACGTGGCGCTGACGTTTGATGAGGGCCCGAGCGGAGCGACCAAGCAGATTTTGCAGGTACTCAAGGAAAAGGGCGTCACCGCGACGTTCTTCCTTTCAGGCGATGCGGTCGAGGCCTCGTCCGCCACGGCCAAGGCGATTGTCGATGCCGGGTGCGAAATCGGATCCAACAGCTACAGCGACGATTCGCTCAAGGGTCAGGACCGTGAGGCGGTACGCGAGCAGATCACGAAAGGCACCGATGCGATTAAGTCGGCGACCGGCGTGAAGACGATGCTGCTGCGTGCTCCCTACGCTGCCTTTGACGAGCAAAACTGGATTGATGCGATGGACCTGGTCTCCGCCGTGGTCTCGTGGAATATTGACTCGGGCGACTGGCTGCTCAACGGTGCCGACGAGCAGGTCTCGACGGTGCTCGATTCGGTGACGCCGGGCAATATCGTGCTGCTCACCGATAGAGACGAATGCGCCGAGCAGACGCTCGAGGCGCTGCCGCAGATTATCGACGGCCTCATTGCCGACGGCTACAAGATCGTGACGCTCAGCGACCTGGTCAAGACGGACACGTCGCTGAGCAAAAAGCTCACCTCGCTGACGAAGGCCACCATGCCCAAGGATGCCGTGTTCCCCCAACTTGCCGAGGACAACGACACCGCAGAGTAGTTATTGGGTAGTCATTTAAGAACGTCCCCAATGACTATGTCACGGATGCGTCAGCCTTTGGTATGCCTGCGATGTGCAGCGCATAAATTTGGCGCCACAGCGCGATGCTGATGCTATAGTTACTGCGGATAATAAGGGTCAAGAGAAAGGTTACAGGTGAAATCCAAACCTCGACCATACAGTCGATGACCCCATGCAGGTGCTTTCTGCGCATGCACGGGGTGTGAGCGCCGAGCGGCGTGCCGCCCGCGCATGCGTATAAATATCTAAAAGTCCACGGATGGCGCGCCGGCATGGCCGCGTCCGGAGGAATAATGATGGGGAGCACCATTGAATTATCTGAGTGAGATGCTCAAATTGCCGGTCTTGGACGTCGACGGCGAAAAGCTCGGCGTGGTCAACGATTTTGGTATTGCTACCGGTGAAGTTTTTCCGCACGTGACGTCGCTCGCGTTCCGCGGACCCGGCAAGACGCCGTTTATGATCAGTTGGCGCAAATGGGTCGACCGTATCGACGAGACGGGCGTGTACCTTAAGGCGTCGGCCACCGAAATCCGTTTTTCGTACCTGCAGCCGACCGAGCTCTTGCTCGCACGCGACGTGCTCAACAAGCAGATCGTCGACACGCAGGGCATGAAGGTCGTGCGCGTAAACGACATCAAGTTTTCCATGTCGGGCGAAAACCAGCTGCGCCTGCTGGGTGCCGAGGTCGGTGCCCGCGGTCTGCTACGCGCCATCAGCCCCGCGCTCGAGCATATCGTCGAAGGCTTTATGAAGCACCTGGGTAAGCCGCTCAGTGAGGACATCATCGCTTGGTCCTACATGGACCTGCTCGATCGCTCGACTAAGAACATCCAGCTCTCGGTGTCGCACAAGACGCTCGGCGAGCTGCACCCTGCCGACATCGCCGACATTATCGAGCAGCTCGACCCGCGCCTACGCGCGCAGGTGTTCGCACAGCTCGACACGGCTCAGGCCGCCGAGGCCATCTCGGAGTTCGATGACGACGAGCTCATGACCGAGATGCTCGAGGGCCTGTCCGACACGGACGCATCGTCGATGCTGGCCATGATGGACCCGGATGACGCTGCCGACCTGATCGACGAGCTCGATTATGAGAAGGCCGAGAAGCTCCTGCGCCTGATGGGCGTCAAGGAGGAGAAGGCGATTCGTAACCTGTTAGGGTATGAAGACAACACCGCCGGCCGCATCATGACCTCGGAGTTTGTCTCCCTGCCCGCCACGGCAACGGTCGGTGACGCCATCGAGGCGATTCGCGAGCTCGACGAGGACTTCGAGAGCGTCTACTACGTCTATACCGAGGATCCGAGCGGCATGCTGACCGGCGTGCTTTCACTGCGCACGCTGATTGTAGCCGACCGCGACGCCACGCTGGGTCAGCTGGCCTATCGCGACCTGGTCTATGTGTCGCCGGACGAGGACCAGGAAGACGTAACGGATGAGATGACCAAGTATGACCTGGTAGCTATCCCCGTCTGTGACGAGAACCGCCACATCCTGGGTATCGTGACCTTCGACGACGCCATGGACGTTATCGCCGAGGAGCACCAGGAGGACCTGCAGATCGCCGGTGTCGGCTCGGGCGATAGCGCGTCCGATGACTCGACGAATGTGCTCAGCTGGTTCGTGCATCGCCAGTACTGGGTTGTTGTATGGGGCATCGCGTCGTGCATCATGGCGACCGTGCTGGGAACGGCGCTCGGCTCCGCGCATCTGGTGGTGTTCCCCATGTGCGCCATGCCGCTCGTGCTGCTGGCGGCCTCGCGCATGGTGTCGTTCGTCAAGAACTACTTCCTGGAGTATGACGGTCACGACGACGAGCCCAAGCCGTATCTGGGGTTCTTCTTCCAGAGCACGGGCATGGGCCTGATTCTGTCACTCGTGACCTACCTGTGCGCCCAGCTGGTGCGCACCGCTGCGTTCCCCGATGCGTCCATGTTTGAGGAGCAACTCTTTACCGGGTGCTTTAATATCGCTGCCATCATTTGCCTGGTTGGCAACATGAGCGCCGTGATTTACCTGATGGTGCTGTTCTGGCGTGACGAGCATGACCTCAACACGTCGGGCACCGCCATGAACGTTATTGCCGTCATGATCTCGTGCGTAGCGTACTGCGCCGCTGCGGTGCTGCTCACCATGTCGGTCATGGGTTAGGTGGTCGCGTGCAAAATACCAAGCAAAAGTCGGGCACCAAGCAAAAGTTGACCATCGCGGCCATCTTTGGCGCTATGGGTCCCGGTCTGCTGGCGGCGCTTTCGGGCAATGACGCCGGCGGCATTGCAACGTATTCCAGCGCGGGCGCCAGCTATGGCTACAAGATGCTGTGGATGCTTCCCGTCATGACCGTGCTGCTCATCGTGACGCAGGAGACCGCGGCGCGCTGCGGCTGCGTCACGGGCAAGGGCCTGGCATCGCTCATTCGCGAGCGCTTTGGCGTGCGCAAGAGTGTACTTGCTATGGCGGCGCTGTTGATCGCCAACACGGCTGTGACCATTTCGGAGTTTGCGGGTATCGCCAGCGGCCTTGCTCTCTTTGGCGTGCCGGCGAGCATCTCGGTGCCGTTGGTGGCGCTGCTGGTGTGGATGCTTACCATGTCGGGTAGTTTCCAGCGCATCGAGAAGATTCTGCTGTTGGTAAGCTGCGTCTTCGTGACCTATATTGTCGCCGCGTTTATGGCTGGCCCCAACTGGGGTGAGGTCGCGGTCGACCTGGTCGTGCCTAACATTCAAAATGACCCCAGCTACGTGTCGCTCGTGGTCGCAACGATCGGTACCACCATCGCGCCGTGGATGATTTTCTTGGCGCAGAACAACGTGGTCGATAAGAACGCGGGCGAGGACGACATCGTGCTGCAGCGCATTGATACCGTGAGCGGCTCGATCGCTGCTGATATCATTGCGGGCTTTATTATCATCACGACCGGTACGGTGCTGTTCCCGGCGGGTATTCAGATTAGCGATGCTGCCGATGCCGCCCGCGCGCTGGAGCCCATCGCGGGTCAGTGGTCCACGGTGCTGTTTGCCTCGGGCCTGGTTGCAGCGAGCTTTTTGGCTGCCTGCGTGCTGCCGGGCGTTACGTCGAGTGCCATCTGCGAGGCATTTGGTTGGGAGCGCGGCGCCGATCGCAGCTGGGATGAGGCCCCGGTTTACCGCGGCATCATTACGGCCATCATCGGTATTTCTGCCGTGTTGGTGCTCATGCCCGGTGTCGATCTGTTCCAGATTATGATGACCTCGCAGGTCATCAATGGCGTGCTACTGCCCGTGGTTCTGGTGTTCCAGGTGGTTATCGCCGCCGACCGTCACATTATGGGCACTAACCGCAACGGTCGCGTGTGGAACGTGCTCACTTGGGCGACTATCGGTGTGATTACGGTGCTCACGGTCGTCATGTTTGTCCTGCAGGCGATGGGTTACAGCGCTTAGCGCCCACTTTTGCTTCCGAACAGGCCGCAGCGATGGACTGCGGCCTGTTTTTTGCCCGCTATAGGGCATTAGTTATATGGCAGTGGACAAAAAATGCCAAATATGAGTACTGTTGCTAAGTGAATAGCATTTACATCCAAGAAGATAATGGACATAGCCGATAGTATGTTCATTAAAATTGGCTCCAATATGTCTTAAACCAGTCAGGTTGGCTGCTTTAGGGGGTTGTAGGGGTCGCTCGGACGTCATTTTGGGTGGTTTTGCCTGCTACTAAAATGGTAACAGTACTCATATTTGCCCCTTTTTGTCCACGACCCCTTGGAGCCGGCTCGAAAAGAGTGATTTTGGGTTGTTTGCTGCGGGTGTGGGCTTGGAAACAACGTTCGGGGTGGCGAGGCGCCCAGAATTTGGTCGCAAGGAGGGCGTTCCTCGGCTGTGTCAGGAGTGTCCCTGGGTGCCGGCACATAAGGAACGTCCCTAACTGTCGGAGGGGGTGCCTGCCGTGGCGGGCACCCCCTCCGGATGTGGGAAGTTTGCGCTGCAGGTTACTTGTCGGTGCCCAGCTTGTGCGGCTTGAGAGCGAGCGCATTGACGAGCGCGTCGGTGGCAGACTTGACGGCCGCCGGCTGCGGATCGTTGACGTGATCCTCGGGATGCACGGGCAGGTCCTTCTTGACTGCATCGTGGATCAAGTTGAGGTACTCAGTCACGCCAGTGGTCGACAGGTGCGTGCCATCGCCATCGAACAGGTCGTTGCGATTGGCACTGTATCCGTACCAGTCGATAACGCGCACGTTCTTGTAGCGCGTAGCAGCGTTGGCGATGGCCTGGTTGGTAGAGCCAACCCACGGCTGCGGGCTGCGCGTGTTCACAAACACCACAATACGCTTATCTCCTGCATCGGTCATGATGGCGTCGATCTGGTCGTCGGTTACCAAGCCGTTGGTGCCCAGTGCAAAGACCACGATCTTGCCGGCAAGGTTCTGTTGGAGATAGCCCTCAAATGTCGCGCGGCCCGCATCAAACTGGCGGCCCTTTTCGGCATCGATATGGCTGTGCGGGAACACGCCGTCAAAGGAATCAACGGCGCGCAGCGACACGGAGTCACCGATCATCAACAGGTCGTAGGAGCCATCGGGGAAGCCGTCGTTGTCCTTGTCGGTGTCGTCGGCCGCCTGTTGGTCTGTGGGCGCGGTGTTTTTGGCTTCCTTGTTGAGGACTTCGGCGCCCTCACCGCTCAGCGCAGACGTCTCGGGCACAAAGATCAGGCCGCCCAGTGCAACGACCAACACGACAGCGCAGGCTGCGCAGACAGGGACGTGCGCGCGCACCCAGTTGGCGGGCGCGGTGGTGCCGTCGCGGAACTCGGATACGGTGCGCCCAAAGGCGCCCTTTCTAAACGGCGTCTCGATAAAGCGATATGAACATTCGGCTACGGCGACCACCAACAACACCTGCAAAATGTACTGCCACCACGGCGTATCGTTGATGTTGGCGACCGGGTTCATGAGCAACAGTAGCGGATAGTGCCACAGGTAGATGCTGTACGAGCGCTTGCCAACCCACACGAGCGGCTCGGCGGACAGTGCGCGGGCAACCATTCCCTGGGGCTGCACGCAGGCCGCGATGACCATGAGCGTGAGGATGGAGCATAGCAGCGTGCCGCCGCGATACTGGAACGCGGTGTAGCCGTTGGTGAGCGCGACCATGGCGGCAAGGCCAACCAGACCCACGACGCCCAACACATCGATGGATGCGGGCGAGGACCAAAAGCGCACGAGGGCGCTCGGCTGTGCCGGGACGGTCTCGGCTGCGTTGTCGGCCTTCTCGCCAGGCTTGCCCTCGGCGTTCTTGCCGTGCTTGGCGGCGCCAGCCAGGCGATTGAGCCCCAAACGATGAGCGAGACGCACCGGCGCCAGGTCGCGATTGGGGATAAAGGCCATCCAGGCGCCCAGCAGCAGCGAGAAGACGCGGGTGTCGGTGCCGTAGTACACGCGGCTGGGGTCGGCGGCAGGGTTGTAGAGCACCATCATGGCAAGGGCGGATACCGCTGCGAGTCCCAGGACCACACGGCGCGTGTTGGGTTTGCTCACATGCATGGACACCATGGCAAACAGCAGCGGTGGCCAAACCAGGTAGAATTGTTCCTCGATGGCGAGCGACCAAAAGTGCGTAAGCGGCGAGGGGTCGCCCAGGGCGTTGAAGTACGAAACGTCCTGCATAATCTGCCACCAGTTGTTAAAGAACAGCAGCGACGGCAGAATGTCGGGACGCATCTTGGTGAGCATCACGTGGTTGAAGACGGTGCACAGCGCACAGGTTACAACCACAACGGTCACCACGGCGGGGACCAGGCGACGGATGCGGCGGATCCAGAAGCTCTTGAGGTCGATGCGGCCGGTCTTTGATACTTCGTTGATGAGCAGGCGCGTGATCAGGTAGCCCGAGAGCACAAAGAAAATCGTGACTCCAAGCAAGCCGCCCTGCGCCCAGGTGAGGTTGAGGTGATAGAGCACCACCGCGACGACGGCAAGCGTGCGCAGACCGTCGAGGGCGGGGATATACCGAGATTTGGGGCGCGCGGGCACCTGCTCTTTTGTGGCGCTGCTGGCGTGGGCGCCCTTGTTGGCAGACGCGCGATGGGGGTCTGCGGCTTGGCGCGGCTCGGAGGTTTGGCGGCTGGCGCGCGAGCGTTCGTGCGGCGCCTGTTGATCGCTCGAGTGGCGTGAGCTGCGCGAGTTCGATCGCGGGAATTGTTCCATAAAACATCATCCAAATGACGAGAATAATCAGCACGCCTTTATTGTAGCCGCCTGCTCCTGTGAATGCTTGCTGCTGGCGCAAGCTCAAGCGCGCGTCCACATCAAAGTGAACTAAAGTTATAGAGGCGTGAGAGCGCACGATCGACGACCGGCAGCGGGTGCAGAGCCCGCGGACGAGGAGGTTTCCATGGCAGATTGCGGCATCGTCGCGGTGTTCGGCAGCATGAACATGGACCTTTCGGTGGCGTGCGAGCGCATGCCGCGTGCGGGCGAGACCGTCGGCGGCAGCGGGTTTATCACCAACGCCGGCGGAAAAGGCGCCAACCAGGCCGTAGCGGCTGCGCGCATGGGCGCGCACACATGCATGATCGGTGCGGTCGGTCGCGACGCGTTTGGCACGTCGCTCGTGACGGGGCTCCAAGACGCTGGCGTGAGCTGCGATTTTGTGGCGCGTCGCGACGACGTGGAGACGGGAACGGCGACCATCATTCGCTTTGGTGGCGACAACCGTATTGTGCTGTCGCCGGGCGCCAACCATGCGCTTACGGGCGAGGACGTTGCCTGCGCGCTGAGGTGCCTGGTGGCCGATGAACTCGACGGCGACGCCAGCAAGATTGCCCCGGCTGCCGGAAGCGTCTTTATCGCCCAGGGCGAATGCGACCTGGCGGCGACGGCCGAGGCACTCGTTTGCGCTCACGAGCTGGGGTTCTATACGGTCTTTAACCCGGCGCCGGCAAGTGACGTGCCGGCAGGGGCTTGGACGGCGGTCGACCTGGTCTGTCCCAACGAGACCGAGTGCCAGGTGCTGACGGGCATCTTGCCCGCGGATGATACGAGCTGCGCCGCAGCGCTCAATGCCCTGCTCGCCAAGGGTGCCGGAGCTGCGGTCATCACGTTGGGCGGTGCCGGGTCGGTTACGCTCGGCGACGACGGCGAGCTGCTGCGCATGCCGGCGCTTTCGAGCACGGTGGTCGATACGACGGCCGCGGGCGATACGTTTATCGGTGCGCTTGCCGCGGCTCGTCTGGAGGGCCTGCCGCTCTTTGAGTGCATGGCCGCGGGTGCCCGTGCCTCGGCGGTGACGGTGTCGCGCTTGGGTGCACAGCAGTCGATTCCCACGCGTGGCGAAGTCGAGCGCGCGTTTGGTTTAGACGATTACGTACAAGACGGAGAAGCGGAGTAGAACAATGGCAATCAAGAAGCTGATCCTTGATCTGGATATGGGTGTGGACGATGCGATGGCGCTTGCCTATGCCATCGCGAGCCCCGAGGTGGAGCTCGTGGGCATCACCACGTGCTTTGGCAACGTGCGCGTCGAGCAGTCGGCGCATAACTGCCTGGCGGTGCTCGACCTGTTGGGTCGTCCCGAGGTGCCGGTGTATCTGGGTGCCGACCGTCCCCTACAGGCGACCGAGCCCTATACGCCACCGGCGTCCACCACGCTCATCCACGGCAAGAACGGCATCGGCGGCGCGAGCGTGCCCGCGTCTCCCTACGAGCCAGTGGGGGCGACCTCGGCCGATGGCAATGCCGCGGTCGATTATCTGATCGATGCCGCGCGCACCTATGGGCCCGATCTGGTCTACGTAGCGACCGGCCCGCTCTCCAACCTGGCACTTGCCTTGGAGCGCGATGCGGCGGCGATGATGTCTATCGGCCGCGTGGTGGTGATGGGCGGCGCCCTGACCGTGCCCGGTAACGTGAGCGCGGGTGCCGAGGCCAACATGGCAAGCGATCCCGAGGCCGCCGATGCCGTGCTGCGCTCGGGCCGCAAGCTCACCATGGTGGGCCTGGACGTGACGCATCGCGTGGTGCTCACGCGCCGCGATGTTGCCGGCTGGACAGGCTCGGGCACCATGGCGGGCTGCGCATTTGCGAGCATGGTCGAGCACTACATTGGCTCGTACGAGATGAACGCACCCTACCTGGGTGGTTGCGCACTGCACGATCCCCTGGCCGTTGCCGTGGCGATCGACCCCACGCTCGTGGGTGCGCTCGGCTGCAATCTGCGTGTCGACCTGCTGGGCGAGTACCGTGGCCGCACCATCTGCGACGAGCACCGCCTGTCCGATCCCGACAAGAGCGCGCTTGTGGCGCTGACCGTTGACGCCCCGCGCTTCCTGTCCGAGTTTAAGGCGCGCATGGCCCGCGTCCTAGGTTAAACGATTCCTGCACCCCGCCCCATGTAGTCAATTTGGGACGGGGCTTTTTTAGCTACCGAGCAAATGCGCCCGTTGGGGGAATAGTCGTGCCACTTCGCTTGACAACAGGCTAAACTAGCTCATAAACATTTACTATTATGTTTAGTTTGAATTTGCGGCCGTTTAGTTGCCGAGCCATCGAGTCGCGATGCTCCACCACGGCCGCCGCTAGGGGGACCAATGGCCAAAGCAAGTGTTCGCGAGATCAGCCGCATCACCGGTTTTTCGCCCGCAACCGTGTCCAACGCGCTCAACCGCAAGCGCAGCGTGAGCGAGGAGACCGCCAAGGTCATCCTGGAGTGTGCGCAGTCGCTCGGCTATCAGCAGTCGACGCAGCTCGAGAGCATCCAGTTTGTACTTGCGCGCAAGACGGGCGCCATCCTGGACGAGAGCACCTTCCATCCCGCGGTCATCGAGGGCGTGGAGCGCCAGGCGCGTCGTCACGGCATGAGCACGAGCTTTGTCACACTCGACTTTAGCGACCTGGACGCCGTGCGCCCGCAGGTCGAGGGCCTGATCGCCGATCCGTCTGCTGCTATCGTGCTGATGGGCACCGAGCTGGGCGAGGAAGACTACGCCCTGTTCGCCAACGCTGCCGCCCACCTGATCGTGCTCGACGGTTGGAGCGATCGCCAGTACTTCGATGCCGTGGTCATTGCTAACACCGATTCGGTGCTGCGTGCCGTGGACTACCTTATCGAGAAGGGCCACAGACAAATCGGCTACCTGGCAGGCGACCTTCGCATTCGCAACTTTAAAGATCGTGAGCGCGGCTATCGCCAAGCGCTTGAGGATGCGGACCTCGAGGCCAACCCGACCTGGCACGTCACGCTGGGCACCACGCTCGAGGGTGCTTATCGCGACATGGGCGCGTGGCTCGACGGCGTCTCGCGCGATGACTTGCCGATGGCCTTCTTTGCCGAGAACGACGTGCTCGCCGTGGGCGCTATGCGCGCCCTGAACGAGCACGGCATACGCGTGCCCGAGGATGTTTCGATCATCGGCTTTGACGACCTATCTTTGGGCGCTTTCTCCAACCCGCCGCTCACCACGGTGCACGTTCCCAAGCACGAGGTGGGCGAGATCGCGGTGCGCCGTCTGGTGGGCAACATCCGCAATCCCAAGAGCTACACCTGCAAGACAGCCGTATCGACCTATTTTGTCGAGCGCCAGAGCGTGCGCGAGCTCTAGGCGAAAGCGGCATCGCACGCGCCGTGCCAAGATGCGCGGGGCGGCACGCATAACGTCGTTCAAAGAGGGGGTCCTTCGGGGCCCTCTTTTTGTTCCCCTTGTATGTTCAGATTGTTTACATACCGTTTAGGCTGATTTCTCTACCGTCTACGGGTATTTCGCGTTAAACTTCTAAACAGAAGAGTAAAACATTTAGTAAACAGAACAAAACGAAACACGCGTCTGTTTACTGAACATGTGACTAGGGGAGGACGTACATGGATAAGATCAAGCTCGGTTTTGTGCCCACGCGCCGCAGCATCTTTAGCGCGCCGGACGCGATCAAGTATCGCGGCCTGACGGCTGATCGCCTGCGCGAGATCGGCGTCGACATCGTGGATATCGACGACATCAACGACGAGGGCCTGCTGTTCGATGACAGCCATATCGAGCCTATCGTCAAGAAGTTCCGCGCCGAGGGCGTCGACGGCATCATGCTGTGCCACGCCAACTTTGGCACCGAGTATGTCTGCGCCCGCCTTGCCCGCGAGCTCGGCCTGCCCGTGCTGCTGTGGGGCCCGCGCGACGAGCGCCCCGAGCCCGATGGCACCCGTCTGCGCGATAGCCAGTGCGGCCTGTTCGCCACCGGCAAGGTCCTGCGCCGCTTCCGGGTTCCCTTCACCTATATGACCAACTGCCGCCTGACCGACCCCGAGTTCGAGCGCGGCGTCTGGGACTTCTTGGCTGTGTGCAACGTGGTCAAGACCTTCAAGCACACCCGCATTCTGCAGATGGCCACCCGTCCGTTCGACTTCTGGTCCACGATGTGCAACGAGGGTGAGCTGCTCGAAAAGTTCAATATCCAGCTTTCGCCCATCCCCATGACCGAGCTTGTCCAGGCCGTGCGCGATGCCCAGGCCGACGAGCAGGCCATGAACGCCATGCTCGCCCACATCACCGACAGCTTTGAGATCTGCATCCCCGAGGACAAGGTCCCCGCGGTCGCAGGGCTCGCCATCGCCATGAAGCGCCTGGTCGAGAAGTACGGTTGCAACGCCGGCGCCATCCAGTGTTGGAACGCCCTGCAGGACGAGCTGGGCATTATGCCCTGCGCCGCCAACGCCATCCTCAACGAGATGGGTATCCCCGTCGTGTGCGAGACCGATATCCACGGCGCCATCACCGCGCTGATGGTCGAGGCGGCCGACCTGGGCCGTCACCGCGGCATGTTCGCCGACTGGACCGTGCGCCATCCCGATAACGAGAACGGCGAGCTGCTGCAGCACTGCGGCCCCTGGCCCTGCAGCTGTGCGGCCGTCAAGCCTAAGCTCACCTACCCGCTGGCCTTCGATCACCCCGGCGCGCTGACGGCCGAGGCCAAGCACGGCGACCTCACCCTTGCCCGCTTTGACGGCGACAACGGCGAGTACTCGCTGCTGCTGGGCAACGCCCGCGGCATCGACGGCCCGGCCGGCATGGGCACCTACCTGTGGGTCGAGGTCGACAATCTCAAGCGCCTCGAGGCCAAGATCGTCGAGGGCCCCTACATCCACCACTGCGTCGCCATTCACGCCAACGTGGTGCCGGTGCTCTACGAGGCGTGCAAGTACATCGGCATTGCCCCCGACCTGTACGACCCGATTGAAGAAGACGTCAAAGCCTACCTGCGAGGAGAGTAGAAATGGCAACTATCGAAGAGCTTGAGTCCCTGCGTTGGGACCTTCGCCGCGATTGCGTCGATATCATCATGGCTGGCGCCGGCGGCCACATCGGCGGCGACATGTCGGTGATCGACGCCCTCATGACCCTCTACGCCAACCACCTCAACATTTCGCCCGAGACCGTCGACGATCCCGGTCGCGACCGCTTCGTGCTCTCTAAGGGCCACGCCATGGAGGCCTACTACGCGGTGCTCTGCCACGAGGGCTATCTGGACCTCGACGACGTCAAGGCCCGCTTCTCCAAGTTCGGCAGCCCCTACATCGGTCACCCCAACAACAAGCTCAAGGGCATCGAGATGAACTCCGGTTCGCTGGGCCATGGCCTGCCCGTGGCCGTGGGCATGGCGCTTGCCGGCAAGATGGACGGCCGCGACTACCGCGTCTACACCATCATGGGTGACGGCGAGCTTGCCGAGGGCTCGGTCTGGGAGGGCGCCATGAGCGGCGGCAACTACCAGCTCGATAATCTGTGCGCGCTCGTGGACCGCAACCGCCTGCAGATCAGCGGCAGCACCGAGGACGTCATGAAGCAGGACTCGCAGGAGGAGCGCTGGGCCGCCTTCGGCTGGAACGTGCTCTCCATTCCGGGCAACGACGTCCAGGCCATCGACGCCGCGCTGACGCTGGCCGCCGAGACCAAGGGTAAGCCCACGGTCATCATCCTCAACACGGTGAAGGGCTATGGCTCGCCCGTTATGGAGGACAAGGCCTCCTGGCATCATCACCTGCCCAACGATGAGGAATATGCCCAGATCATCGCCGATTTCGCTGCCCATAAGGAGGCCATCAATGGCTAACAAGATCGCCAATCGCAAGGTTATCTGCGACACGCTGCTCGAGGCCGCGAAGACCGATAAGGACATCGTCGTCCTGTGCTCCGACTCCCGCGGCTCCGCGTCGCTCACGCCGTTCTTCGATCGGTATCCCCAGCAGTCCGTCGAGGTCGGCATTGCCGAGCAGGACCTGGTGAGCATCGCCGCCGGCATGGCTTCGTGCGGCAAGAAGGCCTGGGCCGCCTCGCCGGCGTCCTTTGTGACCACGCGCTCGTATGAGCAGTGCAAGGTCGACGTCTCGTACTCCAACACCAATGTTAAGCTCATCGGCATCTCGGGCGGCGTGTCCTACGGCGCCTTAGGTATGAGCCACCACTCTGCGCAGGATATCGCCGCCATGAGCGCGATTCCCAACATGCGCGTGTATCTGCCGAGCGACCGCTTCCAGACCGCCGAACTCGTGCGCGCCCTGGTCAACGATAACAAGCCGGCCTACATCCGCGTGGGGCGCAACCCGGTCGAGGACGTGTATACCGAGGACGAGTGTCCGTTCCAGATGGACCGTGCCACCTGGGTTCGCCGCGGCAACGATGTGACGCTCGTCGCCACCGGTGAGATGGTCCGCCACGCCGTGGATGCCGCCGACCTGCTGGCCGAGCAGGGCATTTCGGCAACGGTGCTCGACATGTACTGCGTCAAGCCGCTCGACGCCGAGGCCGTGATCGAGGCTGCCGGTGCCACGCGCGCCGTCGTGACGGTCGAGGAGCACAGCCCCTTCGGCGGCCTGGGCTCTATGGTCGCGCAGGTGGTGGGCGAGCATTGCCCGCGTCCGGTCAAGTGCCTGAGCCTGCCCGACGCGCCGGTCATCACCGGCACGAGCCCCGAGGTCTTTGCGCACTACGGCCTCACCGGCGAAGGCATTGCCAAGACCGTCGCCGAGTTCCTCGGCAACTAGTAGACACAGACGCTGCGCGGCCGCCAAGCACCGCACCTTGCCGTTCAAACCGTCGCTTGCGTACGCAAAGTACGCGGCGCTCCTCTTTCACGGCAATCTGCGGCACTTGGCGGCCGCTCGCTCCTTGTCCGTCGGGTTTTAGTTTTTGAATCGGCGGGGGAGACAGGAGAGTACATGAGTAAATACATCATCGGGATCGATCAGTCCACGCAGGGCACCAAGGCGCTGCTGGTGGACGAGGGCGGCCATTTGATTCATCGTGCCGACCGCTCGCATCGCCAGATTGTCAACGAGGCCGGCTGGGTGAGCCATGATCCGGCCGAGATTGCCGCCAATGTGCTGGCCGTGGCGCGCGCTGTGGTGGAGGAGACCGGGGTCGATCCGGCCGACATCGCCGGCATCGGCATCTCCAACCAGCGCGAGACCACCGTTGCCTGGAACCGCACGACGGACGAGCCGCTGTGCGATGCCGTGGTGTGGCAGTGCGCCCGCGCCCGCGAGCTGTGCGACAAGCTGGCCGCGCGCGAGGGTGTGGCCGAGCTGGTGCGTGACACGACGGGTCTGGTGCTCTCGCCCTACTACCCGGCGGGCAAGATGGCCTGGATCCTCGCGAACGTTCCCGCTGCTGCCGAGGCTGCCGCGGCGGGCGAGCTGTGCCTGGGTACCATCGATGCCTGGGTGGTCTGGACGCTCACGGGCGGTGCGGAGTTCCGCTGCGACTGGTCTAACGCCAGCCGCACGCAGCTCTTTGACCTGCGCCGTGGCTGCTGGAGCGAGCCGGTGTGCGAGGCCTTTGGCGTCGACGTGGCCTGCCTGCCGCAGGTGACCGATTCCGACGGCCTGTTCGGCACGACGGATCTGGGCGGCTTTTTGCCGGCGCCCGTGCCCATTCACGGCGTGCTCGGCGACAGCCACGCGGCCTTGTTTGCCCAAGGCTGCCATAGTCGCGGCATGGCCAAGGCGACCTATGGCACCGGCAGCTCGGTCATGATGAACGTCGGCAACGAGTTCGTTGCCAGCTCGCACGGGCTTTCGAGCTCGCTCGCATGGCGCATGGACGGCGTGACCGAGTACGTGCTCGAGGGCAACGTGAGCTATGCCGGCGCCGTCAAGACGTGGCTGCGCGACGATCTGGAGCTCATCAATAACCCCGAGGAAGTTACCGACCTGTGCTACGCCGCCAATCCGGCGAGCCGCGTCTACTTTGTGCCGGCGTTTACCGGTTTGGGCGCGCCGCACTGGGCGAGTGACGCCGAGGGCTGCGTCTTTGGCATGACGCGCACCACGGGTCGCGCGGAGTTCGTAAAAGCTGCAGACGAATCGATTGCCTATCAAATCTTTGACGTAATTGACGCAATGGTCGAGGATTCGGGCGCGGCACTTGCCGAGCTTCGCGTTGACGGCGGTCCCACGCGCGATGCGTACCTGATGCAGTTTGAGAGCGACTTGGTTGGCTCGCCTATCCGCATCGCGAGCAACGACGAGATGAGCGGCCTGGGTGCGGCCTGGGCCTGCGGCATTGCGCTGGGCATGTATACGCGCGATGTCGTCGACGTCTATGGGGCCCGCGGCATCGTGGAGCCTGCCATGACCGCCGACGAGCGCGCCAAAAAGATCACCGGCTGGCGCCACGCCGTAGCCGCCACCATCTCGTACACTGCCTAGAATGATTTTTCTGGGACGGGGATTAAAAAATCATTCGGGCCCCGTCCCGGGTAGCTCATTTGGGACGGGGCTTTTTTGACTGGTATGATTGGTGCGACCATTCCAACCAGCTAAAAGAGTCCCGTCCTAAATTGACTACCGAGAGGATCTGCCATGGAGCGCATCGCGAGTTTTTCCGTTGACCATCTGCTGCTTGAGCCCGGCGTGTACGTGAGCCGCATCGACCGCGATCCGGCGACCGGTGCCGCCGTCACCACGTTTGACCTGCGCCTGACCACGCCCAACAAGGAGCCGGTCATGAACACGGCCGAGTGCCACACCATCGAGCATCTGGGTGCGACGTTCCTTCGCAATCATGCCGAGTGGTCGAGCCGCATTGTCTACTTTGGCCCCATGGGCTGCCGCACGGGCTTTTACCTCGTCGTATTTGGCGAGGTGACGAGCGAGGAGATCTTGCCGCTCGTGCGTGAGCTGTTCGCGTTTGTCGCGGGCTTTGAGGGCGATGTTCCCGGTGCCGCTCCCGAGGAGTGCGGTAACTACCTGGACCAGAACCTCCCCATGGCAAACTGGCTTGCGCGCCGTTATCTCGACCGCGATCTGGCCGATATCGACGAGAAGCACCTGCACTATCAGCAGGCATAGGGCCGCCCTCTGCCTCCAAACCGTTCACACGGAGATATCGACCGTTTAACTGTTTAGAAGTGTTTATTCGAGGTCATTAGCACTAGCTCGCTTAAACTAGTTCTTAGAGTGATATTCAGGCAAGGCTCCTGAAGCAGCATCTGTTGACATTGATTGTCGGATTCTGCTTCGGGAGCCTTGTTCTGTTTAGGGGGGCACATGGAAATTGTTAAACGAATTAATACCAGCGCTGTCCTCTGCGTCGATGGAAATGGCAGACAGTTGGTTGCATTCGGCCGTGGTCTGGGGTTTAAGAATGTCGGAGACGAGGTCCCTCTTTCGGAGATTCAACGAACGTTTTATAACGTTAGCTCTCGCTACATCGCTCTCGTTGACGAGGTCCCCGACGAGCTTCTTGAGCTTACCTCGGATGTTATTGATATGTCGACAGGTTTGCTGCCTTATGAGGTGAGCCCTAATTTGCCGTTTATCCTTGCGGACCATATCGCGTATGCGGTTAAGCGCAAAGAGCAAAATATCGTTGTCCGCATGCCTTTATCGTTTGATGTCCGCCAACAATATCCCGTCGAATTTAAAATCGGCGAGTATGCACTTAGGATAATCAGGAAACGTCTTAACGTTAGGCTTCCAGCTCATGAGGCAGTTGGAATTGCCATGGCGTTTATCAATAACATGGCCGATTCGGACTCATGCGAAGTAGTTAAAGAGTTTAGCGCGGATATCTACGATCGTGTTCTGGAGGAGTCAACCGTTGCTGTTGAAAATCGGCTTGGCATTCAAGTTGATCGGGAAGGTTTCGATTACGCAAGGTTCGCAACCCATCTTCAGTACTTATTCAATAGGTTGAACTCTGGCGAAAGCATCGTGAGCGACAACCGCAAGATGTACCTCTCGCTCAAAAAAGAATATCCGGTGGCATCAATGTGCGCCGATGATATTGCTTCTGTTCTCAGCCGACTGACGGGGCGGGAACTTATAGACGAAGAAAGACTCTACCTCATGATGCACATCAATCGAATTGCATCGAAAACAAGGTAATTAGTTGGCAAAGGCGCGCGCTTTGCTGATGGTTACATATAAAACTCAACATGGGAGAAATGGTATTTATGGCAGATACAACCAAGCTCGCTGCCGAGATTCTCGAGATGGTGGGCGGCGCAGACAACGTTACATTTGTAGCTCACTGCATGACTCGTTTAAGGTTCAACCTTAAGGACGAAAGCATCGTAGACGATGCAAAAGTCAAGGCGATTGATGGCGTGATCGACATTCGCCATTCCGCGGGGCAATATCAGGTGATTGTGGGACCTAAGGTCGATAAGGTCTATGAAATCGTTGCCAAGGAAACCGGGATTGACGCCGGAGATTCCGAGGCAAGCGAAGGAGAGACTAAGGGCTTTCTGGGAAAGCTAATGAAGTTCATCAGCGGCATCATGATGCCCGTTCTTCCTGCCTTGATCGCATGCGGAATGATAAACGCCATCCTTAGCATTCTGACGACGGCGGGTGCTGTTTCCGCCGAGAGCGGAATATACACTCTGCTGTACGGCATGGGAAATGCCTGCATGTATTTCCTGCCCGTTCTTGTCGGATCATCTGCTGCTCAGTTCTTTGGAACCGATCGATATATCGGTGCGGTACTCGGCGCAATCCTGGTTTATCCGACTTTCGTTGCTGCGGCCGGAGCGGGCGATGCGCTGGATTTGCTCGGCATGAAGTTCACAATGGTGAGCTATTCCTCCACGGTGTTTCCTGCTATCGTGGCGGCTTGGTTCGCATCCGTTCTTAATAAGTGGCTGCGGGCGGTTCTTCCCGATGTTGTGGCATTTGCGCTCGTCCCGTTCCTGACGGTTGCTGTTGCCGCCCCCGTCTCGCTCCTTGTGATCGGCCCCGTTATTCAGCAGGCGAGCTCTTTGCTTGCGGCTGCAGTGCTGGCGGTCTATCAGTTCAGCCCCGTCCTTTGCGGCGTTATTCTCGGGCCGATATTCGGTCTCGTTATGATCCCCCTTGGACTCCATTGGGCCCTGATCGTGCTTTCCATCAACAATATTATGACCGTCGGCTCCGATCCTATCCTTGGACTTCTCTGCTGCAGCATGGGTGTTGTCGGCGCTTGTTTGGCGTTTGCCCTCCGCTCGAAGGACCCGAGTGAAAAGAGTCTTGGGTTCAGCTGTGCCATTACGGGCTTTTTCGGGATTACGGAACCGGCGCTGTACGGCATCATCTTGGAGCACAAGAAGATCATTATCGCTTCCATGGTCGCCGGAGCAATCAGTGCTGTTATCCCGGCGATTTTCAACACCTGTACGTTCGTTATGACGTCGAGCGGCATTTTTAGCTTCCCCGGTTATATGGATCCTTCTGGTGATATGAGCAGCCTCATCGGCGCAATTCTTTGCAATGTCGTCGGTTTAATTCTTAACTTCGTTCTCGTTTACATCCTGTATCGCCCTGATGAAGAGGCGGTAGTGGAGTAGACAATTATTCGGGATGTAAGCTGCCGAAAACCCCGCGGCAGATTGCATGTGGTGGGCTTGCCGTTGATTCACGCGAGCCCACCCTCATTTTTGGAGTGACTAGCTATGACAATTACTGCCGATATGACGTTTGGCGAAATCGCGCTCCTTCCTGAGTTCGCTGGCTTTGGCGAGCACCTTATGCTTTGCCGGCCTTCAACTTGGGAGCGCATGTGGAATAAACCCATTGTGTCTCATATGAATTCTGATGCTAATCCATATGAAACTGCTCGCGTTTTGCGTGGATTGAATCGAATTGTCGAGCTCGTGGATGACGGGAGGCAGGTTGCCTACGATATTTGGGATGAAGCCGACTGCATCCGTGATCCGACTCGGCGCAATACGAAACTGTTCTTCTTTCCCGGGAGACCTAGGGCTCCCTTTATCATTGCGGTTTCGGGCGGAGGTTATCAGAGCGTTTGTCATCAAGTGGAAGGCTTTCCCGTTGCCCCCGAGCTCAACGATGCGGGCTATAACGTGTTCGTGCTGTCATACAGGGTGAGGGTCGAGCCTTTGATGCCGCGCCCAATCGACGATTTAAATCGAGCCGTCCGTTTTGTCCTGGAGAATTCAGCGAAATTTAATGTCGCAAAAAGTTATGCAGTTATCGGCTTTTCTGCTGGTGCGCATTTAACTGCCGAGTGGGGGACGGACAACAAGGGATTTGCGTCCTACGGATGCGAGGCGCCAAAAGCCTTGGCCCTGTGTTATGCACCGATTGATCTTCATGGCTTTGAGAACGCATCAGACAATAGATTTCTTGATTCGGTGTGCGGCGGGGCTGGTCGCGACTCGCTCGATGATTTCTGTATTAATCAGCATGTGTGGGAGCAGTATCCTCCGACATATCTTTGGCAATGCGCTGACGATGATATTGTATCGCCCGACAATTATGAAAAGATGGTCGATGCTCTGGATGCAGCTGGAGTACACCATGAGGGAGTCATGTATTCAGAAGGGGGGCACGCATTGATGAAGCCCCATGCGCCGGAGACCGACTACTGGTGTATGAGCGTTATTGAGTTTCTTAAAGATTATCTCGACTAGGAAACTGCATGTCGCTTTTTAAGCGGGTGATTTCGTCATGCAATGTTTTCGGTATTGATCGTGGTCGTGGATGAATGATGTTCTAGAATGTTCGTACTGTCACATAAACGAACAGGAGCGAACATGCATATCTACTCTGTATCAGATCACGAGTTCAAATCTTATGGCTGCGTGTGGAACGACGTTCCGTCCAACCTGACCGCTCCGCTCATCGAGGCGCTCGCGGCTACGCCCATCCCCGAGGGCAGCAAGTACGTAGCAAGCGCGCCGGAGCTCGAGGGCGTCAAGGATGCCGATAAGCTGGGCTTTCTCATGTACGGCGGCCGCTCCTTCCAGCTCGGCTGGTGCAACGGGCACAACACACGCCTCAACTGCCTGGAGTATCACCGCGCCAGCGAGTTTAACCTGGGCGCCCGCGACTTTATCCTGCTCGTGGCGCATCGCTGGGAGATCGAGGACGGCAAGCTCGACACCGCGTGCGTCAAGGCGTTCCGCGTACCGGCGGGCAAGGTCGTTGAGGTCTTCAACACCACGCTCCACTACACGCCCTGCATGGTCGACGACGGCGGCTTCCAGGTGATGGTGGCGCTGCCGGCGGGCACCAATGGCCCGCGCCCCGAGGCTGCAGCCGACATGCCTGCCGCCGGTGACAGCTACTGCTACTGGAAGGCTGACAAGTGGGTCCTCTGCCACGCCGATAGCCCCAAGGCAGCCGAAGGCGGCTACGTGGGCCTCGTCGGCAAGAACCTCGACATCACCGTGGACTAGGGGCTTTTGTTTTAATCTGTAACACCTGGCGGGCTAAATCGTCTCTACCTGTTACAGATTGAGATAACCGCAGAGGGTGCCCGAAAGATCTCGATCTGTAACACCAGGCCCGGTTTTGGCGGTCTACCTGTTACAGATCAAGACAAACCGCCCCAAACCACCACAAAGGTGCCTGTCCCCTTTGTGGTGGTTTGGGGCGGCGGTATCAGAAAGTGTCAGGCAGGGGCGGCTGCCGGACGCCCGCGCGCGAAAAGAAGTGTCGACCTGCGTTGCTGTCGTTGAGCGGCGCGCTGTTTGCGGGGATACTGAAGCTACGACAAACAGCGTGTGAAAGGATTGATGCATGGCTTTCCGTAAAGACTTCCTGTGGGGCGGCGCGACGGCTGCCAACCAGTGCGAGGGCGCTTACGACGTGGATGGCCGCGGCCTGGCCAACGTGGACGTGGCACCGCACGGCCCCGAGCGCTATGCGGTGGTCTCCGGCCAGCGCAAGATGCTCGACTTCGAGGACGGCTATTACTACCCCGCGCAGACCGGCATCGATTTCTATCACCACTACAAGGAGGACATCGCCCTCTTTGCCGAGATGGGCTTTAAGACCTTCCGCATGAGCCTGGCTTGGACCCGCATCTTCCCCAACGGTGACGAGACCGAGCCCAACGAGGCCGGCCTGGCTTTCTACGAGGATGTGTTCCGCGAGTGTCAGGCGCACGGCATCGAGCCGCTCGTGACCATCACGCACTTCGACTGCCCGATCCACCTCATCAAGGAGTACGGCGGCTGGCGCAACCGCAAGCTCATCGACTTCTACAAGAACCTCGCGACCACGATCTTTACCCGCTACAAGGGTCTGGTGAAGTACTGGCTCACCTTCAACGAGATCAATATGATCTTGCACCTGCCGTTTATGGGTGCCGGTCTGGTCTTTGAGGAGGGCGAGAACAAGGAGGCCGTCGAGTACCTGGCCGCCCACAACGAGCTCGTCGCCAGCGCTTGGGCAACCAAGATCGCTCACGAGATCGACCCTGAGGTCAAGATCGGTTGCATGCTTGCCGCAGGTAGCTACTACCCCTACAGCTGCCGTCCGGGCGATGTGCGCCAAGCGCAGATTGACAACCAGAGCAACTATTTCTTCGTCGACGTTCAGAGCCGCGGCTACTACCCGGCCTATGCCGTCAAGAAGCTCGAGCGTTTGGGCATCGATGTGGGCATGACGGATGAGGACCGCGAGATCCTGGCCGCCAACACCGTCGACTTCATCAGCTTTAGCTATTACAGCACCCGTTGCTCCGCCGGTGCCGATAACCCCGATGTCGAGCGCACCCAGGGCAACGCCTTCGCCGGCGCCAAGAACCCCTACCTGCAGGAGAGCCAGTGGGGCTGGGCCATCGATCCGCTGGGCTTCCGCATCACCCTCAACGACCTGTACGACCGTTATCAGAAGCCGCTGTTTGTGGTCGAGAACGGTCTGGGCGCCAAGGACGTTGTCGAGGAGGATGGCTCCATCAACGACGACTACCGTATCGACTACCTGCGCCAGCATATCGCCGCGATGCGCGATGCGGTGACCGAGGACGGCGTTGACCTGCTGGGCTACACCACCTGGGGCCCCATCGACCTGGTCAGTGCTTCCACCGGC
>URUC01000005.1 GCA_900550965.1 uncultured Collinsella sp. | reverse complement strand
TGCTGGAGGTGCCGGTCGGCGAGCCGCTCTTCTATATGGAGGCGTACTTTACCGATGAGGACGAGCGGCCCCTGCTGCTCGGGCGCCAAAAGATCGTGGGCTCGCGCTACGTGTTCGACATCTAACGTCCATAGATAGAACAACATAGAACAAATTTGCTGAAATGACTTCACCTGCGACAGCTCGCATGCTATAAATAGAACAACATAGAACGACTGCAGGTACGAGCTGCCGTCGTCCAAAGCCGCCACGCAAGGAGGAGCGTCACCGTGAACGCACACGATCTGATTCAGGAAATTATCGAGCGCAAGGGTAAGATCGAGAACGTCTTTTGGATCGCCTGCGGCGGTTCGATGATCGACCTGATGCCGGCTAACGAGCTGCTCAAGCGCGAGGCCACTACGTTTGCCTCGACGGTCTACACCGCGCGCGAGTTTTGCCTGATGGCCCCCAAGAGCCTGGGGCCGAAGTCGCTCGTCGTCGCCTGCAGCCACAGTGGCAACACGCAGGAGGTCATCGACGGTTGCGAGATGGCGTTGACTGCCGGCGCCGAGGTCGTCGCCCTCACCGACTGCGAGGGCTCCAAGATCGACAACGGCAAGTGGACCACCTGGGTCTACCCCTGGGGCGAGGGTGTGTCGCAGGCCGAGGTGCCGCAGGGCATCGGCGCTCTGATCGCCGCCGAGCTGCTCGACCAGCAGGAAGGCTACGAGGCGCTCGCCGACATGTACGAAGGCCTCAAGCAGATGGATGCGCTGCTGCCCGCCGCCCGCGAGAAGGTCAACGCCGAGCTGGGCGCCCGCTTTGCCGAGCTCTGCCAGCAGCACAAGTTCTTCTATATCCTGGGGTCCGGCCCCAACTTTAGTCAGACCTACGCCATGGCCATCTGCTCGCTCATGGAGATGCAGTGGCAGCACTGCTGCTATATCCACTCCGGCGAGTACTTCCACGGCCCCTTCGAGGCTACCGAGCCCGGCGTGTTCTACTTTGTGCAGCTCGGATCGGGTGAGTGCCGCCCCATGGAGGAGCGTGCACTCGCGTTCCTCAACACGCACACCGATACGATTATGGTGCTCGATGCGCTCGAGTACGGCGTGGGCGAGGTACCTGCCAGCGTGCGTTCGTTCTTGGAGCCGATCTTCTTTTACGCGATGAGCTGCGAGCTGCGCGCCGCCCGCGGCAAGGTGTTCGACCACAGCCCCGAGATCCGTCGCTACATGGGCATCGAGCAGTACTAAGTAACGGGAAAACCATTCACCTTCGATTCGCAAGGGCGCTGCGTGAGTCAAAAAAGTGGGCCGCGCCGGGGATTTCCGGCGCGGCCCGCTTAGTATCGCGCTTAGATTCGCAAGGTTGCGGTAGCCAGCGGCCTACTTTGCGTCGTACGCCTCGGCGTCCCACCAGTCGAGCTGGGCGATGTTGTCGCGGATGTGCTGGCAGCTCTTGTGGAAGCCCTCGAGCTCGTGCTCGGAAAGGTCGAGCGTGTAGACCTCCTCGACGCCCTCGGCGCCGATCACGCACGGCAGGGAGGTAAAGATGCCCTCTTCGCCATACTGGCCAGTCATGAGCGTAGAGGCCGAAAGCACGGCGTGCTCGTTGTGCAGCACGGCGGCGCAGACACGCGCAGCGGAGTTGGCGACGGCGTACTCGGTGCACTGCTTGCCCTGGTAGGTCACATAGCCGCCCTTGCGCGCGAGCTCCTCGACCTCCATGTGGTCAAAGGCGTACTTGTCGGGGTTTTCGGCCTGAAGCTCGTTGAGGCTCTTGCCGGCGATGGTTGCGGCCTTAAAGGCGGCCAGCTGGCTAAAGCCATGCTCGCCGATCATGTAGGCGTCGATGGACTTGGGGCTCACACCGACCTTCTTGGAGATCTCGGTGCGCAGGCGGGCGGAGTCCAGACCGCAGCCCGAGCCGATGATCTTCTTGGGATCGTAGCCGGTCAGGTGCCACAGCTCGGTGCACACGACGTCGCAGGGGTTGGAGATGCTCACGAAGATGCCGTCAAAGCCGGCGTCGACGATGCGCTTGGCAAAGGTGCGGGCGGCGTCGGTGGTAAAGAACAGCTCACCGTCGCGGTTGCCGGCGGCCAGCGCGACCTTGCCGGCAGCGTTGACGATGACGTCGCAGCAGGCCAGCTCCTCGTAGTGGTCGTAGCAGTTGACGATCTTGGTGTTGTACGGGACAAACGAAAGGGAGTCGCGCAGGTCCTGGACCTCGGATGTCACCTTGGTCTCGTTGATATCGCACAGGTACAGCTCATCGGCAATGCCCTGCATGAGCAGGCTGTTGGCGACATGTGCTCCTACGTGGCCCTGGCCGACCACACCGATCTTACGCGTCTGGTACATATATGTATCCTTTCGGCCGAGTTTCTCGCATCGAACCATTGTAGCGTCCTGCTGTCACTTTGCTAAGCTAAAGCGAAGTAGATTTTTGGGACATGCTTTAATCTCTACTTTTGGAGTGATTTGGGCCGCTGGCGACATCGCCGGGCGATGTGCTCGCGCGGATGGGGCCGCTCGTTGTACCATAGCTGCAACTGACTCGTAAGGAGCATCCATGCCCATTCGCATCCCCGACGCCCTCCCTGCCGCCGCGCAGCTCGAGAGCGAGAACATCTTTGTCATGACCGAGTACCGCGCGCTGCACCAGGACATCCGTCCGCTGCGTGTGCTCATCCTCAACCTCATGCCCACCAAGATCGCCACCGAGACGCAGATTATGCGCAAACTCTCCAACACGCCGTTGCAGGTGGAGGTGGACCTGCTGCGCACCAAGACGCACGAGGCCACGCACGTGAGCGCCGGCCACCTGGAGACGTTCTACCGCACGTTCGACGACATCCGCGACATCCACTACGACGGCCTGATCATCACGGGCGCGCCGGTGGAGCAGATGCCGTTCGAGGAGGTCGACTACTGGCCCGAGCTCTGCCAGATCATGGATTGGTCCACCACGCACGTGCACTCCACGCTGCACATTTGTTGGGGCGCGCAGGCGGGGCTCTACCATCATTACGGTATCCAGAAGTACGACCTGCCGGCAAAGGCGAGCGGCGTATTTGAGCATTATCTGGTGAAGCCGCAAAGCCCGCTGGTCCGCGGCTTTGACGACCGCTTCTATGCCGTGCATTCGCGCAACACCGATGTGCGCCGCGAGGACGTGGAGGCCGAGCCGCAGCTTGAAGTCGTGGCCGTGTCCGACGAGGTAGGCCTGTATATCGTCAAGTCGACCGACAGCCGCCGCTTTTTTGTCTTTGGCCATCCCGAGTACGATACCGACACGCTGCGCCTGGAGTACGAGCGCGACGTGAAGCGCGGGCTCAACCCTCAGGTGCCGGCGCATTACTTCCCGGGCGACGATCCCACCGCCGAGCCGCGCAACGTCTGGCGCAGCCAGGCTCAGCTGCTCTACACCAACTGGCTCAACTACTACGTCTACCAGACCACGCCCTACGACCTGGCCCGCGCCGGCGAGGAGCACTAGGCCGCTGTCGTGGCTGTGGCTGCGGCGGTTATCGTGGCCGCTACGCGACGAGCGTGGATAATCGGACGCATGTTGAATGAGCGTGGATAATCTCCCACTTTTGGTCGAGGAACAGGCCCAAAGTGGGAGATTTTCCACGCTCGATTTTTCTGCGGCTGTCGTAGGCGGCAGCACCACGCGTCGAGTGTTTACGGACAGCATCGCAAACTAGGTAGTTTCGAGCCACAGCATATTTTCTTTTAAGGAAATCGACGGCTTTTGAGGCATAAAGATGTGGAGACAGGGACCTCTCGACAACCGTTCTACCTGCAGATATAAGCCATTAACCTAAAACGTCCAAAACCGTCAAGCATTTGGTCAGCTGCTGGACAGCATTTGGTCAGACTTCGCATGAAACCGTCTGGTACGTTGGCGCCGTTCCAAGAGTTGGGAGGCGACATGGCAAACGCGACGGCGAATCAAAGACTCACAGGCCACATTAAAGCGTGCGAGCAGCAGATGAGCTGCGTGTACGCGCGTACGACGGCGGAGGCAAAGCAGATTGAGCGGCGGGTGGCGGCGGGAAGTCTCAAGGTGGTCATGCCGGGGTTGTATGCGCGTCCGGAATACTGGTCCGAGCTCAAGTTTCGGCAGCGTTATCTGCATCGGGTGCGGGCCCTTGCGCAAAAGCATCCCGACTGGACGTTTTGCTCCTATACGGCGGCTGTTATCTATGGCCTTTCGGTTTCGCATGCCAATTTGACGCACATCCATATCGCCGTGGCACCGGCACAATCAACGACGCCGGGCTCTCAGGTCGTTCGCCATCGTTATGTTCGTCAAACACGGGCCACCCAGATGGACATTGCCGTGACCGATATCGATCAAACGATTACGGATTGCCTGGTCGATGCATCGTTTGTCGAGGGACTGATCATTGCGGACTCGGCGCTTCATGAGCAGCTGTTGTCGAAGGAGCATCTCGTTGAGGCAGTCAACAAGCTTGGCTTAAATCGTCGCGGTGTTGTGACGGCGCGCAGGGTTGCACGGTATGCCGATGGCCTGTCGGAAAGCGGTGGCGAGTCCAAGGCGCGCGCCCTGATGATCGAGCGCGGCTGGCAGACGCCGGAGCTGCAAATTGAGCTGTTCGACCCGGTTGAGCCGGGACGGCCGTATCGCGTTGACTATTTGTGGCGCGTGGGTGACCGGTTGATTATTGGGGAGTTCGACGGATTCGTTAAAAGCGAGAAGGCGGCGGAGGAGGGCAAGCTTGCAAAGGCGCAATTTGATGAGCGCCAGCGCGAGTCGAGGCTTTCGCTGCTCGATAACTGTAAGATTGTGCGCTTGTGCTGGGATGATCTAAGGGACCCGACAAAGCTCGATCGCAAGCTCAAGGTTGCCGGCGTGCCGCGTGCATGCTGAGGCGGTGGCAGGGCGTTAGGCTGCACGAGCGTGGAAATCCGGACGGATGAGCGTGGGAATTTAGACGCGATTTGGTTGAGCGTGGATTTTCGGACACACGAGCGTGGATTATCGGACGTTTGAATAATGAGCGTGGATAATCTCCCGTTTTTTGCCCCCGAACAGGCCCAAAGTGGGAAATTTTCCACGCTCATTTTTGTGGGGTGCAGCGTGCCAGCCGTTAGGCGCTGATGATGTTGGGCAGCGGCAGGTCGTGGGCATCGGTGGGAACGTGGTCGACACGCTGCTCGTCAAAGGCGATGCCGATGATTTGGCATGCGGGCGAGAGCATGGGCAGGTAGCGGTCATAGCAGCCGCCGCCGTAGCCTAGGCGCGTGCCGGTGCGGTCGAATGCTACGAGCGGCACGACGATCATGTCGAGAGCTTCGGCAGGCACGATAGGGAAGCGGCTGCTGTCGATGTCCGTGGCCGCAAAGGCCCGCGTGGGGTGGGCGATAAACGTAGCCGCGTCCGCGTCGCCGGCAGCAACTGCCCGCATACACATGCGCTGGCCACAAGCTGCGGCGTCTGTTGCCGAGAGCATGCACGGATAGGCCACGCGCCAGCCACGTTTGGAGGCAGCTGCGGCAAACGCGGCTGAGTCGACTTCGGAACCCATCGCGGCATAGACGGCAACGGTGTGCGGCGCCGCGGCATCCAAGCGGCCCAGCAGCTCAACCAGCCGCGCACAGATATCAGCAGACTTCGCCGCCCGCAAGTCCAAATCAAGAGCATCGCGCCGAGCAATCACCGCCCGCCGCAACTCAGCCTTGTCCATCCCGGCTTCCTCTCCCAAACCTACCAAAAAGGGACAGGTTTATTTTGGCAGGTTTTATCTGGGCAAATGTCGAAACCACCACAAAGGTGCCTGTCCCCTTTGTGGTGGTTTTGGCCCATGCGTTAACGCTATAACGCCGCGGCGATTGCTTCGGTCACAAACTTATTGAGTGACTCGCCCTTCTTTGCCGCCGCCAGTGCTGCCTGCTTGTGAAGCTCGGAGCCTGTTCTCACATTGAACGAGCCCTTAAAAGCCCGCTCTGGTTCCTTGCCCTTTTCGGCACAAAACTCAAGGTAATCGTCGACGGCGTCGTGGAAGCATTGCTCCACTTCTTCAGCCTTGGAGCCTTCAAATACAATTGCGTCCCTAATGCCGGCGACCATACCTGTTAGTACATGCTGCTCGGCATCGAACTCGACTGGGGCGAAATAGCCCTTGTATGCCAAAACGTTACTCATGACTGCCTCCGACATCCTGCAGAAATCGAACGATGTTTCGAATTGTCCCCGCTGTCAATTCGTCAGATGGATGAGGCGCGTGCATCACGAACATCCTGCCATCTGAGGGCCTGTAGAAGCGAATGCGCGATCCGGATGTCTTGCCTTTGCTGTCCATTTCAAAGCCATATGAGGCCATGACTTTTAAAAAATCGGCATACCGATACGTCGAAGGGCAGCTAAACAGTTGGGCGATGAGTTTATCGGCTCGAGTCATCCCGCCTCACATTCTGCAACTATATTCTAGTTGCAATTTTGATCCGATGCAATCACCCATACTATAGAACATGTGTACGTATAGAACAAGTGTTCGAACCACTACAAAGGGGCCTGTCCCCTTTGTAGTGGTTTTGCTTGCTGTGGTTAGCCCATCAGGTCGACGACGTTAAAGCCGGCGTTGCTCTTGGCGATGACGTCGCGGCCGCCAAAGACGCAGGTGGGCGACTCGGCCGCAATGCGCGTCACGTCGGCGCCGAGCGAGCGCAGCTCACCGGGCGTGGCGGCGAGCATCTGGGCGCGACGCTCCTCGCGCGCATGCGGATCGAGCCCGGCCAGATAGGTCGTGTTGCGGCGCTTGGTGAGCGCGTACGGCTTTACCGGCGCGTCCATGCCGCTCACGCAGCTCACGATAAAGCCCTCAAAGGCGGCCCCGTCGGGCTCAAAGCTGCCGAGCCATTCGCCCGCGCGCGCCACGCGCTCAATCGAGGGATCGATTGCCGGGTCGCGGTAGGTGTAGAACGCCGTCTGGCGCTCGCCGGCTGCGCGGAATCCGCAGCCGTATGCACCGCCCTTCACGCGAATCTCGTTCCACAGGTAATCGTAGGAGAGCGCGTTGGCAGCCACGGCCCAAGCGCCTGTCACGTCAATGCCTAGGCGACGCGGGTCGCACGCGCTTGCCGCAAAGCAGATGTCGCTGGGGATGACAAAAGCCTCGTGGCGATTGCACGGCGTCGGCACCACGAGCGCATCGCGGCCGGCAACGGCACTAGCGTCCGCGCCTAGCCCCAGGTCGCCCGCGGCATCCCAGTACGCGTCAAAGTCCTCATCGCTGCCGGTAAAGCTCGCCATGCAGCCATCAGCCACAAAGATACGCTCCGCCAGCTCGGCAAGCTTGGCGCGCAGGTCGTCCAGGCGCTCGTCAAAGTGGTCGAGCAGATCGCGCAGGAACAGGTAGAAATCCACGCCCGAAAGTTGCTCGCGCACCACGGCCGAAGGCGAGCTGTAGCTCATCGCGCGACCGAGCGCCGCCGAGTGTCCGTTGTTGATAAATCCCTGCTCAAGACCAATGCGAATCTGTGTGAGCACGTCGCGCACGCGGTCGGCGTCGGCGTCCGCCAGCAGCGTGCTCGACCACACCTCGCGCGGCAGGCTCGCCAGCGCGTCGATCTTCTCGGACAGGGCGCCGGCGCTCACCAGCAGGTAGGGGCGCGCGCCGTCCACGTCGGGCTGCGTCATAACTTCGGTCGTAAAGCTCAAAAAGCCCAGCTTGCCGGCGATCAGGTTGTCGAGTTCCTCGGCCGAATGCTCGCGCGTGGGCAGCTGCTTGAGCAGGCGGCAGAGCAGCGTCACATAGGGCAGGTCCTCAAACGCGACGCAGCTCAGGTCGAAGTACTGCATGGCGTAGGCCAGGCGGTTGGTGGGGATGCCGTGGCGCAGACAGGGGATGGGCGCGGTCGTGTCCACGACCAGCGGCGGCTCGGGGCGCGCCTCGCCAATGTCGGACACGCGCAGGCGCGGCAACGTGGCCTTGGCCTCGGGCGTGTCCTCGGCCTCCTGCGCGGTGCGCAGCGCGGCCGTGCGCTCGACCACATCGGCCAGCTCGGCATCGGTCATGGCATCGCGCTTGGCTGCCAGCTCGGCGGCCTCGGCACCCTCTGCGCCCTCGGCGGCGTCCACCGGCGCCAGCTCGACCAGAGCCATATGGTCGTTCTGCAGCACCAGCTCGCGCAGCAGGTCCTCAAAGTAGCTGCCGTCCAGCTCGCCACGAAGCTCCTCGTACACTGGGCCGTACTTGAGCGCCAGCGTCGCGGCGTCGTCATCGTAGAGCCAGGTGCTCAGCGCGTCGCACGCAATGGCCACGCCGTCGGCGATACCGTAGTCGCGCTGGCGCAGGTCGTATTCGTTGCTGCTGATGATGGCCTCCAGGCGCTCGCGCGGAACGCCGTGCTCGCACAGGTCGCGGCAGGCGTCCTGGAACACGCGGCGCAGCTCGCGCGCCACGCCGGGCTGCGCGTTTTGCAGCATGATGAGCTCGTAGGGCTGCAGGCTCTCGGCCGCGGTGTAGCTCACCACGTTGCCGCCCAGGCCGGCGGCCAGAATGGCCTTCTTAACCGGCGCTTCGTTGGAGCCCAGCAACGCTTCGAACAAGATGTCCGCGGCGATTGTGCGCTTGCGGTCGAGCGCGCTACCCAGCACAAGGCCCAGGCCCACCAGGGCGTTCTCGGGCGTGGTGGCCATCTCGACGCGCTTATACTCGCAGGTCACAGGCGCCTGCACGTCCAGCGGATTGGGCGCCAGCGTGGACGGGTCGTCGCCGGCGGCGACGGCAGCGTCCATGCGGCGGCTCGCGGCGCTCGGCTGCGACAGATAGCGCTCGTCCAAAAAGGCCAGCGCGCGGTCCACGTCCAGGTCGCCATAGAGCGTGATGTAGGAGTTGGAAGGGTTGTAGTGGCGCGAGTGCGTGTCCAGGAACTGCTCGTAGGTGAGCGCGGGAATTGCGCGCGGGTCGCCGCCGCTCTCGTGCGCATAGGCAGTGTCGGGATAGAGCGCGGCGTTGACGGCGTCGTCCAGCACGCTCATGGGGTCGGACAGCGCACCCTTCATCTCGTTGAACACCACGCCGTTATAGCGCAGCGTGCCCTCGCGCAGGCTCGCGGAGCCGCCCTCGCCCTCGACGCTCTCCGGCAGGTCCAGCTCGTAGTGCCAGCCTTCCTGCTCAAAAATGGTGGGCTTGGTGTAGATCGCCGGGTTGAACACCGCGTCCAAGTACACGTCCATCAGGTTGTACAGATCCTGCTCGTTGGTGGTGGCAACGGGGTAGATGGTCTTGTCGGGGTAGGTCATGGCGTTGAGGAACGTCTGCATGGAGCTCTTGATCAGGTCGACAAACGGCTCCTTGACGGGAAACTTGGCCGATCCGCACAGCACCGAGTGCTCAAGAATGTGGAACACGCCGGTGGAATCGGCCGGCGGCGTCTTAAAGCCAATGGCAAAGGCCTTGTTTTCGTCGTCGCACGCTAGGTGCAGCAGGCGAGCGCCCGAGGCGGTGTGGCGCAGCACGTAAGCGTCTGCGTCGAGCTCGGGCACGGTCTCGCGGCGTTCGACGGTAAAGCCGTGGCAGGTGGTTCCGGGCACCAGCAGCGCGGCGGCAGCGGCGCGCGGGTCGGTTGAGGTAGTGGACATATGCAGTCTCCTTTGACGCCCCAACGGGGGCGAATCGAGTCGAATCTCCGAGAGTATACCCATATGGGGCCTTCGACCAATCTGCCGGATGAGCGTGGATTTTCTGGCACACGAGCGTGGAAATTCGGACGTCTGCCGCACGAGCGTGGATTTTCGGACGAAATCGGCCGCCAAAAGCCCAAAAACCGTCCAAATATCCACGCTCGCGCGTCAAGTACGTATCTCTCACCTCACATTCATCTCTACGACGAGGGATGAATGTGAGACAGGTATAAGATAAAAATCAATCGGCTTATCGGATGCATATACCGCCATCAGATTGAAGCTGTATGCGGAAATGGATGGACTCTACACCGCTTACGCAAAATAACCCCTCGTTTGCTAAAACATTATAGGAAATGGCGTGGAGTGCTAAAAAGTTCTAATACAATATAAGTCATTTATCTATAGGCTGCTGATTCCTTGTAAAGGTATGGTTGATATGGTTGAGGCAAATAGCGTTATCCCCCTGTACAAACAGATTGTTCGTGCGCTTTCTGATTCAATCGCCAACGGCACGTACCGCCCGGGAGATAAGCTTCCGACCGAGGCGGAGCTTATCGAGCAATTTGGCGTGAGCCGAATAACGGTTCGCTCCGCAATTAAAGAAATGGAAGATGCTGGGCTTGTTGAGAGGGCCCGCGGCAAGGGCACGTTCGTTTCGTCGGACACGCAGATGTATGCCGCGGACGACCGTGAGAGCTTTACCCATTCGTGCCAGCTTGCGGGCAAACAGGCGTCTACCAGGGTTCTCGAAATGGGCTGGGACTTCCCAAGTCTGCGAGACGCGAAGTTCCTGGGCGTAGACGATACCCAAAAGGTATTGCGTAGCCGTCGTCTGCGCCTTGTGGATGGCAAGCCCACGATGCTGGAAACCAATAGCTATTCCGCTGCGCTTTCTTTTTTGGAGCATGAGTCCCTCGATGATTCGCTGATGGCGGTACTCGATCGCCAGGGGATCAAGATGGGTCCCAACACGCGTACGCTCGAGGTCTGCTATGCGAGCGAGCTCGAGGCGGCATACCTTAACGTGGAGCTGGACTCTTCGCTGCTTCTGTTTGTCGATAGACGTTATGCCCCAAGTGGCGAGCCGCTTTTCATCTCCCGTCAGGTGTACTGCACCGAGCGACTGAAGTTCTGTTTGTAAATTAGCGATAGATTGGTCGATTTACCGACCAATTGTTACCGTTCGCGGATTTGGAAAATAGACACACCACGTAGGGTAGATTGCTAATATACTTTGTTATGACAATATAGTACGTCCTATTGGTATTGGAGAACTATGAATAAGATATTGCTAGCGAGTCATGGTTATCTCGCCCAAGGCATGAAAAGCTCTCTGGAGATTCTGATGGGCACCAACGACCGAATCGAGTGCCTGTGCGCCTATGTCGATGACGATTCAAGGGACGTCGCGGCGTTGATTGATGCATGGATGGAGACGAGGGACCCTGCCGACTCTTGGTTTGTCGTGACTGACATCTTTGGCGGCTCTGTAAACAACGAATTCATTCAGAGGCAGACCGACGGATCGTTTACGTTAATCGCTGGAATGAACTTGCCGCTGCTGGTGGAAATGGTTACACAGATGGACTCCCTGGATGCGGACAAGGCCAAAGCCGCGGTCGAGGGATCGCGTTCGTTTATTCAGCTTTGCGAGGCGGCGGACATGCTTGCCGGCGCCGAGGAAGAAGAGTTCTAGTTAGTTCTGGTTCGAGCCCTAGCTAGGGGCCACACCTGTCATTCCCTTTATCACGTGCGGAGATGATAACGATGATTAAGCTTACGAGAGTTGATTACCGACTGATTCACGGCCAAGTTGCCATGTCCTGGACTCACGCTTTGGATGTAGATTGCATCTTGCTTGCCAGCGATGCTGTGGCAAAAGACGACATGAGGAAGGCGGCCTTGAGGCTCGCCCGCCCCAACGGCGTTAAACTCGTCATCAAGGATGTTGACGCTGCTATCGAGGCGCTCAACAGCGGCGTTACCGACAAGTATTCGCTGTTTATCATCACTGAGACGATTGAAGATGTCTATCGTCTCGCTAAGGGTTGCAAAGACATCAAAGAGATCAATCTGGGCGGAACCCGAAAGACCCCTGAGACCACGCTTCATCCGACCCCTGCGATCTTTGCGACCGAGAAAGATGCCGAGCATATCCAAGAGCTCCTGGGCGATGGCGTGGCCATCGAAATCCGTCAGGTCCCCAATGACGCTAAGGTGTTTGCCAAGGACGTTTTCTAGCCGGAAACACGTTGATGCTCGGCATTTATTGAACCAATGCTCTATGCCTATGCCCGTCGATCATTTGATCGGCGGGCTTTTTATTAAAGAAAAATCAAAAAAAATCTGAAATAGTTCTTGCATAGTTAGTTATATAAAGTATTATAACGTCATGGGATGAATGAAGGGTTCATCCAAGTGAGTTAGGAGTAAGGGATGTTCAATTTCGATGAGCCTCGTTACGAGAAGGTTGTGAGCGATGCCCTCGCTCTCCGTCCTCAGATTGAGGCTGCCGTGGACGAGGTCTGCGAGCAGGGTTATTCCAACATCTTCTTCATCGGCTGCGGCGGCACCTGGGCCCACACGCTCCCGATGAAGTATTGGGTCGAGACCACCACGGCCGACGTCGATGTCCACTGCGAGATCGCCGCAGAGTTCCTCGCCTGCCCGCCCAAGACCTTCAACAAGGATTCTGTCTGCGTCTTCTCCACCCGTACCGGCACCACCCCCGAGATCATTGAGGCTGCCAAGTTCTGCCAGGAGCAGGGCGCCCGCACGCTGATGTATGTCTCCAACGACAACACCCCGGCCACCGAGTACGCCGATTACAAGTTCTTCAGCTTCGCCGAGGACGACGTTCTGTGCGAGGCCATCTACACCTACCAGATCACGCTGGTCGCCCGCTTCCTCAAGAACGCCGGCGCCTTCCCCAAGTACAACACCTTCATGGAAGAGTTCGGCAACATCGCTCCGTACCTCATCAAGGCCAAGGACGCTCAGGACGAGCGCTGCGCCGCCATGGCCGAGGACTTCAAGGACACCGATTACCACATGGTGATTGGCTCCGGCATGCTCTGGGGTGAGGCCTACGACTACGCCATGTGCATCCTCGAGGAGATGCAGTGGATCAAGACCAAGTCCATCCACGCCGCCGAGTTCTTCCACGGCACCATCGAGCTGTGCGAGGAAGGCACGAGCCTCATCATGCTCTACGGCGAGGATGACACCCGTAAGCTCATGGACCGCGTGGACAACTTCACTCACATGCTCGCCGACGAGAAGGGCGTCAACGTCCGCGTGAACAAGTTTGACACCGCCGAGGTCGAGCTGCCGTTCAGCGACCCCGAGTTCCGCAAGATCGTTTCCCCGATGGTCACCTACACCATCACCGAGCGTCTGAGCTGCCATCTCGAGCACGTCCGTAACCACCCGCTCACCACGCGTCGTTACTATCACCAGATGAACTACTAATCCTCTCAAATTGCTGCGGTTGTCTGCAGGCGAGCTGCGCAGAATGCCTCGCCTGCAGACCTATTTCTGGGGTTGATCGAAATGGTTGTCCAGTATCTTCTAGTTGCACTGGTCGCATTTATTGCGTCCATGGACGAGCAATTATTTGGCATTACGATGCTTGGTCGTCCGCTGTTTACGAGCCTGTTTGTCGGCTTGATCCTTGGCGATGTCCAGCAGGGCGTTATCGTCGGCGCTGCTTTGGAGTCCATGTTCATGGGCGCCATCATGGTCGGCGCGGCGGTTCCTCCCGAGGTCTATGCCTCCGGCGTGCTTGGCTGCGCGTTTGCCGTCATTACGGGTACGGGCACGGCAACTGCCGTCGCGCTCGCCCTTCCCGTCTCCGTCTTCCTTCAGGTGTGGCGCAACTTCTGCTACGCCGTTCCGGGTGCCTTTGCCTGCAAGAAGATTGAGACCGCTCTGGCAAATCGCGATCTTGCCAAGGCGAATCTGTACCATCTGACTATCGTGCCGCTGTCGATTGGCATTCCGTCTGCACTGCTGGTGTTTGGCTCACTGTTCTTTGGTGCCGACCTCATCAACAATGCGCTCAACGCGATTCCGCAGTTTGTGATGGACGGCCTCAACGTTGCATCCGGCGTCATGATCTGCATCGGCTTCGCACTTCTTATCAGGACCATGGGCGATAACAAGCTCCTTCCCTGGCTGTTCCTGGGCTTCATTATGGTCATCTATCTCAAGATGGACGTGGTCGGCGTCGCCGCAGCTGCCATTTGCGTCGCGCTGCTCCTGGCCTTCCGCGAGGGCTCGTCCGGTCCGCAGACGGTTGCTGCAGATGAAGAGGAGGACTTCTAATGGCTATCCAGAACACCGACCTCAAAGAGGCCAAGAAGGACGCGATTATGACTCCCGATATGTATCGGAGCATGTTCCTTCGCCAGTTTACGAGCCAGTGCTCGCAGTCGTACGACAAGATGATGGCAATGGGCTTCATGTACACCATTCAGAAGCCCCTGCGAAAGATCTATCCCAACGACGACGATTACTATGCGGCGCTCGATCGCCATACCGAGTTCTTTAACATCACGCCTCATGTGCTTCCGTTTGTAGCCGGCCTAACGGTTTCGATGGAAGAGCAGGCGGCTGCCGATAAGAACTTCGACACGTCCTCGATTAACGCCATGAAGGTCGGCCTCATGGGACCGCTTTCCGGCATCGGCGATTCGTTCTACTGGGGTACGTTCCGCGTGGTTGCCGCCGGCATTGGTATTGGCATCGCTTCGACGGGCAACCCGCTCGGCCCCATCGTGTACGCGCTCATCTACTCCGTGATTAACTTTGCAACGCGTATCGTCGCCGCCCATCTGGGTTACGACTTGGGAACCAAGTTTTTGCAGCAGTCCGAAGAGAGCAACCTTATGTCTCGCATGACGCATGCTGCCGGTGTCCTCGGAATGACCGTTATCGGCGCCATGATTGCGGCACAGGCCTCGCTGTCCACGGCTTTGACCTTTGACGTGGGTGGTTCGGAGATTGTCCTGCAGGATCTGTTCGATTCGATCTTCCCCGGTCTGCTGCCCTTGCTGGCAACGTTCGCTTGCGTTGCCCTCTATAAAAAGGGCGTCAAGACCATTTGGATCATCTTGGGCATCTTCGCAATCTGCATCATCGGAACGGGCTTGGGAGTGTTCGCGGCGGCGTAATGTTGACTGCTATGCTCGCGCGTTGGATAACTAACTGACCGTTTGAAAACGGGGCTCGGCGTAAGGCCGACCCCGTTTTTTGTTTGAGGGATTTTCCGACCGTCCAATAATCCACGCTCATGCATCACTCACGCATCTCTCGTCTCTCATTCGTCACTAACACGAGAGATAGATTAAAGACGAGAGATAATTACGAGAGATAGCTCAGCAGCAAAGAGACAAGCAACCATGGTATTGTCTCAATATCGATTGTTCCACCAGCAAAAACATGATTTAATGAAGCAGGTAGAGATATCTTATCTCTCATCTTTCACTCATATCTAATACGAGAGATAACAGAAAGACGAGAGATAATTACGAGAGATAACTGAGAGACGAGGGAAATCCGTCTGCGGCATTCTCCGCAGGACCAAGCGAAGGGACGTGCAGATGAACGAAAACGAGCTGGCCGGTTTGCTCGAGTCTTTAAGACGCATGGGCTCGGACGATCTTAACGTCGAGGTCAAGGAGAGCGCCACGACACTTTCCCGCGACGTATGGGAAACGGTCAGCGCTTTCGCAAACACCGCCGGCGGCATCATCGTACTCGGAGTGAGCGAGCACGCGGGTTTTGTCCCAGTTACAAACTTTGAGACCGAGAAAGTGCTCAACCAATTCGTGGCGGGCATGGGCGATGCCGGCGGTCGCGGAAAGCTGGCCAATCCGCCCAAATACACCATTGAGCGCGTGGAGCTCCAGGGCACCGTGGTTCTGGTCATCACGATTGAGGAGCTCGACCCGTCGAGCAAGCCTTGCTATGTAATAGAGCGGGGCGCCCAGGGCGGCAGCTACAAGCGCGTCGATGACAAAGACGTGCCCCTTTCGTCGACCGAGGTTTTGGCACTGTCGTCATACGAACGGACGAGTCCTAGCGATCGCGATGCGGTGCCCGGCACGAGTGTGGGCGATCTCGACGAGTCGCTGGTCGACCGCACGATAGAACGCGCCTATTCGTTGACGCCTCGAGCGATGCGTGGTGCGACGGACAAGAAGACAAAGATGGAGCGCCTGAATCTCCTCGACTTCCAGGGCAATGTTACCAAGGCCGGCCTCCTTGCCGCGGGCGTTTACCCTCAGCAGTTCTATCCCAAGCTCTTCATTGATGTGGCTGTCCATGCGGGAACTCAAAAGGGCGCTGCGGGACCGCTAAGATTTATGGACCGCACAGTCTGCGAGGGCACCCTGGGCGAGATGATTTCGGATACTGTCGCGGCTGTCGCCAAAAACCTGCGCCGCACCTCGACCGTCCAAGGCATCTCGCGTATCGACTCGCTGGAGATTCCCGAGGAGGTCCTGCGCGAGGCAGTCGCCAACGCGGTTATCCACAGGGAATACGGGGATCGGTTCTGTGGGCAATCGATCACCGTCGACGTTTTTGACGACCGTATCGAGGTGACGAATCCCGGCGGCCTTTATGGAGGGAAGACTCGCGAGAACTTGTTTGACGGCAGCTCCCGATGCCGTAACGCGACGCTCGTGAAACTCATGTCGATTGTCCCGCTGCCGGATGGCGCAGGTTCGCCGGCTGAGGGCAATGGCTCGGGCATCCCGATGATGATCGATGCCATGCGCGCGCATGGTCTGGCCGAGCCCCTGTTCTGCCCGGGGTTCGATCGGTTCAAGGTCGTACTTTACCGTTCAAAGATCGAGCCGGTCGATCATGGCGGGGGCTTAATTGTGACGGCACTCAAACATTACGGCGAGCTGGGGACGCGTGAGCTGGCAGAACGCACGGAGCTTACAATTTCCCAGGTTAGGTCGCGCGTCAACGCGCTCATTGCTCAAGGCGAGCTTGAGCCCACGGCGCCGGCGACGAGCCGCAACCGCAAATATCGACTATCAGAGCGCGTGGAATAAATGCGTTAGTGGACGAGGCAACCCAATAATTGACCCTCAATTGGCGCCCACTAAGGTAAAGCGGTTGTTGCTCAGTCGACGGTGGTGCTAAAGACTCGGCTTACGCCGGCATGGCCCCGAACCCGTCCATCAGGAACAGCCTAAGAACCAGCTTGATGACATATCCCGGTTTGACTTCTGCCGTGCCAAAGACGCTGCGCTCGGCGAGCTCGCTGCAGTATGCGCAGATATCGCGGATAAGGTCCGCGCCCGAAAGCGTAAACATGTAGCCTACGTCCGAAAGCGCATTGGGCGCGGCGGGCAACTTGGCCATGTGACAGAACGTTTGCAGGTCGGGCGCCATAACATTCTGGTAGTCGAGGTGGCCGCTGGCATCCTGCGCGGCAAGCTCCAATTGGCGCACAAAATCCAGCGCCGCCGCTAACACAAGCTCGGCGTAGGCGCATTGACGTCCTGAGTGGTCGCCACAAGCCTACCCGCCGCCTGCGTGACGAGCCAAGCGACCTCGCGCTGGCAGCGCACGGCCTTGCGCGTAACCGGCTTGATGGACGAAGAAGAAACGCTCCCCTTAGGCGGATTCGAAGCAGCCATAAGACCCTCCCATGAACAATCCGGCCCAACAAGCCCGGATGAAACACGTGCTACATCAGTATACAGGGGAGTGGGGTAGCGGGGTACAAGTGCGCCAGCGGCAAACCGAGAGCATCAACAATGTGCCTTCGCTCTATTTGGACGATGGTACGTGGGTCATTAAGTACTCGGTTCAAGCGCCGGGTACCGTCGGTTTTCGAGACCAGAATTACAACCGTAAAATGCTCAACTGCATGGAATGTGGCGTCCCAGTCGGAGTCATATTTGCAACCGAGGTGGGCTATAAGGTCCTCGGCCTTGCGTTTGTTGAGCGGTTCGAGCCCGAAAACGAATGGTTTGTTCTGCACGGTCCTGTTCATAAAGGCGGACCGGACCCTCGTTTTGCGCCCGACATGAGTTATCTGAAGCACATACCCGTCGATATTGAGTTTGCCGGACAGGGTGCGACCGACGATGAAATTTGGCTTTGGCGGTCTTTTACGATCGTGTTGTTTGATCGGATCGCGTGGCGATGCAATCTCGCGCACGCCTGCCGGTGCATGCTTTTCCTGATTTGTATAGCGAGAGGGGAGCGAGCGTGAGCTGGCGAGGCGATATTGCGATGGGGAAGTACGGAAAACTGCCGTGTGCCCTTTTAGACAACAAAATGTTTCCGAGCGTAGAAGTTGATTGCGGGTCGTTTGTCGTCTCCTGTCCTTGCTGCGGCTCGCAAATACCGTGCCTCGACATTCGGTTCATCGATGCGCGCGACAGACTTAGCGACGAAGTGAGAAAACGGACAGGCGTTCATATGCCGGTGTATCAGGAGAAATGCCCTGTTTGTGGCCTCGATATCGTGTACGACGCCGGCGACGAGGGATAGGTGATGCGGAGGAGCTGGCTGTGAAGGCATCTCCGTTCCTACAAATAAATCCCCTCACCGAGCTGCTTGTGGAACTCGGCTTGATGGTCGCGTGCCCAAGTAAAGAGTGCCTGGTCAAAGTCGGTGCGCGTGGCCGGGACGCCAAAGACGCCGGCAACTTCGACACGTACAAACTCCAGTGCCGGCAGCTTGTTGATGGCGGTGAGGGCAAACGGGGACGTGGGTTCTTCGAACAGATAGCGGCTGCCTTGCAGCGCGTCGCAACTGGTGCACGTGTTGCCGAGCGACGGGGCTTTGGAGGCTCGTGCGCCTACGGGTTTGTAGCCACAGCGCTTAGAAAGATAGTCGCGGATCTCGCCCGGGACGCAGCCAAGAGCGGGAGCAATGGCGAGCGCGTTGGCATTGGCCGTGTCGATGGCAATGTGCCCGGCTTCGTTGGGCGCGTGCGCAATGGCGATGCCCTTGCCGTCATCGGTTCGATAGGGAATGCCGAAGGCCGCGACCGAGGTCTCTTTGTGACACTTCCAGCACTCGCGCTTGCCCAGTACTAGATATATATACGGCGCTGAGGGGTCGGATCGGTCAACACCGGGCAGCCACTCGGCAAAGGGCTCGGGGTTGACGCCGCTGGGTACATACCAGATCTTCTTGGTCCGGTCCCATTTGGCGCCCAGCGCCTTGGCTTCTTCTTTGTGCGAAAAGGGGACATCGAGCTCGGTGCGCATGGCGGCTCCTTGGTGCTGCAGGTGCAAGTGGCTCAAGGATACCGCAGGGCGCAGACATCGCGGCGTTTTGCTGAGAAGTTGCGGTGCGGACTGATTGGTTATGCCGATGGATAGATCGGCAAGTAGATGGTCAGCTTTTGGTCAGTTGGGCGGTTGGAGCAGCTTGCGGCGCAGTTTTGTGCCTGGCTATTGTTGATGTTGGGGTATTGAATATGTTTGGCTGCCATTCGTCAGGTGAATTGATGTTGCGTTGCGATGACGGTTGGAACTGCCAGCGGATTTGGCGACATAAAACAAAACAGCCCAGAGGACATAGCCTCTGAGCTGCGAACATTTGGTGGGCGTTAGAAGATTTGAACTTCTGACCTCTTCCGTGTCAGGGAAGCGCTCTCCCCCTGAGCTAAACGCCCGATCAAGGGTGCGCAAGCGCGCAAGGGATAATATAACGGAGCCTGAACTCGGTGGCAAGAACATTTTTAAAAATCGCTTACATTGTGGAATTCGGGGGCTTTGTCATATCCATTTCAAAAGAGCCTGCTGCCGCGATTTGGCTGTCGCGCAATGCAAGGCCATTGCGGTATCGAGCTATGGAAAGACGCCTGCGGAATTGTCCTACCGATAAGCGGACAAGCCTCCAGCTGGTGCCTTCGCCGTGGTAAGGTAAGCCGAATTGTTTCCAGG
This sequence comes from uncultured Collinsella sp., assembly GCA_900550965.1. Classification (GTDB taxonomy): domain Bacteria; phylum Actinomycetota; class Coriobacteriia; order Coriobacteriales; family Coriobacteriaceae; genus Collinsella. The sequence goes on along the minus strand of URUC01000005.1, from coordinate 19,867 downwards.
CTGCTTCGGGGGAGTGGAATGAGCAAAGAGCGTGTCGAGCAGGCCGAAGGCGCAGGGGCTTCGGTGCCGATGACCGATATATCGAACATTGATGTGCCCGAGGGCACCGACGAGCTTAGCCGCAACACCCGTCGCGCATGGCGCGACCGCCTGAACAGCGCTTCGACGCGCAAGATGATCACGGGCGTCTTGGCTACGCTGGTGGGCGGTTCGTTTTGGGGCTTCTCGGGCACCAGCGCGAGTTTTCTGTTCGATACCTACCACGTCGACACCTTGTGGCTTATGAGCGTGCGTCAGATTCTCGCCGGTCTACTCTTTATGGCCGTGGTCGTTACGCGCGACCGCGAGCGCCTGATTAAGCTCTGGACCACACCCGCCGATCGCAAGCAGCTGCTGCTCTTTACCGCCTTTGGTCTGCTGTTCAACCAGTTTTGCTATCTTTCGGCCGTGCGCCTGACGAACGCCGGAACCGCGACGGTGCTCCAGTGCCTGCAGCTCGTTATCATCATGGGCTACACCTGCGTGACCGATCGCCGCATGCCGCGCACTCGCGAAGTCATCGGCATTGGCCTGGCTCTGGGTGGAACCTTTTTAATCGCCACCGGCGGCGACCCCACCAGCCTGAATATCTCGCCGCTTGGCCTGGCAGCAGGTCTTATGTGTGCGGTCAGCGCCACGTGTATGGCGGTGATTCCCGCCAAGATCCTGCCCGAATACGGCAGCCCCATCGTCACGGGCTCGGCAATGCTCACGGCGGGCGTGGTCTCGTGCGTCTTCGTGCAGCCTTGGGCGCATATGCCGGCACTCGACGCTGCCGGCGTCGAGGCGCTCGCGGTATTCGTGGTTATCGGCTCGTTTTTTGCTTACATGCTCTATATGCAGGGCGTTAAGGACATCGGCTCGGTGCGTGCGAGCCTCATCGGAACTGTGGAGCCGGTTTCGGCGACCATCACCAGCGCCGTTATGCTGGGCACGGTGTTTTTGCCGACCGACCTTATCGGCTTTGCCATGATCATCGTGATGATGTTCCTCACGGTGTAGCTGGCGCCGCCGCCAAGACGGAAAAGGTGTTGTGCCACATTTTCGCCAATTGATGTCCGTGTCTGGAGTTTAGCTGTCGATGCTCAAAATGCCATAGACTAGTAACGTTATGGACTTTTTCATTGCGACTCAATTGCGAGGATTTCTTTATGGCTGGTAATCACTTTAAGGGCAGCGATAGCGGCCGTCCTGCAGTCCCGCCGCGTCCGAACGGGGCTGGTAAGGCCGGCACGCCGGGCGGCGCTGGACAGGGCGGTTCCGGTAAGCGCGTGTCCCCGGGCGAGACGGCGATGTTTACCGCTCTGTGCGAGCAGTCTCAAAAGGCAAAAAAGACCGGCCGTGCAAGAGGGAATGTCTTTGCGGGCGGTGCAACCTCCGCGTCGCAGCCGAGCGGGGCTCCTTCGGTACCTGCGAACAACGCAGGTGCTACCAACGCCGCAAATGCCGCCGGCAACGTTAATGCCGGCAAGGCCGCCAACAATACTCCCTCTGCCGGTGGCGCGGGGCTTACGGGTAACCTTGGCACGATTTACACCGGTGCCTCCGAGACTGGCACGTTCGCCCGCCTGGATGATAGCGGTGCCGAGTTTGCGGGCTCGGGTTCCAAGGAAGATTATTACGATTTTGGCTTGAACTACGGTAGCGACGCTTCGTCGAGTTCGACCTTTGACGGTCTGGTCCGTCATCGCCATCGCAAGGGCGAACGCAAAAAGCGTCACACCGGCGCCATTATTGCCGCTGTAGTCGCGGTGCTTCTCGTTGCGCTTGGCGCAAGCGGCTTTATGCTGCTTAACTCGGCAAAGACCGTAAAGAGTGAAGCGAAGGAGGCCGTCGAGATTGTCGGTGGCCTTAAGGACAAGGTCACGTCGGGCGATTTTTCGACGCTGCCTGACGACGCGAAGAAGATTGATGAGCTTTGCGACAGCATGAAGGCGGAGACCTCGAGCCCGCTGTGGACGGCGGCTTCGTTTATCCCGGTGTATGGCAGCGACATCAATGCGGCCCGCACCATGATCGACGCCCTGTCCGATGTCTCGAGCAATGCGCTGGTTCCCATGGCCGATAACCTTTCGCAGGCCACGCCCGGCAAGCTGTTTCAGGACGGCATGATTAACGTGTCCGCGCTGCAGGCGGTCGCCGATTCGCTTTCCAGCAGCTCGAAGGTGTTCAAGAGCGCCAACGAGAAGATCCAGGGCATTGGCGATACTCATATTTCCCAGGTGACCGAGCTGGTCGATAAGGCCAAGGACGGCTTTGCCACCCTCAACGGCGCGGTTGACGCGGCGGAGAAGGTCGCCCCCGTCCTTCCCCAGATGCTCGGCGCCAACGGCCAGACGCGCAACTACCTTGTGTACGCCATGAACAACGTCGAGATTCGTGCCTGCGGCGGCTTTGGCGGTTCGCAGGGCCTGATTTCGGTCACCGACGGCCAGATGTCGATTGGCGAGTTTGTTCCCTGCATTGCGCGCAGCAAAGACGGGGCGGTTGAGAGCGTCGACGAAGAAGATGAGACGCTGTTTGGTGACCACAGCAACCTATACATCTCGGGCAACACCTATTCGCCCGACTGGCCCCGTAATTCGCAGCGTGTTGCCGCGCTGTGGAAGTCTGAATATGGTCAGGACGTCGATGGCGTCATTGGTATCGATCCGGTATTCCTGCAGTATCTGTTGGGCCTCGTGGGTAATGTTTCACTGCCCGACGGTACAGTCGTTGACGGCACTAACGCGGCGAAGGTGCTTATGCATGATGTGTACTGGAACTATCCGGTCGAGGAGTCGGACGGCATCTTTGCATCCGTCGCCAGCGCTGCCTTCGACAAGATCCTTGGCGGTATCGGCGACGTCGATGTTGCGAACCTTGTCAGCGCCGTTGAGCGCGGTGCCGAAGAGGGCCGCCTGATCGCGTGGATGAAAAACGATGACGAGCAGAACGCTATCAAGGAGATGAACATCGACGCCTCGCTGCCCGATCCGGATGACCCGAGTGAAGATCCCGTTGCCGGCGTTTACTTTAACAACCTGAGCTTCTCCAAGCTCGACTGGTATCTGAACGCCGATACGCAGATTGGTCAGGGCGTGAAGAACGGCGACGGCGCTTGCTCGTATCGCATCACCGTTACCCTGACGAACATCATGACGCAGGAGGAGGCAGGTAAGCTGCCCGACTACGTAGCGGCCAGTGCGCCTGGGACCTCGCGTGACGATGAGCGCTTGTATGTATCGCTGTTTGCGCCGACAGGCGGCAGCATTACCGATCTAACCGTTGAGGGGACTCAGTTTGGACTGTTCGCTGCCACTTGGCACGGAGTTCCCTGCTATTCGGGAACCGTTGACCTGCATGCTGGCGAGACGACGACGATCACGTATACGCTGACCACGTCGGCCGAGGCGGGGGACAAGCCGCTTACGCTGCGTCAGACTCCTACATGCCAGGCGGCTCGCGACAGCGCGTCGGCGTAGGGTTTTTCTGGTAGCGCAGATAATCGAGTACCATTTTGGGGCGGACAGGCAATCTGTTCGCCCCTATTTTGTAAGGAGAGCGCATGAAGTACTTTGGCACCGACGGCTTTCGCGGTGAGGCCAACGTTGGGCTGACGGTAGAGCACGCTTATAAGATTGGCCGTTTTGTGGGCTGGTATTACGGCGCCAACCGCGAGCGCAAGGCGCGCGTCATCGTGGGTAAGGACACGCGTCGCTCGAGTTATATGTTCGAGGCGGCGCTGGTGAGTGGCCTGGTCGCGAGCGGTGCGGACGCCTATATGCTGCACGTGATCCCCACGCCGGGCGTAGCACATCAGACCGTGGAAGGCTGCTTCGATTGCGGCATCATGATCAGCGCGAGCCACAACCCGTTTTGCGATAACGGCATTAAGCTCGTCAATAGCGACGGTTTTAAGATGGACGAGGACGTACTGGAGCTCATCGAGGACTATATCGATGGCAAGAGCGAGGTGCCGCTGGCAACGGGCAACCACATTGGCGCCACGGTGGACTACATGCAAGGTCGCAACCGCTATATTGCCTCGCTCATCGCAAGCGCGAACTTTTCGCTGCAGGGCGTCAAGATCGGCATCGACTGCGCCAACGGCTCGGCGTCCTCGGTGGCCAAGCCGGTGTTCGACGCGCTGGGCGCCGACGTGCGCGTGATCAATGCCGCGCCTGATGGTTTTAACATCAACGTCGACTGCGGCTCCACGCATATGGAGCGTCTGCAGCGCCACGTGGTGGAGCAGGGCCTGGACGTGGGCTTTGCCTACGACGGCGATGCCGACCGCTGCCTGGCCGTGGACGAGCGCGGTCGCGTGGTCGATGGCGACCAGATCCTGTACGTGTGCGGCGTGTACCTGAACAAGCACGGTCGCCTTTCGGGCGGTACCGTGGTTCCGACGATTGCCAGCAACTTTGGCCTGATCAAGTCGTTGGAGCTTGCCGGCCTAAGTGCCGTGACCAGCGGTGTGGGCGACCGTCACGTGTATGCCAAGATGCGCGAGGGCGGTTACAGCCTGGGCGGCGAGCAGACGGGCCATACGATCTTTGGCGATATCGAGCGCACGGGCGACGGCATTATGACCTCGCTGCGCGTGATGGAAGTGATCCGCGCCGAGCGCGAGACGCTCTCGCAGCTCACGGCTCCGTGCAAGCTGCTACCGCAGGCGCAGGTGGCCGTGCGCGTGGCGGACAAGGACGCCGCGCTCGAGAACATGGGCGTGCAGAACGCCATCGCCGAGGCCGAGGCTGCACTGGCAGGCGAGGGCCGCGTGCTCGTACGCAAGAGCGGAACCGAGTCGGTTATCCGCGTGCTGGCCGAGGCGCCCGACCAAGCATCCGCCGATGCCGCCATGAAGCGCATCGCCAACGCACTCGAGGCTCTGTAGTTACGCGGTTTTACCAAACCGCGTAACTGCTCGACGCTGCAAACGGCCCCAAGCGGCAACCTGACGTTCAATTTCAAGGGCGCGACCAGGAGGTCGGCGCCCTTTCATTTCACGTCACCTTGCTCGCTTAGGGTCGTTTTCGCTGACGTTGCCAAGACATTGGCGTCAACATGGTTGGCGTTGGCGATGGCGTGCTGGTCAATCCTTACAGCTCGTACAGCGTGGTGAACTTGTCCTGCAGGTAGCTGCAGTAGTAGCGGGCGTCAAAGGCCATGCCGCAGGCGCCCTTGATGAGTTCCGGCGCGTCTTTGGCGCGGCCCCACTGCCAAATGTGCTCGCCCAGCCAGGTGCGGACGGGTGCCAGGTCGCCGCTCGCACAGGCGCCATTGAGGTCGACACCGTCGCGGCACATGGCCGGCACAAACATGGCATCGTAGGCGCTACCCAGCGCATACGTGGGGAAGTAGCCAAACGAACCGCCGCTCCAATGCGTATCCTGCAGGCAGCCGTGCGTGTCGTCGGGAACGGGAATGCCCAGGTACTCGTCCATAAAGCGATTCCAAAGCGCGGGGATGTCCTTGGCCGTAGCCTCGCCGGCAAACAGCATGCGCTCGATCTGGTAGCGCACCATAATATGCAGCGGATAGGTGAGCTCGTCGGCCTCGGTGCGGATCAACGACGGCTGCGCGATGTTCACGGCGCGGTAGAGCGTGTCTTCGTCGACGTCGCCGTAGACCTCGGGCGCGTGACGACGCAGCACCTCGAGCAGCGGGCCCATAAAGGCGCGGCTGCGACCCACGGTGTTCTCGAAAAAGCGGCTCTGGCTCTCGTGGATGCCCATGGAGGTGCCGCCCTCCAAGCATGTGCGCGCATAGGCGGGATTGACGCCCAGCTCGTACATGGTGTGCCCCGCCTCGTGGATGATGCTGTAGACGTTGGAGATGCAGTCGTCCTCGTAGATGTGCGTCGCGATGCGCGCATCACCCACGGCAAAGCCCTCGCTAAACGGATGCTCGGTAAAGGCAAGCGTGGTGTCGTCCAGGTCCAGGCCGACAAGCTTCATAAGGTCGAAGCTCATGGCGCGCTGGGCAGCCTCGGGCACGTGGGCGTGCAAAAAGTCGGCAGCCGGCTGCTGGCCGCGCTCGCCGATGGCGTGCACGAGCGGCACGACCGTGGCCTTGACCTCATCGCAAAACGCATCGAAGCTCTTGGCGGAAAGGCCGCGCTCGTACTGGTCGAGCCAAACGTCGTATGGATCGCGCTTGGGGTCCATGAGCTCGGCCTGATGCTTAAGTTGGGCGACGATTCTATCCACATAGGTCTCAAAGCTCGCCCAGTCGTTGGCTGCCTTGGCCTTGTGCCACACGGCGTCCGCCTCGCAGGTGAGCCTGGTCCAGGCCTCGGCTTCTTCGGTGGGGATGGCACTGGCCTCACGTTGATCGCGGCCGAGCACACGGATCTCGTCGAGCAGCTGAGGGTCGTCGATTTTGCCGCCGGCGACGGTCTCGCGCGCTAACGAGCGTACGAGCTCAACGGACTTCTCACTGGTCAGCAGCTTGTGATGCTCGCCGGCAAGCGTGCCCATGGCGTCGGCACGCGCTGCTGCGCCGTTGGCAGGAGCAATCGTCGCTCCATCGAACTCGGCAATCTTGAGCAGGTACTCACGAGTCCACAGCTTGCCCTCGAGTTTGCGGAACTTTTTGACGGCCTTGTCGACTTTAGCAGCCTTGACGCCCTTGGCAGCCTTTGCCACGGCGGCCTTGGCCTTCTTATCGAGTTTCTTTCCCATACCTATATCCTTGATCTCGCAGGTCGAGCGCCACGGGTGGGCGTGCGGCCAGTTTGCACAGCTACCTGCCTTGTACCCAGTGCGAACAAAACGGAACGCGGCGATGCACACGCAGAATGTGTTATCCTATAACCCAATGCGTTGACGGAGAGGGTTTTGCCCGCCGCGTCGCCGGCAAGAGAGGGAAGGTCATGGGCTGCGAGCCTTCCTGCGGTGACAAGGGCCAAGCGTTCACTCCCGAGCAGCGACCTCAACGGGCACGCGGCCAGCGGCGGCGAAGCCCCAGTAGGGAAGCCGTGAGCCTCGCGACAAGGGGCACAGAGTGGGCGCGGCGGGCCAGACATCCGCCGGGTCAAACAAGGTGGTACCGCGGAATTCAACCGTCCTTGGGCAATGCACATGCCCGAGGACGGTTTTTTTATTACCGAACCGGGCCGCGTTTTCACAACGCCAGACGGTGGCAGCCGCCTCGGCAAACGGAGAGCGCGAGAGACGAAAGGGAAGACATGAGTCTGATTGATGATCTGGTCAAACTCGAGGAAGAGGCCAAGGAGCTCGTCGCAGGCGCCGACGACGCAGCCAAGCTCGAGGCTGCGCGCGTTGAGCTGCTCGGCCGCAAGGGCCGCATCACCGGCCTGATGCGCATGATGGGCAAGCTCGCCCCCGAGGATCGTCCCGTGATGGGCAAGCGAGCCAACGAGATGCGCCAGCTGATTGAGGGCATGCTCGACGAGCGCAACACCGAGATGAAGGCCGCCGCCCTCAAGCGCGCACTGGAGCACGACGCCGTCGACATCACGCTGCCGGGCATCCGTCCGCAGATCGGCCACCAGCACCTGATCAAGCAAATCATCGAGGAGGCCGAGGACATCTTCTGCGGCATCGGCTACACCGTCGAGTCCGGCCCCATGGTCGACACCTCCTACTATAACTTCACCGCGCTCAACGCTCCCATGGATCACCCGAGCCGCTCGGCCCGCGATACCTTCTACGTGGTCGACAACAACCCCGGCAGCGTCGCGCACCCCGAGGCTCACGCCCACGGCGAGTCCGACGTGCTGCTGCGCACCCAGACTTCGGGCGTGCAGATCCACACTATGGAGTCGCAGAAGCCGCCCATCTACATGATCTGCCCGGGCACCGTTTACCGTCCCGACACGGCCGACGCCTGCCACCTTCCGCAGTTCAACCAGATCGAGGGCCTGGTCGTCGACGAGGGCATCACCTTTGGCGACCTGAAGGGCACGCTCGACTACTTTGTTAAGTGCATGTTTGGCGAGGATCGCAAGACGCGTTACCGCCCGCACTTCTTCCCCTTCACCGAGCCCAGCTGCGAGGTGGACGTGAGCTGCCACGTGTGCGGCGGCAAGGGCTGCAACTTCTGCAAGCACAGCGGCTGGATCGAGATCTTGGGCTGCGGCATGGTCGACCCCAACGTCCTGATCAACTGCGGCATCGACCCCGAGAAGTACACCGGCTTCGCCTTTGGTATTGGCGCCGAGCGCGTCGCGGCCCTGCGCTACGACCTGCCGGACCTCAGAACGCTCATGACGGGCGATATGCGCTTCCTGAACCAATTTTAGGCTTGCCCAGGCACCCCATCTTGGCGTTCAAACCGTCGCTCGCGTACCTTTAGTACGCGTCGCTCCTCTTTCACGCCAACCTGGGGCACCTGGACAACCCTAAGGCGAACGTCTTCATTTGATATTCCTCCCTTTGCGGAGATTAAGAACTAGGAGAGCTACATGCGCGTTTCTTACGACTGGCTCAAGACCATGATCGATATTCCGGAGGATCCCAAGACCCTTTCGGACGAATATATCCGTACCGGCACCGAGGTCGAGGCGATCGACACCGTGGGCGAGTCCTTCGACCACGTGGTGACTGCCAAGGTGCTCACCAAGACCCCGCACCCCGATAGCGACCACATGTATGTGTGCTCGGTCGACGTGGGTGACAAGAACCTCGACGCTGACGGCAATCCCGCTCCGCTGCAGATCGTCTGCGGCGCGCAGAACTTCGAGGCCGGCGACCACATCGTCACGGCCATGATCGGCGCAGTCCTGCCCGGCGACGTCAAGATCAAGAAGAGCAAGCTTCGCGGCGTCGTGTCCATGGGCATGAACTGCTCTGCGCGCGAACTCGGCCTGGGCGGCGACCACTCCGGCATCATGATTCTGCCCGAGGACACGCCCTGCGGTATGCCGTTTGCCGAGTACGTGGGCTCGAGTGATACTGTGCTCGACTGCGAGATCACGCCCAACCGTCCCGATTGCCTGTCCATGATCGGCATGGCCCGCGAGACCGGCGCCATCTTCGACCGTGATTTCCACGTTGAGTTGCCCGCCATCAAGGCGGAGACCGGCCGCGCGACCGACGACGAGCTTTCGGTCGAGATTGCCGACGAGGGCCTGTGCGACCGCTATGTCGCCCGCATCGTGCGCAACGTGAAGGTCGGCCCGTCGCCCGACTGGATGGTCAAGCGCCTTAACGCCCTGGGCGTGCGCCCGCACAACAACATCGTCGACATCACCAACTACGTGATGATGCTCACCGGTCAGCCGCTGCACGCCTTTGACCTGGACACCTTTGCCGAGCGCGATGGCCACCGTCGCGTGGTGGTTCGCGCCGCCCGGCAGGATGAGAAGTTCACGACGCTCGACGGCGAGGAGCGCGTGCTCGACGCCGGCATGGGCCTCATCACCGACGGCGAGCGTCCTGTGGCGCTGGCCGGCGTTATGGGTGGCATGGATTCCGAGATTGAGGACGAAACCGTCGACGTGATGGTCGAGAGCGCCTGCTTCAACGCCGGCCGCACCTCGCACACCAGCCGTGACCTGTCGCTGATCTCCGACGCCTCCATTCGCTTTGAGCGCCAGGTTGACGAGACCGGCTGCGTGGATGTCGCCAACGTTACCTGCGCGCTCATCGAAGAGATCGCCGGCGGCGAGGTTGCTCCCGGCTATGTTGACGTGTTCCCCGCGCCCAAGACCATCGACAGCATTAAGCTGCGCCTGGCCCGTGTGCACGCCATCTGCGGTGCCGACATCGAGCCCGACTTTATCGAGCGCTCGCTCACCCGCCTGGGCTGCACCGTCGAGCGCGACGGCGAGGACTTTATGGTCACGCCGCCGAGCTTCCGTCCCGACCTGCCGCGTGAGATCGACCTGATCGAGGAGGTCCTGCGCCTGTGGGGCATGGGTCGCGTCACGGCGACCATTCCGGCTGCCAAGAACCACATCGGCGGCCTGACGCGCGAGCAGAAGCTTACCCGCAAGGTCGGCGAGATCCTGCGCGCCTGTGGCCTCAACGAGACCACGACCTTTGGCTTTGCCGCTCCGGGCGACCTGGAGAAGATTGGCATGTCCACCGAAGGCCGCGGCTACCCCGTGGTGCTCATGAATCCGCTGGTGGCCGAGCAGACCGAGATGCGTCGTTCGCTGCTGCCGGGCCTGCTGCAGTCCGTGGCCTACAACGAGGCGCACGGTACGCCCAACGTGCACCTGTACGAGGTCGGCAGCCTGTTCCACGGTCGCGAGAACGCCAGCCTGCCCAAGGAGACCAAGTCCGTGGCGGGTGTGCTCTCGGGCCAGTGGAGCGAGCAGTCCTGGAACATGAAGTACCGCAAGCTGCGCTTCTTCTTTGGCAAGGGCATTGTCGAGGAGCTGCTCGCCCAGCTGCGCATCGAGAAGGTTCGCTTCCGTCCCGTCGAGGGCGAGGGCTACGCTTTCTTGCAGCCGGGTCGTGCGGCCGAGGTTCTGTCCGGCGGAACCGTGCTGGGCTGGGTCGGCGAGATTCACCCCGAGGCGCGCGAGGCGATGGGCATCGATGAGGTCGTCGTTGCCTTTGAGCTCGACTTGGACAAGCTGATCAAGGGCGCCCGCAGCCAGGAGAACTATCGCGAGTTCTCGCAGTACCCGGCTGTTGAGCACGATCTTGCCATTGTGGTCGACAACGCCGTGACTTGCGAGGACCTTGAGCGTCGCATTACCAGCGCCGGCGGCAAGCTGCTCGAGGGCGTGCGCCTGTTCGATGTCTACCGCGATCCGGTCCGCATCGGTGCGGGCAAGAAGTCCATGGCCTTCGCGCTCACGTATCGCTCGGACGACCACACGCTTACCAGCGAAGAGGTCGAGAAGGCGCACCAGAAGATTGTCACCAAGGTGTGCAAGGGCGTAAACGGCGAGGTCCGCTCGTAATCTTTGCCGTTTGGAACCCGCCCCCTGCGGGGTTTTCACGGCAACGTCCTCGCCGCTTCGCGGCTGCGGGATGTTGCCTTAGAAAACCCCTCTCGAGGGCGGGTTCCTGCGTTAACCTTGTTGCGAGCGGACCGCACCTTCTTCCGGGTGACCGGAAAGTTGGGAGTGCATGGGCCCTTTATTGGGCGGTGTGTGGACCTGGGTTAATAACGTACGTATTGCAAGGGTGTGCTGCGTTGTGGGCGGTGCGCCTTTTTGTTAGTATGCAGAGTCGGTGTTACGGATTGTTGGAAACGTAACACGCAACGTTCTGATTGAGAGAGCTCATGCATATTCCAGATAATTATCTGTCCCCGCAGACCGATGCCGTCATGGCGGTGGCGATGGTGCCCGTTTGGGTCCACTGCATCAAGAAGGTGCGCGCCACGCTCGATCGCGAGCATATGGCTTTCCTGGGCATCTGCGCCGCGTTCTCCTTCCTGCTCATGATGTTCAACGTGCCGCTGCCTGGCGGCACCACAGGCCACGCCGTCGGCGGCGCGCTCATCGCGCTGCTGCTAGGCCCGGAGGCCGCGGCCATCGCGGTTTCGGTCGCGCTGGCGTTGCAGGCGCTGCTGTTTGGCGACGGCGGTATCCTGTCCTTTGGCGCCAACTGCTTTAACATGGCCTTCGTGCTGCCGTTTGCCGCTGCTATCGTGTTCCGTGCGCTCAACAGCCGTTTGCGCGACAAGAACTGGGGCACCTCGGTTTCGGCCATCGTAAGCGGCTGGGTCGGCCTGTGCCTGGCGGCCCTGTGCGCGGCGATCGAGTTTGGTATTCAGCCCATGCTCTTTACGAATGCTTCGGGCGCTCCGCTGTACTGCCCCTTCCCGCTGTCCGTGGCTATTCCTGCCATGTTGATCCCGCATATGCTGGTTGCCGGCGTGATCGAGGGCGTGGCGACGGCCGCCATCTACGGTTTCATTAAGAAGACGGCGCCGAGCGTTATCGTCGGGCCCGAGGCCGTCGATGGCCAGCTTGCTGCCGAGGGCGCTGCCGCCAAGAAGACCTCGCTGGTCCCTACGCTCATCCTGGTCGCCGTGCTTGTCGTGGCCACGCCGCTGGGCCTGCTGGCCACGGGTGACGCCTGGGGCGAGTGGGACGCCGAGGGCGCCGCGACTGCCGTTCAGGAGGCTGGCGACGACAGCCTGCAGGCTTCAGTCGGCCTCGACACCCCGACCTTTGCCGATGCCCTGCCCACGGGCGATTATCTGCAGGCCTATTCCGAGGAACAGGGCCTTGGCTTTGCCGGCCGGGCTGCGATGTATATTCTTTCGGGCGTGATTGGCGTGGCGGTGCTCACCATCGCATTCCGCCTGGTCTCGCTGACGGTCAAGGAAAGCGGTGCTCATGGCAATAGCCGAGCTGCCTAGCTGGCTTGCGGTCGAGCAGCGTTACGAGCCCGCGGGGGCTCGGCATCGTGTAATGCAAAAGAATGTCCTGCACCTGGCGAGCCTGCTTGAGCGGGTTCGCCTGGGTGGAGGCGCGAACGAGGGCGGGTCGATGGTCGACCGCGCCCTTTCTTGCGTTTCGGCTCCGGTGCGCCTGGTGGGGATGTTCGTCTGCGTTCTGTGCGTGTGCCTGACGCAGAGCCCGCTATACCTGATGCTAATGGCGGCGACCGCGTTGGTACTGGTCGCGGTGCGCCCTGTACGCGGGCTGCGCGCTACCTTTGTGCCGGCGTTGGCTGCCGCGGGGTTTGCCGTGGTTTTGGCGCTGCCTGCCCTGCTGCTGGGTGCTTCCGCCACGGGCGCCATGCTCAAGATTGCACTCAAGACGTTCATTAACGTGTCACTGGTGCTGGGCGTTTCGTGGACGCTCACCTGGAGTCGCATGTCGGCGGCGCTCAAGACGCTACATCTGCCCGACGAGGTCATCTTTACGTTTGATATGGCGCTCAAGCACATCGAGGTGCTGGGCCGAACGGCGCATGATCTGACCGAATCGGTCATGCTGCGCAGTGTGGGTCGCGCGCCTGAGGGGTTTTCGCGTACCGATTCGATCGCGGGTATCATGGGCATGACCTTTATCAAGGCGATGGAATGCAGCCGCGCGATGGACGAGGCTATGCTTTGCCGCGGCTTTGCCGGTGCGTATCCGGCTGCCGCGCGCGCCAGGTTTGGCTGGCGCGATGCGGTCTATGCGGCCGGCGTGGCGCTGCTGGCAGTGTTGTGCGCCGTGCTGTAGGCGCTGCTGGTTCCGACTGGGGATGCAAATGGGGAAGGGCGACATTTTGACGATCGATATGAATAGTGCGGCGGGCACGAACGGTGCGGGCGGCGCCGAGGTCGCGCCGCTCATCGAGCTGCGCGACGTGGTGTTCTCCTATGCGGGGCATACGGTTGTCGATGGCGTGTCGCTGCAGATCGATCGTGGTGAACTCGTTGCCCTGCTCGGTCCCAACGGCTGCGGTAAGACGACGATTATGCGTCTTATTAACGGCCTTGAACTCGCGGACGCAGGGGCATACCTGTTTGACGGGCACGCGATCGACGCGGCGTTTCTAAAGGATTCCGCGGCCGCTCAGCGTTTTCATCAGCGCGTAGGTTTTGTGTTTCAAAATGCCGACGCCCAGCTGTTCTGCGCTACGGTGGGCGAGGAAGTTGCTTTTGGTCCCGCGCAGATGGGACTGCCGGCAGACGAGCTCGAGCGCCGCGTGCGCGATGCAATGGAGCTGTTCCAGGTTGCCGATCTGGTCGATGCCTCGCCCTATCAGCTTTCGGGCGGGCAAAAGAAGCGCGTGGCGCTGGCTGCCGTCGTGTCGATGAACCCCGATATCCTGGTGCTCGACGAGCCTACCAACGGACTTGACGAGGACTCGTGCGACATCGTGGTCAACTTTCTACTGGCCTATGTTGCTGCCGGTAAGACGGTCTTGATGAGCACGCACCATCAGGATTTGGTACGACGCCTGGGTGCCCGCGCCATCTATATCGATCGATATCACCATGTGGTCGAGGCGCCGGTGTCGTCGTATGGAACCGAGAGCGGCGCTGCGGAATAGTTGCTGCGTAGAGCGTGCGTAGCGGCTCGCGCGGCTTTGCCGTGATGGTATAGTTATCCAGGTTTTTATGGGGGTGGCTATGCCAAGCTGGAACATTCATATCGCTCAGACGGAGCGTTTGCTGGAGCGCACCGGCGCGCTTGCCAATAGCGTGCGCGACCGCAATGCCTTTTTGTTTGGCTGCGTTGTTCCGGATATCTTCGTGGGCTATATGGTCCCTGGTATCGCTGATCCCATTCCGTATCGCATTACGCACTTTGCAAACCCCGAGCCTATCCCTAAGCCGCGCGAGCACGAGTTCTGGGATACCTATGTGGCGCCGCTGCTCAAAGGGGCGTCTGTTGGTACGCCGGCTGCCGCGACCTCGATCGCCGAGGAGCGCGAGCGACTCAATCGGGTGCATTATCCCCAACGCTACAAGGACGCCGAGCCGGTTGCCGGTCCCGGTGCTAGCGAGCTTTCGCTCGCTCCCGGTGACGTGGCGCAGTCGCTGCTCGATTTGACGCTGGGCGTCTGGTCGCATCTGGTGGCGGATACCGTATGGAATACGCGCGTGAATCAGTACCTGGAGGCGCACGGCGGCAAGCCGTGCGAGGAATTCCGCATTAAAAAGCAAGGCGACTTTGACTGGTTTGGTAAGACGCTCGGCATTGTTTCGATTCCGCGCGCGACCGATCGCCTGTATACTGCGGCGACGCGTTTTGGGCAGTATCCCATCCATAAGGAGTATGTGCTCAAGACCATTGGCGTTATGCACGAGATCGTGCGCGAAAACCCCGGCGAGCCCGATCATCCGCCATACCGCCTGCTAACTGAGGAGTTTTTTGATGCAACGTTTACCGAGGTCATCGAGCTGACCGAGGCGGGATTTGCCGCCCGCGTCGCATCACCCGGTGTTCCTGCTCTGCCCCTGATCGCTAGCTGCTAGCTGGCCGGCCCGGCAGTGAACAGCTCATCCCAATCGACCAACAGCTCCCGTCGCAGGGCGTAAACACGGCAAACGAGCTGCACATTTCATAGCATGCCATAAGTAGCTGGTTGCGTGTCATGCCGTGCGGGAGGCATCGACGCACAGAAAAAGGGCCCGGAAGGCTTTGCCTTCCGGGCCCTTTGCAATGCAAGTGTGCTTGCAAGTGCGATTTAGCGCACCTGAGCGACGTAAGCGACGTTGGTCGAGGAGACCTTGTCCTCGAGCTGGACGCTCATGCGGGGATCGCCGGCGGTGGCGACGGTCAGGTCGCCGGCCTCGACGTAGCCGAGCTCCTTAGCGGTCTCAATCGCCTTGACGATCGTGCCGTTGACGGTACCCTGGGTAATCTCGGCCTGGTGCGGGATAACGCCCCAGTACATGATCATCTGCTGGACGGCCCACTCGTGGCGGGAGAACGCGCAGATCGGCATGTTGGGACGGAAGTGCGAGATCAGGCGAGCGGTACGACCGGTGGTCGTCGGCACGGTGATGCACTTGGCGCCAACGGTGGTGGCCATGTTCACAGCGGACATACCCACAACGTTGTTGACGACGCGGGTGCCGTGAGCATCGGCCGGAACCTCGAGCGGAGCGTGGGCCGGGAGGTACTTCTCGGTCTCGAGAGCAATGCTGGCCTGCATCTTGACGGCCTCGACCGGGTACTTACCGGCAGCGGACTCGCCGGACAGCATGACGGCGTCGGTGCCGTCATAAATGGCGTTAGCAACGTCGGCAACCTCGGCGCGCGTCGGGCGCGGGTTCTGCTGCATGGAGTCGAGCATCTGCGTAGCGGTGATAACGGGCTTGTAGGCCGCGTTGCACTTGGCGATGATCTCCTTCTGGATGTGCGGAACGAGCTCGGGCTTGATCTCGATGCCCAGGTCGCCACGGGCGACCATGATGCCGTCGGAAGCCTCGAGAATCTCGTCGAAGTTCTCGACGCCCAAGGCGCACTCGATCTTCGGGAAGATCGTCACGTGCTCGCCGCCGTTCTCGCGGCAAAGCTCGCGGATGCCGCGGACGGACTCGCCGTCACGGATGAAGGAAGCGGCGATGTAGTCGATGTTCTCGGTCAGGCCAAAGAGGATGTCCTGACGATCGCGCTCGGTGATGGCGGGCAGCGAGATGTTGACGTTGGGCATGTTGACGCCCTTGCGCTCGCCGATCAGGCCGTCGTTCTTAACGACGCAGGTCATGTCCTGGCCACTGACGGACTCGACCTCGAGGGCAACCAGGCCGTCATCGATCAGGATGAGGGAGCCCTTCTCGACCTCGGAAGGCAGAGCCAGGTAGTCGAGGGAGATGTGCTCAGCGGTGCCGTGGAAATCCTCGGACGTGGGCTGAGCGGTGACGACGATCTTATCGCCGGTCTTGACGGCAACCTTCTTGCCGTCGACCAGAAGGCCGGTGCGGACCTCGGGGCCCTTGGTGTCGAGCAGGATGCCGACAGGCAGACCGAGCTCCTTGGAAATACGGCGGACGCGCTCGATGCGACCGTGGTGCTCGTCGTAGGAGCCGTGCGAGAAGTTAAAACGGGCGACGTTCATGCCCGCCTTGATCATCTCGCGGATGGTCTCGTCGCTATCGCAGGCGGGACCCATGGTGCATACAATCTTAGTGCGCTTGTACATTCAGACCTCCATCTGACATCGTCTTGCGCTGATAGATAAACCATAAGAAATAAAACCGAGATGATTATAACGAAATGCCGACCGAATACCCCAAAAAATCGACCGTATGCCGAAATGGAAGTTCATTTTTTGCGGGAAAAACGGTATATGAAAAATCTTTACCAACCACTCCAACCGCTGCTATCTGGGAGATATGTCAGTTTGGCGATGTGCCGAAGAAAAAACGTTTTACCAATGTTGAGCATCACACGGTCTGCACCGTTGCGTGCGGACCATATTTCCAAACCGATTGTTTTGGCTAGACGCGTCGCTTTGGGGTACCATAGCTCCACTATCAACTGCCGCTCAGCACGGTAGCCTTGATGAGCCCTTGCTCTTCTCCTGGGAATTATGATCGGGCATCAATCTGCTGAGTGGCCCGAATCCCAGGAGGGGACTCTATATGCAAAAGGAATACCTGTCCGCCGCGGCGGAGGTGCTCAGCGACCAAGGTGTCGATGAGAACCTCGGCCTGAGCAACGACGAGGCGTCTTCGCGCCTCGCCAAGACAGGCCCTAACAAGCTCGAGGAAGCCGAGAAGACGCCGCTGTGGAAGCGCTTCTTTGAGCAGATGGCCGACCCCATGGTCATCATGCTGATCGTTGCCGCCGTCATCAGTGCGCTCACGGGCATGGTCAAGGGCGAGCCCGACTTTGCCGATGTTGCCATCATCATGTTCGTCGTTATCGTCAACTCGGTGCTGGGCGTGGTCCAGGAAGCCAAGAGCGAGGAGGCCCTCGAGGCCCTGCAGGAGATGAGTGCGGCGCAGTCCAAGGTGCTGCGCGACGGCAAGCTCGTGCACCTGCCGAGCGCCGAGCTCGTGCCCGGCGACGTGATCATGCTCGAGGCGGGCGACTCCGTCCCGGCCGACTGCCGCGTGCTCGAGAGCGCCACGATGAAGATCGAAGAGGCCGCGCTCACCGGCGAGTCCGTGCCCGTAGAGAAGCACGCCAACGTGATCGAGCTCGCCGCGGGCACCGATGACGTGCCGCTCGGCGACCGTAAGAACATGTGCTATATGGGCTCCACCGTCGTGTACGGCCGTGGTCGCGCCGTCGTGGTCGGCACCGGCATGAACACCGAGATGGGCAAGATCGCCGGCGCCCTGGCCGAGGCCAAGGAAGAGCTCACGCCGCTGCAGGTGAAGCTCGCCGAGCTCAGCCGCATCCTCACCATCATGGTGATCGTCATCTGCGTCGTGATCTTTGGCGTTGACATCCTCCGCCACGGCGTGGGCAACGTCCTTACCGATCCGACTGCCCTGCTCGACACCTTTATGGTTGCCGTCTCGCTCGCCGTCGCCGCCATCCCCGAGGGCCTGGTTGCCGTCGTGACCATCGTCCTTTCGCTTGGCGTGACCAAGATGGCCAAGCGCCAGGCGATTATCCGCAAGCTCTCTGCCGTCGAGACCCTTGGCTGCACGCAGACCATCTGCTCCGACAAGACCGGTACCCTTACCCAGAACAAGATGACCGTCGTCAAGCACGAGCTCGCTGCGCCCAAGGAGAAGTTCCTGGCCGGCATGGCGCTGTGCTCCGATGCTCAGTGGGACGAGGAGCTGGGCGAGGCCGTGGGTGAGCCGACTGAGTGCGCGCTCGTCAACGACGCCGGCAAGGCGGGCCTCACTGGCCTGACTGCCGAGCACCCGCGCGTGGGCGAGGCCCCGTTTGACTCGGGCCGCAAGATGATGTCCGTGGTCGTCGAGACCCTTGACGGCGAGTATGAGCAGTACACCAAGGGCGCGCCCGACGTGGTGATCGGCCTGTGCACCCATATCTACGAGGGCGATAAGGTCGTACCCCTGACCGAGGAGCGTCGTGCCGAGCTCGTGGCCGCCAACAAGGCCATGGCCGACGAGGCCCTGCGCGTGCTGGCGCTGGCAAGCCGCACCTACACCGAGGTCCCGGCCGACTGTAGTCCCGCCGCGCTCGAGCACGACCTGGTCTTCTGCGGCCTGTCCGGCATGATCGACCCGGTTCGTCCCGAGGTCGCCGACGCCATCCGCGAGGCGCACGATGCCGGTATTCGCACCGTCATGATCACGGGCGACCACATCGACACCGCCGTGGCCATCGCCAAGCAGCTGGGCATCGTCACCGATCGCAGCCATGCCATCACCGGTGCCGACCTCGATCGCATGAGCGACGAGGAACTCGACGCGCACATCGAGGACTACGGCGTGTACGCCCGCGTCCAACCCGAGCACAAGACACGCATCGTCGAGGCTTGGAAGTCGCGCGACCAGATCGTGGCCATGACGGGCGACGGCGTCAACGACGCCCCGTCCATCAAGCGCGCCGACATCGGCGTGGGCATGGGCATTACTGGTACCGACGTCACCAAGAACGTCGCCGACATGGTGCTCGCCGACGACAACTTCGCTACCATCATCGGCGCCTGCGAAGAGGGTCGTCGCATCTACGACAACATCCGCAAGGTCATCCAGTTCCTGCTTTCGGCCAACCTTGCCGAGGTGTTCTCGGTGTTTATCGCCACGCTCATCGGCTTTACCATCTTCCAGCCGGTGCAGCTGCTGTGGGTGAACCTGGTCACCGACTGCTTCCCCGCGCTCGCGCTGGGCATGGAGGATGCCGAGGGCGACATCATGAAGCGCAAGCCGCGCAACGCCAAGGACGGTGTCTTTGCCGGACATATGGGTCTGGACTGCGTGGTCCAGGGCCTAATCATCACCGCGCTGGTGCTGGCGAGCTTCTTTGTGGGCGTGTACTTTGACATGGGCTACATCCACATCGCCGATATGATCGCCGGCAATGCCGACGAGGAAGGCGTGATGATGGCGTTCATCACGCTCAACATGGTCGAAATTTTCCACTGCTTCAATATGCGCAGCCGTCGTGCGTCGCTGTTCACCATGAAGAAGCAGAACAAGTGGCTGTGGGCTTCCGCCGCGCTGGCACTGGTGCTGACGGTGATCGTGACCGTGCAGCCGACGCTTGCCGAGATGTTCTTTGGCCCCGTGACGCTTGAGCTCAAGGGCGTTGTCGCTGCCCTGGGCCTGGCCTTCCTGATCATCCCGCTGATGGAGATCTACAAGGCGATCATGCGCGCGGTCGAGAAGGAGTAGGTCGAAAGGCCATCCTTCCCACCGGCCCGACCGCCTGCGGGGTTTCTTCCTCGCTGGTCCTCGCGCTTCGCGCTGCGGGATCGCTCGGAAGAAACCCCTCCCGGGGCGGGCCCTGCGGTATCCTTGCTGGCTTTTCTCCCGCGCGGATGATAAAGGGCTGAGGGAAAGTGTGTGAGCCGGTCGAGCGTTTGCT
>URUC01000004.1 GCA_900550965.1 uncultured Collinsella sp. | reverse complement strand
GCGCGGTTTTATATTGTCTGTGAAGAGGTGCCATTAGGGACACCAGAAAGTCCGCTCATTGTCTGCGGCTTGTCGGACACACTCCGTGAGTGTCCAAACGTGGCCAAGACACGAAATGGGATGCCGGACGCGGCATGGAAGAAATACACGAATTTTGCTTTAAAGAATTTGCCGTCGTCCGTTCTATTCCGGAACTTTCTGTTCCCAGGTGTTCCTGTAATATCCCTTATCCCCATCCTTGCCGTACGACAGTCCGCTTTTGGGGCATGCCGCCTCTTACGCCACGGTCTCCTCGAACTGCGAGTTATACAGGTTCGCATAAAAGCCCTGCTTTTTGAGCAGTTCTTCGTGTCTGCCCTGCTCTACGATGTCGCCGTCCTTCATGACGAGGATCATATCCGCATCGCGTATGGTCGACAGGCGGTGTGCGATGACAAACGTCGTGCGGCCCTCCATGAGCTTATCCATGCCCGCCTGCACGATGGCCTCGGTGCGGGTGTCGATACTCGACGTAGCCTCGTCCAGAATCATCGCCGGCGGATCGGCGACGGCAGCGCGGGCTATCGAGATCAGCTGGCGCTGGCCCTGCGACAGCTGGGCGCCGTTGCCGGTGAGCATGGTGTCATAGCCGTCGGGCAGGCGGGTGATAAAGTCGTCCGCGCCCGCGAGCTTGGCCGCCGCGATGCACTCCTCGTCGGTCGCATCCAGGTTGCCGTAGCGGATGTTATCCATCACGGTGCCGGTGAACAGGTTCACGTCCTGCAGCACGACGCCCAGGCTTCGGCGCAGGTCGGCCTTGCGGATCTTGTTGACGTTGATGCCGTCGTAGCGGATCTTGCCGTCGGCGATGTCGTAGAAGCGGTTGATGAGGTTGGTGATGGTCGTCTTGCCGGCACCGGTGGCGCCGACAAACGCGACCTTCTGGCCCGGCTTGGCAAACACGGACACGCCGTGCAGCACCTCGTGGTCGGGCGTGTAGCCAAAGTCGACGTTGTCCATGACCAGGTCGCCGCGCAGCGGTACGTACTCGATCTCGCCGGTTGCGCGGTGCGGATGTTTCCACGCCCACATGCCGGTGTGGTGGTCCGCCTCCTCGAACTCCCAAGTCTCGGGGTTCACCTGCGCGTTGACGAGTGTCACGTAGCCTTCGTCGGCCTCGGGCTTCTCGTCGATGAGCTCAAAGATGCGGTCGGCGCCGGCGAGGCCCATGACCACGGCGTTGATCTGCTGTGAGATCTGGCCGATCTGTCCGCAGAACTGCTTGGTCATGTTGAGGAACGGCACCACGACGGCGATGGACAGCGCCATGCCCGAGATGCTCAGGTTGGGCACGCCCAGCGCCAGGAAAATGCCGCCCGCCAGTGCGACCAGCACGTAGAGCAGGTTGCCCAGGTTCATAAGGATGGGCATGAGGATGTTGGCGTACATGTTGGCCTTCTGCGAGACCTCGAAGAGCTTTTCGTTGCGCTCGTCAAAATCGGCCTCGGCGGCAGACTCGTGGCAGAACGCCTTGACGACCTTCTGGCCGTTCATGACCTCCTCGATATGGCCCTCGACCACGCCGAGCTCGGTCTGCTGCGCAATGAAGAAGCGCGCGGAGTTGGAGCCGAGCAGCTTGGTCATAAAGGTCATAAAGGCGACGCCGGCGATGATGACCAGGCACATCCACACGCTGTAGTACAGCATGATAAAGAACACCGTGACGATGATGATGATCGTCATGAGCAGGTTGGGCAGCGACTGACTGATCATCTGGCGCAGCGTATCGATGTCGTTGGTGTAGTGGCTCATGATATCGCCGCGCTGGTGCGTGTCGAAGTAGCGGATCGGCAGGTCCTGCATGCGGTTGAACATCATCTCGCGCAGCTTCTCGAGCGAGCCCTGCGTGACGATAGCCATGGCGCGGTTCCAGAAGAGTGAGGACAGGACACCGACGCCGTAGATGCAGGCGAGGGTGGTCACGAGCTGCAGAATCTTGGGCTGTGCGGCTTCCCAATCGCCCGACTGCCACGATTCGCTAATAATCTGCAGGGCGCTCTGCAGGAAGGTCGCGCCGATGGAGTTGATGATGGCGCAGAGCACCACGCCGGCGACGACAAGGGGCAAAAGCACGGGATAGAAGCCAAAGAGCGTCTTGATGAGGCGCGACATGGTGCCGCCCTTACGGTTGAGCGCGCGCTCGGCGGTCGTTGCCTTACTCATGTGCCTCGCCTCCTTCCTGGGTCTGAGCTTGCGTTGCGGTCATGTCGGTGTTGTCTGCCGCCGTGTTCGCGTCGCCAGAGACGTCGTCGGCGTCTTGCGTACCTTCGGCAGACATCTTGTTTTGCGAGGTAAAGGTCTCGCGGTAGATTTCGCTCGTCTTAAGCAGCTCGTCATGGTTGCCGATCTGCGCGATTCGGCCGCCCTCCATGACGATGATGCGGTCTGCGTCCTGTACGGAGCTGATGCGCTGGGCGATGATGAGCTTGGTCGTGTTGGGCAGATAGCTTGCCAACCCTGCGCGGATCTTGGCGTCGGTCTTGGTGTCGACGGCGCTGGTGGAGTCGTCCAGGATCAAGATCTTGGGGCGACGCAGCAGGGCGCGTGCAATGCACAGGCGCTGCTTCTGACCGCCCGAAACATTAGAGCCGCCCTGTTCGATCCAGGTGTCGTAGCCCTTGGGGAAGCCGTCGACAAACTCATCGGCGCAGGCCAGATGTGCCGCCTCGCGGACTTCCTCGTCGGTGGCGTTCGGGTCGCCCCAACGCAGATTCTCGGCGATGGTGCCGCTAAACAGCACGTTTTTCTGCAGCACCATGGCGACCTGGTGGCGCAGTGCGTCCAGGTCGTAGTCGCGCACGTCCATGCCGCCCACGCGCACGGTGCCTTCGGTGGCGTCGTACAGGCGGGCGATGAGGTTGACGAGCGTGGACTTGGCCGAGCCGGTGCCGCCGATGATGCCGATGGTCTCGCCGCTCGTAATGTGCAGGTCGATATCGTCGAGCGCCTGGCGTTTCGCATGCGCGGAATACTTAAAGCTCACGTGGTCAAAGTCGATGGAACCGTCGGCAACCTCGAGCACGGGCTCGGCGGGATTGGCGATCGTGGGCTCGGCGGCCAGCACCTCGGCAATGCGGTGTGCCGATTCGTCGGCCATGGTCACCATGACAAAGATCATCGACAGCTGCATCAGGCTCATGAGAATCTGGAAACCATAGGTAAAGGTCGAGGAGAGCTGGCCCACGTCGAACAGCGTGCCCTGGCTCGTGATGATGAGCTTGGAGCCCAGGTAGATGATGACGACAAACGCGCCGTTGACGCAGATGTTCATCATGGGGTTGTTAAAGGCGAGCAGCTTCTCGGCGCGGGTGAAGTCCATCTGGACATCGCGCGCGGCGGCCGCGAACTTCTCCTTCTCAAAGTCTTCGCGTACGTAGCTCTTAACCACGCGCATGCCGGTGACGTTTTCCTCGACGGACTCGTTAAGGGCATCGTACTTGTGGAACACGCGCGAGAAGATGGGGCGCACCTTAAAGATGATAAAGAACAGTCCAAAGCCCAGCAGCGGAATGATGACCAGGTAGACCATGGCGACGCTGCCGCCCATGATAAACGCCATGGTAAAGGCGAAGACCAATACCAGCGGCGCGCGCACGGCGATACGGATGATCATCATAAAGGCCTGCTGAACGTTGTTGATGTCGGTGGTCAGGCGCGTGACGAGCGATGAGCTCGAGAACTCATCGATGTTGGCAAAGCTGAACGTCTGGATCTTGTAGAACAGGTCGTGACGCAGGTTCTTGGCGAAGCCGCAGCTCGCATGGCTGCAGGTGACGCCTGCCGCGGCGCCAAAAGCAAGCGATGTCAGCGCGATGAGCACCAAAAGGCCCGCGGTGGGAAGCATCTCGGCTACGGTGGCGCCGTCTTTGATGGCGTCGATCAGGTTGGCGGTGATAAATGGAATCAGCATCTCGCAGAGCACCTCGCCAAGCACGAGCAGCGGCGTGGCAACGGTGACTTTCATATAGCCGCGGATGCTTCCCATGAGGGTTTTAATCATCCAGTTCCTCCCAGGTTACACGGATTTTCTCGAGCATTTCGGCGAGCTGCTCGCGCTCGTCGTGGGTGAGGGCACTAAAGGCTTGCTCTCTAAAGCGAATGCGGGCCGCCTGGTCGATGCGGGCGTTTTCCCGGCCGGTTTCGGTCAGGCGAATGGTGAGCTGCCGTCGATCCTTGGGGTTACGGCTGCGCTCGATGAGGCCGTTGAGCTCGAGCTTGGACAGGATCTCGGAAAGCGACCCCGGCTTGAGGTCAAAGTGCATGCCGAGTTCCTGCTGCGACATCTCGCCGCCGGGTTGCTTGGCCAGCAGGCAGATGATGGGCGCCTTGCCGGACACGCCTCCGCCATGAAAATGCATGTAATGGCCGCAAAAGCCCAGGCCGCTCAGGATGCGCTTGGCGAGTTTGTCTTCGGCGCTGACCGCTTCGGGTATGTCTACCGGTTGCGACGGGTCACCGCCGGGCTCATGCGGAAGGACGAGTGGTTCAACACACATATCTAAGCTTCGCTCCTTTCTTTAGTTAGGTAGTTGAATTGTTTTGTGCCTAACCAATTTAGGAGCACGGTAAATAAATGTCAAGGTACCAAACTTATTATGTTCGAGCGGCACTTAGGGACGTTCCTTATGTGCCGGCATTTGGGGACACTCCTTGTGTCGACTAGTCATTTAAGAACGTCCCCAACGACTAACTTCCTCCTTCCCGTAACCTTTCCGCAACAATTCGTCCTCTGCGGCGCCAGCGCCCGTTCACAACGTCCCCTGCGCTACACTTAGTCGCACTGTGGCGCTGCCGCGCCGCGCCCGAAACAAGGGAGACCCTCATGAAGAATACTCAGCTGCTGCTGATTAACGATATGTGCGGCTACGGCAAGGTCGCGCTTTCCGCCATGCTGCCGGTGCTGTCGCACATGGGTTACCGTATCCACAATCTGCCGACGGCACTTGTGTCCGACACGCTCAACTACCCCAAGTTCTACATCCACGACACCACCGAGTACGTGCGTCAAAGCCTCGCTATCTGGGAGGAGCTCGGCTTTGAGTTCGACGCCATCTCGACCGGCTTTATCGTGACCGAGGAAGAGACGCGCATCATCTCGGACTTTTGCCACCGCCGTGCGCAAAAGGGCACCAAGGTGTTCGTCGATCCCATCATGGGTGACAACGGCAAGCTCTATGCCGGCGTGCCCGAGTCCACGATTGGCCTCATGCGGCACCTGCTGGAGTGCGCAGACTACGCGGTGCCCAACTACACCGAGGCCTGTCTGCTCGCCGATACGCCTATTGCAGAGCAGATCACGCCCGATGAGGCCCGCGCCCTTGTGGACGCCGTGCGCGAGTTGGGTGCCAAGTCGGTGGTCATTACGAGCGCCGTGGTCAATGGCACGAACGCGGTTATCGGTTACGACCATGTAGCGGGGGAGTACTTCACGATTCCCTTTGAGTTCATTCCGGTCTATTTCCCGGGCACGGGCGACACGTTCTCGGCGGTGCTCGTCGGCCGCGTTATGGCGGGCTGGAGTCTGCAGCGCGCGACGTCCGATGCCATGCGTGTGGTGGCCGAGCTTATCGAGCGCAATGCCGACCAAGAGGACAAGTCGGCCGGCCTTCCCATCGAGGCCTGCCTGGATGTGATTGACCATGAGTAACGCCGGCGAGGGCGGCGTCAAGCCTGCGGGCGAGAACAAGCCGCTCGGCGCGCCGCGTGGCAAGCGTCCGCGTATCCGCGTGAGCTGCGTGGACCAGCTAGGTGCGTGCCGCTGCCACCATGGTCACAAGCCGGGCGACGTTTTTGACTTCGACCGAGACCGCGGCAAGATGTGCGCCATGGCCTGCCATGTGGGCTTTCCCTATATCGATATCCTGCGCTATGGCGGAACCGTGCCTGGCAACGAGCCTGGTACGGCAAAGTTCTGCTGCCCCGAGGTCGATACCCTCAACGTCTGGCTTGCCGAGATCGTCGACGAGTAGTTGAGCGTGGATTATCTCCCGCCGAGAAAATGAGCGTGGATTTTCTCCCGTTTAGAGCGCACTTGAACGCTCAAAGTGGGAGAAAAACCACGCTCGATTTGTATATGGGAATTCCGACTTCGCTTATGCCTATGCTTAGGCGTTGTCGTCGTTGTGCTGTGCGCGAGTAAGGTCAAATTTCTACATTTCATCCGATTTATGGCTCTAAAAACTCTGCATTTCATCGATTACAGCTGCTCGAGCATAGCAGTGCAACCGTCGAGTACGCCGCGGTAGATGGCATCGAAGTTGCCGGTGTACCAGGGATCGGCCACGTCGCCGGGGCGCTCGGTCCAATCGAGCAAGCGCGTAATCTTGCCGTAGGGGTCGTCGCCAAAGATGCGACGCAGGCCGCGCGCGTTCTCAGCATCCATATAGACAATGTGATCCCAGTCGCCATACTCTGCTCGACGCACCTGGCGGGCACGGTGCGCAACGACGGGAATCCCGACTTCGCGCAGCTTGGCGACCGTGCCATGATGCGGCGGGTTGCCGATCTCCTCAGTTGAGGTCGCTGCGGAATCGATGACAAACTCCGCCTCGCGCCCAGCGCGGCGCACGAGCTCGGTAAACACCGACTCAGCCATCGTCGAGCGGCAGATGTTCCCATGGCAGATAAACAGTACACGTTGCATATGCGGTTTCCTTTCGATCGCCATCATCGAGCTCGAGTATCGCATCTGCGCTTACGCCCTCGCTCGCTTGCGCTCCCAGCGAGCCAGCTTAATCGTCACCAGCGTAAGCGCCCAGGCCACAAGCGAGAACGCGGCACCAACCGCGCCAACGTAGGCAATGCCAACGCTGCTCACCACGGCGCCGCCTACTGCGGTGCCAAACGAAATGCCGACGTTAAACGCCATGGGTTCTACCGAGCTCGCGAGTACCATCGATTTGGGATGGCGGCTGCGTGCCACGTCCATAAAGTGCGTGATGCATGAGACCGAGAACAGGTACATGAGCATCGCCAGGCTAAAGACAAAGACCAGCGCGAGCGGCATGGTGCCGCCCACGGCAAACAGCCCGAGTAACGCCGCGGCCTGCAGCACAAACGTCACAAGCAGTGCCTTCATGCCAAAACGCGCGTCGATCCATCCGCCCAGGATGTTCGAGATCAGGCAGAACACGCCGTAGGCCATAAGCGTGGTGCTCGCCTGAACGGTTCCCATACCCAGCACCTGCTCAAGATAAGGCGTCACGTAGCCGTAGAATACGTAGACCGAGCCCACGCCAAACAAAAAGATGAGCATGCCGGTGATGATGCTCGGCTCGCGTAGCAGACCCGCCTGCTCGCGGAAGGTGGCGGGCTCATCGGTCTGCCCAGCGCGCGGCATAAACGCCACGAGCGCTCCGCAGATTAGAACGGCAAAGGTCAGCGTGCCGTACATGGCCATGTGCCAATCGAGCGTGTCGGCCACAAACTTGCCGATCGAAGTGACAAAGACCATCGCCACGGAAAACGCACCGTACACCACCGAGATGGCAAGCGAAGTTTGCTGCGGGGACAGCAGCTCGGGGATGTACGTCACGCCCACGGCGAGCAGTGCGCCCGAGACAGAACCCAGGACAATGCGCGAGATAAACAGTACCTGGAAGTTGGGCGCCAACGCCATGACCAGGTTGCCGAGCACAAAGACGATGCTGTAGCACACGAGCAGCCGGTAGCGGCGGAAGCGTCCCGTGCTGAGCGCAAGCACTGGCGTAGCGATGGCGTAGACGAGTGCGAACACGCTGATGAGCTGGCCCGCTGTGGCAAGCGAGATGCCGAGCTCCGTCGCCAGGTCGCTTTCGATGCCGATGACCACGAACTCGGAGCAGCCGAGCGAGAATCCCAACAGCACGAGCAGCGCCAGGCAGAGCTTGGTGCGCGCGGGGGAGAGCGCGGCGGCGGTTGACTTACTTTTAGGCGTGGTTGCGGCGGTCAAGGTTGTAACTCCAATGTCGCATTAATAAGCGGGATTCAATCCCTGCAACTCTAACAGAATGCGTCAGGTGCCTGCCCCCTTTGTCGCAGACTGCGCTTGCCTGTATAGTCGCAATACAGGTGAAGATGGTCTCAGGTACATCGCGGGCGACAGGAGATCCCATGGGTATGCACACGACAAAGGTTGCAGTGGGCGAGGGCAAGTTTGCGCTCGAGGCCCAGCTGACGGTGACACCGCGAGGCATGGCGGTCTACGCCTGCTCGCCGGAATTTGCGCACCTGGGCGCCACGGCACAGGCCATTCCGCGTCCCGAGCCCGGCCGTACGGCGACGGTGAGCATCCTGGCCGTTCCGTGCCATCGAGACGAGATCCCGGCGCACGATATCGCAGCGGCGCTGGCCACGCGCTTTAGTGTGCCGGTAGTTGCAAGCACGGGTTTTCATGTTGAACAGGCGAGCGGGGACGACCTGAAGCGCATGCTCGATACCACCAAGGAACTCATCGCCGCGCTCGAGGAGGCCGCAGCCCGCATTCTGCGCGCCGGCTGGGATGAGGGCGGCGCAGGCGCCGAGGTCGTGGCGGTCGATGCCGCGACCGGCGAGGCGCTTGGCCCCGTCGACCGCATCGAGGCCCATACCGGCGAGGGAATCTTGCATCAGGCATTTCTGACGCTTCTGGTCGAGGGCCAGGGCGAAGACGCGCGCCTGCTGCTCTGTCGTCGCAGCCCGCTCAAACGCCTGTGGGGCGGGGTGCTGGCCGATGGCTGTGCCGGCCATCCGCTCCCCGGGGAAGACGTCGCGGCCGCCACGGCACGTCGCATCAACGAAGAGCTTGGCATCACGCGCGAGCCCGATCAGCTCAAGCACCTCGGACACGTGGTGTACCGCGAGGACCACGGCGACGGCCGCTGCGAGTGCGAATGGTGCGAGGTGTTCGTAGCCCATGTTGAGCCGGGCGAGCTGCATATCAACCAAGAGGAGATCTCGGAGGTGCGCCGCGTGGCGCCCTCCGAGCTCAAAGGCTATCTGCAGGGTCACCCCGAGCAGCTGGCCCCCTGGCTCCGCGAGGCTCTGGAGGTCCCCTCCATCCGCACAGCCCTTGCTATGTGAAAAAAGACAGTCCCGTTGCCACATCCAAACCGTCGCAACATTCGACGAAAATCTCGAAAACGAGGAAAAGCGTCGAATGTTGTGATGGTTTTTGTCCAGGGGATCGCTTCTCATCCAAAAAAATCCGCTTGACTGTATTGCCACAACACAGCGCAACGTAAGGGGTGTCCGATAACGGGCGCCCCTTTTTAAGTGGCAACGTGGCCGCGAATCCGGAGCGCCCCCAACAAGAAAGGTGGGGAGATGGAAGCGGAAAAGAAGGCGTTTAAGATCACCAAGCGCGAAATTGGCTTTGTGCTGGGTATCGTTGTCTTTTTGCTGGTGAAGTTTCTTCCTTTGGTGGAGCTGAGCTCGACGGTCGAGCTTACGGCCGGCGGTCAGACCTGTCTGGCGTTGACGCTTGCCACGGTGGTGTTCTGGGCGTGTGGCGTGGCACAGCCGGGCTTTGTGGGCCTGCTCTATTGCGCGCTGCTCGTTCTGTTCAAGGTGTGCGTGGACGACACGGGTGCCGCGAGCATCTCGGCGACGGTCGCCTCCACGTTTAGCTCGTGGACCAAAGCCACCATGTGGCTCGTCATCGGCGCCTACCTCATCGCCAGCGCGGTCAAGGAGTCGGGCCTGGGCGAGCGCATCGCCTATGCGTTTATGCTCAAGTTCGTGCGCGATGCCAAGTCGCTCATCATCTCAATCTTCGCGCTCACCTTTGTGCTGTCGCTGCTGATCCCGCATCCGTTCCCCCGCGCCTTCCTCATCCTCGCCGTCGTCTCGGTCATTGCCGAGTCCGCCGGCTACGGTGACGACGACCGCGGCAAGCTCGGCTTCCTCGTGTTTGCCGCTGCTGCCCCGGGCTCCATGTTCTTCCTGACGGGCGACTCCACGCTCAACCCGCTCGTCGCGCAGTACAGCGCCGAGGCCGGCGGCATGAGCCCGTCCTTTGTCGACTGGTTCCTGTACATGAGCGTGCCTATGCTGGTCGCGCTGCTGTGCACCCTGTTCCTGGGTCTCTTCCTCTTTAAGCCCAGCAAGGAGCTCGTCTACGATCGCGAGCAGATCGTGGCCAAGCAGGCCGCGCTCGGCAAGCTCTCCGTCAAGGAGATCCGCACCATCGTGTGGCTTGTCATCGCCATCGCGCTGTGGCTTACCGTCTCGGGCGATTACATCGGCTGGGTGACACTTGCCATCGGTGTCGCGCTCGCCATGCCCATCATCGGCGAGGTTCTCACTCCTGCCAGCTGGAACGCTGTCGACATCAAGTCCCTCATGTTCCTGACGGCCGCCATGGCCGTGGGTTCCGTGGGCGGTGCCACCGGCATGAACGCCTGGATCGCCGATGTCGTGCTTCCCAGCTCCGTGCCCGAGAACATCTTCCTGTTCGCCCTGCTCGTCGCCGCGCTTTCCATGATCATCCACATGTTCATGGGCTCGGTCATGGCCGTGCTCGGCGTGTGCGTGCCGGCGTTCATCAGCTTTGCGGCCGGCTCCAGCGTGAGCCCGCTCGCCGTGGCGCTCATCGTCTTTACGTCCATCAACATCCACTACATCCTGCCGTTCCATAACCTGCCGATCCTTATCGGCGAGGGCAAGGACGCTGGCGGCTACACCTCCAAAGAGGCTATGCGCATGGGCATTCCCCTCACTGCGGTCGTCTTTATCGTCGTGCTGGTCGAGGCCGCCTGGTTCCACCTCTTTGGCCTGATGTAAGCAGTCGAGTGCTTGGCTGTAATTAGCCGAGTGCTTGAACTGCGAGTGCCCGAGCGCCCCATCTATGAGCGCTGCGGCCCCATTACGTTACCAAGCCGGCGGCACTCCCGCCGCCGGACACTCTCCCGAAAGGAGCACGCTATGTCCACTACCGATGCTTCCCAGATCCACGATCTGCGCTCCGCGCTCGACTTTTTGCGCGAGATGCCGGGCCAGCTGCTCGAGACCGACACCCAGGTCGACGCGGACGCCGAGGTCTCGGGCGTCTATCGTCGCGTCGGTGCCGGCGGCACCGTTATGCGTCCGACCAAAGAGGGCCCGGCGATGGTCTTCAACAACGTCAAGGGCTTTGACGATGCCAAGGTCTGCATCGGCATGCTTGCCAGCCGCAAGCGCGTTGCCGCCCTGCTCGACCTCGACGAGGAGCACCTGGGCCTCGAGATCGGCAAGCGCTTCGAGAACCTGATCGCGCCCGAGCAGATCGCCGAGGGTGCGCACGTCGACTGCCAAGAGGTCGTGTACAAGGCGACCGACGAGGGCTTTGACCTGCGCAAGATCGTTCCCGCTCCCACCAACACGCCCGTCGACGGCGGCCCCTACATCACCATGGGCCTCGCTTATGGCACGAGCCCCGACGGCTCCCAGTCCGACGTGACCATCCACCGCTTCTCCTGCGTCGACAAGGACAAGCTCGCCATGTGGATCACTCCGGGCAGCCGTCACCTTGGCGCGTTCTTTGACGAGTACTGCCAGCGCGGCGAAGACATGCCCATCTCCATCTCCATCGGTCTGGACCCCGCCGTGTACATGTGCTGTGGCTTCGAGGCGCCCACCACGCCGCTCGGCTTTAACGAGCTGCAGATCGCCGGCGCCCTGCGCGGCCACGCCGTCGAGCTTGCCGACTGCGTCACCGTTCCGCAGAAGTGCATCGCCAATGCCGAGTATGTGCTCGAGGGCTACCTCATGCACGACGAGACCATCAACGAGGACGTCAACGGCCACGGCTACGCCATGCCCGAGTTCCCCGGCTACACCGGTGGCGCCAAGGTCTGCCCGGTGATCAAGATCACCGCCGTCACCACGCGCGTCAATCCCATCATGGAGAGCTGCATCGGTCCCTCGCACGAGCACGTGTCCATGGCCGGCATCCCCACCGAGGCATCCATCTACAAGATGGTCGAGACCGCCATCCCGGGCCGCCTGCTCAACGTCCACGCTGCCCCCTGCGGCGGCGGCAAGTTCGTTGCCATCATGCAGTTCAAGAAGTCGAGCAAAAATGACGAGGGCCGTCAGCGCAACGCCGCCATGCTCGCCTTCTCGGCATTCTCCGAGCTCAAGCACGTCATCCTTGTTGACGAGGATGTCGATATCTTCGATATGAGCGACGTGATGTGGGCCATGACCACGCGCTTCCAGGCCGACGTGGACCTCATCACCATCCCCGGTTGCCACTGCCACGTGCTCGATCCGTCCAACGACCCCGCGTTCGACCCCACGATCCGCGAGCACGGCATCGCCTGCAAGGCCATCTTCGACTGCACGGTTCCGTTCGACCTCAAGAAGAACTTCATTCGCTCGCAGTTCATGGAGATCGACACAGACAAGTGGGCCAAGGAGATTGCTTTCTAGTAAGTAGCCCTACCAAGTAGTTAAGGAGCCGTCATGCCTGAGTCTTCTGTCCGTCCCCGTCGCATTGTCGTTGGCGTGTCTGGCGCCAGCGGTGCCGCGCTGGGTCTTGAGTGCCTCAAATGCCTGCGCCAGGCAGGTGCCGAGTCGGCGCTTGTCGTCACGCGCGGGGGAGAGATCACCATCGAGCAGGAGCTCGGCATGACGCTCGACGAGTTTGCCACGCATGCCGATGTGGTCTACGACAACAAGAACATCGGCGCCGCCATCGCAAGCGGCACCTATCCGGTCGACGGCATGATCGTGGCCCCGTGCTCCATGAAGACGCTCGCCGGCATCGCGAGCGGCTACAGCGACAATCTGTTGCTGCGTGCGGCCGACGTGCAGATGAAAGAGCAGCGCCGCCTGGTGCTCATGGTGCGCGAGACGCCCTTCAGCGCCATTCATGTCGACAACATGGCGCGCCTTGCGCGCGTACCGGGCGTCATGCTCATGCCGCCCATGCTCACGTTTTACAACGGCCCCGCCACGCTCGATGACGCGGTGCACCACATCGCCGCCAAGGCGCTCGAGGCCGTCGGCGTGTCATGCGCAAACTATAAGCGCTGGTCATAGGCGTCTTTAGGGTAGGATACGAGTAGTGTTTGAGCCCGCTGCCCCTGTGGGCGGCGGGCTTTGTGCGCAAAAAGGATGTGTCGGGAGGACCTATGCAGACGGGCATGTATGCGATTAGCGAGATGGCGAGTTTGTTTAACGTTTCGCGCCAAACGCTCATCTACTACGACAAGATCGGCCTGTTTAAGCCCGCCGTGGTTAACGAAAAAGGCTACCGTTTCTATTCGCCCACGCAGATCCCGCTCATGCGTCTGATCTGCATGCTGCGCGACCTAGGGCTCGAACTCGATGAGATCGACCGCCTAGCCTCGACGTTCGACATTAGCGAGATGACCGACCACCTGCGCTCGCGGGTGCAGGCGCTCGACGAGCAGATTGCCGGGCTCAAAGCCGAGCGTGCGAGCGTGCAGGAGCGTCTGAGCTTTTACGACGAGGCAGTTTACTGGCGCGAGCGCGAGGGCAAGCCGGAGCTCAAGCAGTTCGAGCGCCGCTTCGTGGTCTTTGAGGAGTTTCCAGGCGATATCGAGCGCGGCCGCTCGATGCTTCACCCCACGCTCATGCGGGCCATCCTGCGCATGCGTGCGCTCACGGGCACGCGCCCTATGCGCGGCTGGGGTGCCATGCTGCGTCGTGAGGCGCTGCATTCCGACGACCCTATCGCCGGCGCGGGCTCCTTTGCCGTGCTGCCGCGCGGTGTCGAGGAACTGCTGCCGAGCGATCCCGCCGAGCTGGCAGAGATCGGCATCGAAGTGCTGCCCGAGGGCACATACCTGTGCATGAGCCGCTGGGGTATGCCGTACGAGCCCGAGGGCATCCGCGCCATCGTTGCCTGCATGGACGAGCACGCGCTCCAGCCCGTTGGCAACGCTTTCGACTTTTGCTACCTCGATACCACGAGCTACGACGAGTCCCACCAAGAGGACTTTTGCTGCATCCAAATCCCCGTTACCCTCCAGATGTGACAAAGGGACAGTCCCTTTGTCACATTCGCGGCATGGCTGCCGCCCAAACCATCACAACATTCGATGAAAATCTCGAAAACGAGGAAAAGCCTCGAATGTTGTGACGCTTTTCCTGTCTGTGCCGGCGAGCTCCCGTGTCATCTGGGGGTATAAGGCTAGCAAGTGTTTATTTGCGAGGCCAAGGGGGCGCCCCGTATGGATATCGATAACTTTGAATGGTGGTATAGCGAGGGCGAGGCTCCGGACGAAGAGTGGGACGAGCCCGCGCCGTGTGACGTGTCGAGCGACGAGGGCGAGACCGGCAACGATGCCGGTGTCGAGCCTGAAGCCGCCTCCGATGCCGCCGAACCCCTAACCTTTGAACAGGCTTGGGCCCAGGCCGAGGCCGACGAGGCGAAGGCCGATGCCACGGCCACGCTCGGCGAGCCGGCTGATATGTCGATCTCGCCGGCAAAGACCCCACAGCCGCGCCATACCATCGACCCCGGCAGCACGGCATCCTTCAGCATACTCGACGTGCCCGCGCAGGGTGCCCAGGCGCCCGCCCCCACCCATCGCCCCAACCTGGCTCGCGAGGAAGACGCGGGCCGTCGCTCTCCGCTCGGCCCCATTCTCATCGCCTTTATGGCCGGCGTTATCGCTTGCTCGGCGATCGGCAGCATCTGGGGTCATGTCGAGCAGCAGCGCCAAGACGCCGCCAAGGTCGAGATGTCTGTCGAGCAATCGCTCAGCCGCACGCGCTCGGTGCATGTGTCGGTCGAGGTTAAGGACGGTGCGACATGGGACACCGCCCGCGGCGACAGCCAGATGCTCGTCCATATCGTGGGTCGCACGCTCAAGGGACAAGCAATCGACGAGTATCAATACGTCAATTCCGAAGGTGACGGTATCGAGCTCAAGCCCGGCGACTACGAGCTCACGGTCGATGAGCCGCCCGTCGCCACCGACGGCACGCGTTACCGCGCCTCAAAGCGCATGGTTCCGGTGAGCTTTAATTCACAGGCGCCCGATACGGTCGATAGCACGCCACAGGGCGGGTTTGACCTTTACGCTATTGCTCAATAACTGCGCCTGACGCTCAACCCCGCCGCCAAGAGTGGGACAATAGCCCTCGACACTGTTGTTTACTTTTGGAGGAAGTAGCATGTCTACCGTCACCACCATCAAGCGCGGCGGCCTTACCGCGGCCATCGATTCCATGGGCGCCCAGCTCACGAGCCTTGCCCTCAACGGCAACGAGTATCTGTGGCAGGGCGACCCGGCCTTTTGGGGCAAGCACGCGCCCATTCTGTTCCCCATTGTGGGCTCGCTGCGCAACAACACGGCGACGTCTGCGGCCGGCACCTGCGAGATGCCGCGCCACGGACTCGCGCGCATCGTCGAGCACAAGCTGGTCGAGGTCTCCGAGGACGGCTCGTCCGTCACCTACGAGATCACCGATACGCCCGAGTCGCTCAAGGCTTTCCCCTTCCACTTTAAGCTCAACATGACCTATGCCCTAACCGGCGACGCCACGCTTACCCAGACTTTTGCCGTCACCAACACCGGCGACGTGGACCTGCCGTTCTCGGTGGGCGGCCACCCCGCATTTAACGTGCCTGCCCCCGGTGCCGAGGACGAGGCATTCGAGGATTACGAGCTGGCGTTTACCGAGGCTTGGACTAACGAGGCCCCCATCATCACGCCCGACGGTCTTATGACGTTCGAGGGTAGCTACAAGGCTCCCGATAACTCGGACGTGCTGCCCATTACGCACCGCAGCTTCGATAACGATGCCATCATGTTCACCGATGCCCCGGGCTCCACGCTCACGCTGCGCGGTCGCAAGTCGGGCCACGGCGTCAAGATCGACTTTGAGGGCTTTAAGTACATCGGCGTGTGGTCTGCCGCCAACGACGCTCCGTTTGTGGCGCTCGAGCCCTGGACCGGTCATACCACCATGGACACCGAGGACGACGTCTTTGAGCACAAGGTCAACACCATCACCTTGGCTCCCGGCGCTACCGATAAACGTAGCTTTAGCGTCACCTTGCTCTAGATGTGACAAAGGGACAGTCCCTTTGTCCCTTCCCGCCCGCTAAGCCTCCCTGCCACATCCGGCAGGGAGGCTTTTTGGTAGGTAGCCATTGGGGATGTTCTTAAACGACTACTGTGTGTCTATTAATTTTTCGCGCACATGCCGCGTTGCTGGTTGCGGGCGTATATCCTGTCTTATTGTCAGCAAAGCAAAACAGGAAGGCATCAGATGCAACCTCGACTACAGCGCGACGCGCAGGCCCAGCCGGTGTGCAGTCGTCGCGTCTTCTTGGGTAGCGCCCTCGCTGCGAGCGCAACCGTTGTCGCCGGCGCGCTTGCCGGCTGCCAGCGTCCGTCCACACTCAAGGTGGTCCAGCCCACGACGGGCGGCGGTCGCGATGACCTGTCCGATTCCGTTATCGGCAAGGATAAGATCCGCATTGGCATGGAGGCGGCCTACGCCCCGTACAACTGGCAGGTTTCCGAGGCCAGCGAGTTCACCATTCCCATCGACAACGTGCAGGGCGCCTATGCCGATGGCTACGACGTGCAGATCGCCAAGATCGTCTGCAAGGCCCTCGGTGGCGAGCCCGTTGCCGTCAAGCAGAGCTTCTCGGGCCTTATCGATTCGCTCAACAACGGCCAGATCGACCTCATCATCGCCGGCATGAGCGCTACGCCCGAGCGTGAGGAGTCGGTCGGCTTCTCCGACCCGTACTTCATTGGCTACTTTGGCCTGTTCGTAAAAGAGGGCTCGCCCTACCAGAACGCCACCAAGCTCAGCGACTTCAGTGGCGCCACGGTGCTCGGCCAAAAGGACACGATGCTCGATACCGTCATCGACGAGATTCCGGGCGTTGTGCACAAAAACCCGGTCGATTCGGCCCCCACGGTGTTCTCGAATCTGCTGCAGGGCACGTGCGACGCCGTGACCTACAACACCGAGAACGAGAAGGGCTATATGGCCCAAAACCCGGGCATTGTCCCCATTCATTTTGCCGAGGGCGAGGGCTTTAAGCAGGAGGTCGCGGCAAACGTCGGCTGCCGCAAGGGATCGGACAAACTGCTCAAACTTATCGATAAGACGCTCAAGGGCATCAGCCAGGAGGAGCGCGACCAAATGTGGGACGCGTGCCTCGACCGTCAGCCGGCATAGGGAGGCAGCATGAAAACCATCAATCGTCTGGCCTCCTTTATCAAGGCCGACCACCGTTATGTGTATCTGGGCACGAGCGCTATCGCGGCGCTCGGTCTGGCGTTTAGTCAGCGCAACCCCACGCCGCTGAGCTTCTTGGCGCCCACGGGTGTTTTCCAGGACTGCCTCTGGGCGATTCTGTGGGCTTGGATTGTCGTATCGGCGGCAGCGCTCGTCACCAAGCTCATGCATTGGAATGACTATCGCCAAAAGTCGCCGTTTGCATCCGAGCGTTGCCGTCGCGGCGCGCGCCTGGGCAGCTATGTCGTGGTTGCCATCGCGGCGATCTTCTTCATCGACCGCTGCGTCATGTCGTTTATCGACCTGGTACAGGTGAGCATTGTCTCGGACTCCAACCCCAGCGACTTTTTGTCGAGCCTGGTCTACATGACCTACAAGAGCGGCGACTTCTTCATTCGCGGTATCGAGATCACCATCGCGCTTGCCACCTTCGGCACGGTCATCGCCTTCTTCTTGGCGCTGCTCTTTGTGTTCCTGCGCATTCAGACGTTTGACCGCGTGGATAACGATCTGGTGCGCTTCTTTAAGAGCATCGGCCGCGGCTTTGCGACCGTTTACTCCACCATCGTGCGCGGAACGCCCATGATGGTCCAGGGCCTGCTCATCTATTACGCGGGCTTCACCGTTTTGCGCGGCATGGGCTTCGAGACCGCCCAGGCCAACCAGATTTGGAGTACCTTCACTGCCGGCCTCGTCACCATCTCGCTCAACTCCACCGCCTATATGATGGAGGTCCTGCGTGGCGGCATCGAGTCCATCGATCCCGGCCAGGCCGAGGCGGCGCGCTCGCTGGGTCTGTCGCAGTGGCAGGCCATGCGCAAGGTCGTGTTCCCCCAGGGCATTAAAAACGCGATTCCGGCGCTCACCAACGAGCTCATCATCAACATCAAGGATTCGTCGGTGCTTTCGGTCATCGGCGTGTTTGACCTCATGTACGCCACCACCACCGTCGCCGGCGTGTACTACCGCCAGATGGAGGTCTACTGCGTGGCTCTCGTGGTCTACCTGATCCTGACGCTCGTGGCGAGTCGCCTGCTCGAGGCCTTTGGCAAAAAGCTCGGCGCCGAGGCCCCGGCAACGCTGCCCAGCTCCAACTAGGCTCAAGACGAGGAGAATCATCATGGCAGATACCGCCACTACCGGCGTTGCGGCCGCCGCACAGACAAATGAGCCGCTTATCCGCGTCGAGGGCCTGCGCAAGAGCTTCGGCTCGCTCGAGGTGCTCAAGGGCATCGACCTGTCCGTTAACCCCGGCGAGGTCGTCACCATCATCGGCGCCTCGGGCTCGGGCAAGTCGACCTTCCTGCGCTGCCTCAACCTGCTCGAGACCCCGGACGCGGGCCACATCTGGTTCCACGGCCAGGACCTCACGGCCGAGCGCTGCAATATCAATAAGCTGCGCGAGGACATCGGCATGGTGTTTCAGGGCTTTAACCTGTTCAACAACATGGATGTGCTCGACAACTGCACGCTCGCGCCCGTCACGCTCAAAAAGATGAGCAAGGCCGAGGCCGAGAAAGTCGCGATGGAGCATCTGACGAGCGTGGGGCTCGAGAAGTTCGCGCACGCCGCCGTGGGTCGCCTGTCCGGCGGCCAAAAGCAGCGCGTGGCCATCGCCCGTGCCCTGTGCATGAATCCGCAGATCATGCTGTTTGACGAGCCGACCTCCGCACTCGACCCCGAGATCGTGGGAGAGGTGCTCGAGGTCATGCGTAAGCTCGCTGCCGACGGCATGACCATGGTGGTCGTCACGCATGAGATGGCCTTTGCCCGCACGGTGTCCGACCGCGTGGTCTTTATGGACAAGGGCGTGGTGCTCGAGGATGCGGCACCGGCCGAGCTCTTCGGCAATCCCAAACACCAGCGCACCCGCGAGTTCCTCTCTCGCTATCTCGAGGACAAATAACCGACCGCAAACGCTTACGTTGCAGGGCCGCTCCCGTGGGGCGGCCCTCGTCATCACAATCGAAAGGATGTCATGGCCGAGGTTTGGCGCTTCTTTGCGCATGAGGACGATTTTGCCGATATAGACGAGGCCGGCGCGTGCGAGCGCCTGGGCCGCGTGCTGTCGTTTCCGACCATTTCGAGTATGGATGCCGAGGCGGTGGACCGGGAGCCGTTCGACGATCTGCGCGCCTATATGCAGCAGGCGTGGCCGCGCGTGTTCGAGGCGGGCGAGATCGAGCTCGTCGACCATTCGCTGCTCGTGACGCTTACCGGCTCCGACCCTGCCCTTAAGCCCGTTATGCTCATGGGCCACATGGACGTGGTTCCCGTGGTACCCGGCACCGAGGACGATTGGACGCATGCCCCCTTTAGCGGACATGTGGACGACACCTACATTTGGGGTCGCGGCGCCATCGATATGAAAGACCAGGTCACAGGCATTCTCGAGGCGGTTGAGTATGCGCTGGCCCATGGCTGGGAGCACGAGCGCACCCTGCTGCTGGCTTTTGGCCAGGACGAGGAAACCACGCAGTTCGGTGCGGGTGCCATCGGCCGCGTGCTCGAGGAACGCGGCATTGAGCTTGAGTGCCTGATCGACGAGGGCGACTACCGCATCGTTCCGGCTGCCGAGTACAGCGCGGGCGAGGGTTGGCTCATGCACGCCGACCTGGCTGAGAAAGGTTATGCCGACATTGTGCTCAAGACAAAGAGCGCGGGCGGACATTCCTCCAACCCCTACGGTGGCACTTCGCTCGAGGTGCTGAGCCGCGCCATCGCCGCAATCTGCGATATCGAATGGCCGACGCGCGTCACGGACCTGCTTGCCGCACAGCTCGTCGGGCTGGGGCTCTACACGGCCGATGAAATTGCCGCCAACAAGGACACCATCGTGCGCGAGTGCCTCGCCAGCAAGAAGCTCTATCCGCTCGTGACCACCACCTGTGCACCGACCCAAATCGAGGGCGGTAGCACCGGTGCTAACGTGATGCCGCAGGATATGTGGGCCAACATCAACTTCCGCATGCTCGAGGGCACGAGCGTGGCCGACGTTGTGGCGCGCTGCCGTGAGGCGGTTGCCGGGGCGGACCTTGCCGGTCGTGTCGAAGTGGAGCTGGGCCCCGGCAGCTCCGAACCCTCGCCGTCCCCGCGCATCGGTGGTCCCGGCCTCGAGGCGGTTCGCTCCATCGCCGCCCGCTATTTCCGTGATCCAAAGGGGACGGAGGAAAACGGATCATTCGAGCCAGTGGCAATTGTGCCCTCGACTGTGATTGGCGCGACCGACGCTGCCAACTACCAGAGCATTTGCCCTGAGTGCATTCGCTTCTCGGCCTTTGTGGTCGACGATGACGAGTGCGACCGCGGCGTCCACGGCACCAACGAGCGCATCACCCGCCGAGCCTACCTCCAGGGCATCCGTTTTCTCATCTCCCTGCTCCAAACGCTCTAGAATTCGACAAAGCGACAGTCCCTTTGTTAGCCGTTGGGGACGTTCTTAAACGACTAGTCGTAAAGGAACGTCCCTAACGGCTACGTCCGCTCATTCCGTGCGGGTTATATGCAGGTTTGCCTGCGCACGCTATCATGTATGGGTTAGACCGCAACTATGTACCCCATACGCGAAGGGATGCGCATGTATCTGAAGATCGACATGTTCTAGCCGGGCTTACCCCCGCATCGGCGCCCCGCGCCCCATCAATTCTGCCGATTTTCACCTTCACGCATATAAAGGAGTCCCGCCATGCGCGACAAGCTCGAAAAGATTATCAAGGCCTACGAGGAGCTCGAGAAGAAGCTCTCCGACCCGGCCGTCGCCTCCGATATTAAGGAGTTCACGCGTCTCAACAAGGAGTACGCGCACCAGTCCGACCTCATCGCCGCCTCGCGCGAGTACATCGGCGCGCTCGATGACATCGAGGCTGCCAAGGAAATGCTCCACGATACCACCGATGCCGATGAGAAGGAGATGCTCCAGATGGACATCTCCGAAAACGAGGCCAAGCTTCCCCAGCTCGAGGAAGACATTAAGTACATGCTCATCCCGAGCGACCCCAACGACGACAAGAACACCATCGTCGAGATTCGCTCCGCCGCCGGTGGCGATGAGGCAGCCATCTTTGCCGGCGACCTGTACAAGATGTATCAGCGTTTCTGCGAATCGCGCGGCTGGAAGACCACTGTGCTCGATTCCAGCCCCAGCGAGGCCGGCGGCTTTAAGTCCATCGAGTTCAAGGTCGAGGGCGACCGCGTCTACTCCGTCATGAAGTTCGAGTCCGGCGTGCACCGCGTCCAGCGCGTCCCCAAGACCGAGTCCCAGGGCCGCATTCAGACCTCCACGGCTACCGTCGCCGTACTTCCCGAGGCCGAGGAAATCGACGTTCAGATCAACCAGTCCGACTTGCGCATCGATACCTACTGCGCCTCCGGCCCTGGTGGTCAGTGCGTTAACACCACGTATTCCGCCGTGCGCATTACCCACCTGCCCACCAACACCGTGGTGCAGTCGCAGGAACAGCGCTCCCAGATCCAGAACCGCGAAGTCTGCATGCAGATGCTGCGCGCCCGTCTGTACGAGATGGAGCTCGAGAAGCAGCAGGCGGAGCTCGGTGCCGAGCGCCAGAGCCAGATCGGCCACGGCAACCGTTCCGAGAAGATCCGTACCTACAACCAGCCCCAGGACCGCGTGACCGATCACCGCATCGGCTTCAACTCCACCTACAACGGCGTCCTCCTGGGCGACCAGCTCGGCACCGTCATCGAGGCGCTCGCCGCCGCCGAGCGTGCCGAGAAGCTGGCACAGGCCGTGTAGGTTACGCGGTTTTACAAACCGCGTAACGACTCGACGCTGCGCGCCGCCCAGAGCGACAATTTGTCATTCAAAAGGCAAGGCATGACCAGAAGGTCTATGCCTTGCCTTTTTCATGCCAACTTGTTCGCTCTGGGCGGCGCTCGCTGACATTGCCAAAACATCGGCGTTTCCTTGGTTGTCAAATGATCCGTAGGGAGTCATTGGTGACATTGCCTTGATATTTTATTCAGTCGGCTGTGATGTCATTTGAGCTGCTTACCTGCTTAAGGTAATTGACGGCATAAGTCCGCTATCGAAAATATTGCTCAAAATATCGTTCAAGAAGTCGCGGAGCGATTTTTGATGGGTCGTGCGTCAAGCGATGTGGCAAGTTCTTGGTTAGATATTGGTCAGTTTTGGGGCAACCTTGCCAAAAGCTTGACGAATGCAAATCTAGACGTCGACGAACGAACACTTTGAGCGAGCTCGGTACAAAATTCTGGGCTGATTCTCGATAATCGCCTTCAATCGTCCCTTGCCAAGCGCTGGCCTCGCTTACAATCTGCTCCGACATTCGCGCGCCGCCCGGCGCTTAAGAGGGGAGGACCCCATGGCAAACGAGATCTGGACCATCAAGCGTTGTCTCGAGTGGACCAAGGAGTACCTGGCCGAGCGCGGCGAGGAGCACCCCCGTCTTTCTGCCGAGTGGCTGCTGTGCGCCGCCACGGGCCTGGCGCGCATTGACCTATATATGCGTATGGACGAGACGCTTAACGCGGCCCAGCTCGAGACCATGCATGCGGCCGTCGTTCGTCGCGCCAAAGGCGAGCCGCTACAGTACATTACCGGCAGCACGCAGTTTCGCATGATTGACGTCGCGTGCGCTCCCGGTGTGCTCATTCCGCGCCCCGAAACCGAGATGCTCGTCGAGGAAGTCCTCAATTATCTGGATGCCGAGGTGCTGAGCCCCGAGGCTGCTGCCCGTCAGCGTGTTGAGCTGCCTTGGAACGATGAGGTCGAGGAGGCACGCAAGGCCGAGGCCGCGCTGGCAGACGAACGGGCGACTGCCGAGCGCCGTGCCGCTAACCTGACGGCTGCCGATGAGGCGGCGCTAGGCGGCGACGTACTGGGCAGCCGTGCCTATGCCGAGGAACTGGCCGATCGCGAGGCCGAGGAAGCCGCCGCGCAAGCAGCAGAAGCCGAAGCCGCGGAAGCCGCCGAGCCCGAGCTCGACGAATGCGGCATCGCCATCGAGGGTGCCGACCAGGAGACGGTTTCAGCTCAGGATGCCGCTGCGCCTGCCCCAGCCGAGCCCCGCACTGCCCGCGTTCTCGAGGTCGGCTGCGGCACGGGCTGTATCTCGCTCTCGATCGCCTGGGAGCGTCGCGGCCACGTCACCTGCACTGCTACCGATATCGAGCCGCGCGCCATCGACCTTGCTACCAAAAACCGCGATGCGCTTGGCCTCACGTCCGATGAGGTCGCCTTCAGCCTCACGAACCTGGTGAGCTCCATTCCCCGTGAAGAGTGGGGCACCTTTGACGTACTCGTCTCCAACCCGCCCTACATCCCCACCGATGTCATGCGCTCGCTGCCGCACGAGGTCAAGGACTTTGAGCCCGATCTGGCGCTCGAGGGTGGCGCCGACGGCCTCGATATCTTCCGTCGCCTGCTCAACGCGGCGCCCTACATGTTGCGCGCCGGCGGCCTCTTTGCCTGCGAGCTCTACGAGGGCGCGCTCGACGCTGCGGCCGAGCTCTGCCGCCAAGCGGGTCTGTCGGACGTGCGCATCGTCCGCGACCTCACCGATCGCCCCCGCATCGTCCGAGCCATCGTCACCGAGCCCAAACAGCGCCAGTAATATTTATTAACTGGTTAGCAAAAACTATAAATTAGTTTATAATTAGGACGGCTGAAAGAGGTCGGCCCATGCAACCTCCTACCTTTCGGGAAATCATTGCCCTACTCAAGCACGATGGATTCGTGAAGGTCGCGCAAGTCGGTAGTCATGCTAAGTATGTTTCTGGTGACCGTGTTGTCACCGTGAACGGCTCTGGTGGTGATCGACCAAAGAAGGGCACGTGGGCAAGTATTCGTCGCCAAGCTGGATGGTAGTTGGAGGCAAAATGAGGCAGCGATTTACCTATGACTGCGTTCTCATAAAAGAAGACGACGGTTACTGCGCTAGCTTCCCGCAGATTCCCGGCGCCTTTGCCGATGGCGATACGCGCGAAGAAGCGATTGCCCATGCTACCGAGGCACTGATGGCGTTTTTGGCCGACGACCTCAACAACGGTTTGACTCCGGCAGGGTACGAACGCTCGGCCGAGGTCGTGGCCCTTTCAGTCGAAATCGACCACGAGGACGCTCGGGAAGCGGCGTGCCGAACATTTAAAGACGCAGCGCTGGACCTCAAAGTCTCCGCTCCGCGGATTACCGCGCTGGTCAAAGCCGGCAAACTCGATGTTGAACTCGTCGACGGCCGTCGGATGATAACGATAGACAGTATCGAGCGTTACGCCGCCCAAGAACGTCACGCCGGAAGACCAAAGAAGTTCGTAGCCGTCCAATAACCCCCTTACTTTCACCGACTACTAGAGCCGCTCACCAAACCAACATGCGCTCTGGGCAAATAGATTGAACGTTTCGTGCGAGAATGCCCCACAGTAAACAAACTTGCACCAGAGCGTAAGGGGCTGGCATACACATGCAGACGGTCTATCGGGTATACGAGGGAGCGCGCGAGCCGCATCGGCTTGCCGTCGAGCACACGGCCGAGGTGCTCGG
The DNA here is from genome assembly GCA_900550965.1 of uncultured Collinsella sp. Taxonomy (GTDB): domain Bacteria; phylum Actinomycetota; class Coriobacteriia; order Coriobacteriales; family Coriobacteriaceae; genus Collinsella. The sequence continues at coordinate 15,757 of URUC01000004.1, read as the reverse complement.
CTGTGGCGGTCTGGCCCTGATCCCGACCGAGACCGTCTATGGTGTCGCTGTGGCAGTTAACGCCTTTTCGGACGCCGCACCCCAAGACACAAGCGAATCCCCCTCGTGGCCGCGCGACCCGCAAGCCACCGTCAATGGCGCCGCGGTCCCTGCGCTCGGTACCGGCTACCGCCGCATCTTCACTCTCAAGCAACGTGAACTCACGCAAACCGTCGCTTGGCTGGTCGATGGCGTCGAAGCGCTCGACCGCTATGGCGTGGATATCCCTAACGAGGCCCGCGTGCTCGCCCGACGATGCTGGCCGGGCGCCCTGACTATCGTGGTCAAGGCGGCCCCCTGCGTGCCGACCTTTATGCGCGCCGCCGACGACACGGTGGCACTTCGCGCTTCGGCCTCGCCCGTGGTGCAGGCGCTCATTCGCGCCTGTGGCAGCCCCCTTGCCTGCACCAGCGCCAACACGCACGGTGCGCCCTCGCCGGCAAGCTTTGCCGCCGTCGAGGGTCGCATCCTGGAGGGGGTCGATGTTGCCGTCGACGCCGGTGAGACCCCGTGTCGCGACGCCTCGACCATCGTGTCGTTCCAGCACGGCGGGCTCCAGATCCTGCGCCAAGGCGCACTTCCCGCATCAGAGATCGAACGGGTCCTGTCCGACCCGATGCAATAGAAAGGTGTAAGCGATGTCGTTGAATCTGGGCAGCCTGGGCATGGAAGATGCCTCGTTTAACTTTGGCGGTTCCTACATCATGGCGCTCGACTGCGGCACCACCTCGGTACTTGCGACCATCGTCGACGAGTACGGATGCATCGTCGCGCAGGCACGTCGCAGCGTCAAAACCAGCTTCCCACGTCCCGGTTGGGTAGAGCAAGACCCCATGGCGGTCCTTGCCAGCCAGATCGCCGTCATGATGGAAGTCCAGTTTAAGAGCGGTATCCACTCCGACCGCATTGCCGCCATCGGCATCTCCAACCAGCGCGAGACCACGGTGGTCTGGGACCGCGTGAGCGGTCAGCCGATCTATAACGCCATCGTATGGCAGTGCCGCCGTACCGCGCCGGCAATCGACGCGTTGGTTGAACAGGGTTGCGAGGAGCTGGTGCGCTCCCGCACGGGACTCACGCTCGACCCGTATTTCTCGGCCTCCAAGGTACAGTGGATTCTCGACAACGTCGACGGCGCACGCGAGAGCGCGGCGGCGGGCGACCTCATGTTTGGCACCATCGACACCTGGCTCATCTACAACCTCACCGGCGGCCAGGTCTTTGCCACCGACTACACCAATGCCAGCCGCACGGCACTCTTTAATATCTATACGCTCGATTGGGACGACGACCTGCTGGCGCTCTTTGACGTTCCACGTTCCATGATGCCCGAGGTTCGCTGGAGCTCGGGTGACTACGGCCGCGTCGCGAGCGACATCATGACCAACATGCCGCCCATCATGGGTGTGGCGGGCGACCAGCAGGCGTCGCTGTTCGGTCACTGCTGCTTCCATCCCGGCCAGACCAAAAACACCTATGGCACGGGCTGCTTTATGCTCATGAACACCGGCGACGAGATCGTCGAATCCAAGAACGGTCTGGTCTCCACCATCGGTATCGCTGCGAACGGGAAGATCAGCTATGCGCTCGAGGGCTCCATCTTTGCTGCCGGTTCCACCATGAACTGGCTTCGCAACAACATGGGCATCATCTCGAGCGTGAGCGAGTCGGCACAACTCGCCGCTTCGATTAGCGACAACGAGGGCTGCTACTTCGTTCCCGCCTTTGCGGGTCTGGGCGCTCCCTGGTGGGACCCGCATGCCCGCGGTATCGTGTGCGGTCTGACCGGCGCCTCGAGCCGTGCGACCATCGTACGTGCCGCCTGCGAATCCATGGCATATCAGAGCTACGACGTGCTGCGCGCCATGGAGCAGGACGTGGGGCTTTCGATCGAGCGCCTGTCTGTCGATGGCGGTGCCTCGCGCAACGAGTTCATCATGCAATTCCAGGCCGACCTGCTGGATATTCCCGTGCTGCAATGCGAGACGGTGGAGACCACGGCAATCGGTGCCGCGTACTTGGCGGGTCTTGCCGTCGGCTATTGGGAAGACCTGGAAGAGCTGGAGCAAAATGCCCAGATCGTTAGGACCTTCCTTCCCCACATGTCCGCCGAGCGCCGCGAACAAAACCTTGCGGGCTGGCGTGATGCAGTCAGGCGCTCGCTCAGCACCGCACAGTAGGGCTGCGATGGGCTGCTCGATACAACAAACCGCTAAACTAATGCATGGCGTGCGGCGACAACATTGCTGCGCGCCTTGTCAGCAAGGCCGTTTTGCGGCCGCAACGAAAGGGGCAATCAACCCATGACCGTCACCTACGATGCGTCCCGTGTGACGCTTGTCGATCACCCGCTCGTCCAGCACAAGCTGTCGATCCTGCGCGACAAAAACACCGGCACCAACCAGTTCCGTCAGCTCGTGCGCGAACTCGCGCTTTTTGACGGCTACGAGGCCATGCGCGACCTGCCTATGGAAGACGTCGAGGTCGAGACCCCTATCACCACCGCAACGTTTAAGCAGCTCGCCGGCAAGAAACTCGCCATCGTGCCCATCCTGCGTGCGGGCCTTGGCATGGTCGACGGCATCCTCGACCTGGTGCCCTCCGCTCGCGTGGGCCACATCGGCATGGAGCGCGACGAGGTCACCCACGAGCCGCACGAGTATTACTGCAAGATGCCCAAGGATATCGACCAGCGCATCTGCCTGGTCGTCGACCCCATGCTCGCCACGGGCGGTTCGGCCGAGATGGCCATCAGCTACCTGCGCGGGCGCGGTGTCAAGGACATCCGCATGCTGTGCATCGTCGCGGCCCCCGAGGGCCTCAAGTCGCTGACCGAGAAGGATCCCGATGTACATATCTATACCTGCGCCATCGACGACCATCTCAACGAGGCTGCCTACATCGTTCCCGGCCTCGGCGACGCCGGCGACCGCATCTACGGCACGCTCTAGTCGCTGGGCTAAACGGCCGCGGCTGCAAATACGAAGAAACGGTGCGCGCGGACGAACAAAAGGCGACCGCGCGCACTCCTGTTAACGGACGTTTTGCCCTGCAGGGTTCGAGAAAAACGTATTACCGTACCTGCGGCATAAAGAAGGTCTTAAGAAAACGAACAGGTGCGTATTAACCGATGCTTTTTCGGTTGTACTTTAGCGATTGGCTCGTACAATAGTCACCAATGTTTGGCGGGAACTGTTCTGTGAAGCGTTAAAAAGGAAAGTGAGGACGCCAGTGTTTCAGATAGCCGATCTGCTCGCTATCGTTGCAGGCGCCATCGCGGGCGCAATTGCCTTCCTTCCCTTTGTCTTTACGCTCAAGCCGGTTCTTGACGATAAACAGAATGCGGACATGCTCAAGGGTATGGTGAGTCTTGCGGTCTCGGCAATCGCCCTGCTCGTCTTTACCTTGGTTGTGTTTGTGTTGTTCGGAGAGGCATTTCGCATGTTCCTCCTGGGCGAGGCGATCGGCTTCGTGGCCTTTGTGGCCGCCTGCACGGTTCGTGTCGTCAAGGCGCTGCGAGATCCTCATGAGGTCGAAAGGTAAGTCGTGGAAATTTTTGAAAAGCTGCCTGATGAGATTAATCATCTGGTCAGCGAGTTCAGCTCCACCCCTGTCGTGGGCGATCTGAGCTGCGGCATCACGCAGTACTCGTTTTGGCTGATCGTCTCCACGATCGTGCTCCTGATCGTCCTGGCCGTGTTCAAGAAGAAGCAGACCCTGGTCCCCAAGGGCTTCTTCGTCAACGGTTTCGAGTACATCATCGAGTACGTCGAGAACGATATCGGCAAGGGCGTCGTGGGTGAGAACTGGAAGAAGCACTTCCCGTTCCTGTGCTCGCTTTTCCTGTTCATCCTGATCAATAACATGATCGGCCTGATTCCGGGAATGAAGCCCGGCACCGGCGCAATCGGCTCCACCGCCGCGCTCGCCATCTTCGCCTTCGTGTATTTCATCTACTACGGATGCAAGGCTCACGGCGTGATCGGCTACATCAAGAGCCTCGCCCCGCAGGGCGTAAGCTTCCCGATGAACGTGCTTGTGTGGGTCGTCGAGCTTTTCTCGACCTTCCTGCGTCTCATCACGCTTGCCGTCCGTCTGTTCTGCAACATGTTCGCAGGACACGTGGTCATGGGCTCGTTCGCCATCATGGCGAGCATGTTCATGCAGCCGCTGCTTCAGCAGGTTTCCGCGGCCCACGCCGTCGGCGCCCTGCCTTCGCTAGCCTGGCTTGCCATCCTCATCCTGATCTATGCGATCGAGCTTGTGGTCGGCGCCATCCAGGCTTACGTCTTCACGGTCCTTACCGCCGTGTATGTCTCTGAGGCAGAGGAGGTCGCGGAGGAGGAGTAGCCTTCCGCTCGCGCCTTCAAGGTAAGGCAATTCGTTAAACCGCCGGTGCCCGTACCCATGGAGCCCGGCAGTTATAAAAAAGGTTATCCTGCGTGAAATAAGACACGCACGACAAAGGAGGAATCGTGGGAGTTATCGGTTACGGTCTCGGTGTTATCGGCGCTGGTCTTGCTATCGGCCTGTCTGCTCTGGGTGCTACGGGTGCTATGGCCCGTCAGCCTGAGGTCCAGGGCCGCGTGTTCACCGTCTTCATCATGGGCTCCGCCTTCGGCGAGGCTCTGGCTCTGATCGGCTTCGTTGTCGCGCTGATCGTTAAATAGCACGGAGCGTCAAGTATGAATCTTTCATCCCAGAAGAGCGCGATCGCACTCTCCGCGTCCGCGGCCGCGCTGCTCATGCCGGTTTCCGCGTTCGCCGAGGACGGCGCTGCCGGTGCGGACATCCTCATCCCTAAGATGGCGGAGTTCATCCCGGCGCTTATCGCCTTCCTGATCATCTGGATCGTGCTGGCCAAGGTCGCCCTGCCGGGCATCATGAAAACCATGGAGGAGCGCGGCAAGAAGATCGAGGAGAGCCTCGACGAGGCCGAGAAGACCAAGCAGGAGGCTATCGCCAAGCGCGCTGAGTCCGACTCGATCGTTACCGACGCCCGTCGTCAGGCTGCCGACATCGTTCTCGAGGCCCGTAAGGACGCCGAGTCCGAGCGCGCCCGTATCATCGAGGCTGCTCACAAGGAGGCCGAGGAGATCATCGCCAAGGCCCACACGACCGTCGAGGACGAGCGCAAGTCCATCTACGCCGGTGCCGCGAGCTCTATCGCCGACCTGTCCGTTGCCGTCGCCACCAAGATCGTGGGCGAGGCACTCGAGGACGAGGCCGAGCAGAAGAAGCTCATCGAGCGCTACATCCAGGAAGCAGGTAGCCTGAATGCCGACTAGCCGCTATCAGGACAAGGTGCTCGAGACCTACGCGCGCTCCCTTTTGGAAGCCGCCAAGGCCGAGAACCATGTATTCGAGGACCTCGAGATGATCGAGCGTCTGGCTAGCGCCAGCCCCGAGATCATCGCTGTGCTCGACACCATGTCCAAGCGCGACCAGCTCGACCTTCTTCCCAAGGTGGCAGCTGCCTTTAAGTATGTTGCCGAGGAAGACGAGGATGTAGTGGGCGTGACCGTCACCACGGCGATCCCGCTCGACGACGAGCTGCGTCAAACCATCACTAAGAAATGCGAGCAGGACTTCGGCCGCAAGGTATTCCTTATCGAGCAGGTCGACCCGTCTATCGTGGGCGGCCTGGTGCTCGAGGCCCGCGGCGAGCGTCGTGACATTTCCGTCAAGACGCAGCTGCGCATCGCGCAGGAGACCCTCGCAAACTCTGCTAATTCGTACGGAGGTGAAGCCTAATGTCCGAAACCCTCAATGCCCAGGATATCGCCAAGAAACTGCAGGAGCAGCTCACGAGCCTCTCCGCGACGGTCGATACGCATGAGGTTTCAACGGTCGACGAGGTAGGCGACGGTATCGCGCGCGTCTCCGGCCTCAAGAGCGCCATGGCAGGCGAGCTTCTGGAGTTCAAGAGCTCCGATACCGGTGAGACCGTCTTCGGCCTTGCCCAGAACCTTGACCGTGACGAGGTCGGCGCCGTTCTGTTCGGTGCCGTCGACGCCATCAAGGAAGGCGACGAGTGCCGCACCACTGGCCGCATTATGGATATCCCTGTGAGCCGCGCCATGCTCGGCCGCGTCGTCAATCCGCTCGGCCAGCCTATCGACGGTTTGGGTGACATCGTCGCCACGCACCGTCGCCCCATCGAGTTCAAGGCCCCCGGTGTCATCGACCGTACCCCGGTGTGCGAGCCGGTTCAGACCGGCCTGCTGGCCATCGACTCCATGGTGCCTATCGGCCGCGGTCAGCGTGAGCTCATCATCGGCGACCGTAAGACCGGTAAGACCGCCATCGCCATCGACGCTATCCTCAACCAGCGCGGCAAGGGCATGGTCTGCATCTATGTCGCCATCGGCCAGAAGGCCTCCACGGTTGCCAACATCCGCGAGACCCTCGCTCAGCACGGTGCGCTCGACTACACCATCATCGTTTCGGCCACCGCTGCCGATTCCGCCCCTATGCAGTACATCGCGCCTATGGCCGGTGCCGCTATCGGCGAGTTCTTCATGTACAACGGCGAGGACGGCAAGCCCGCCAGCGAGACCAACCCCGGCGGCCACGTGCTCGTCATCTACGACGACCTGTCCAAGCAGGCTGTGGCCTACCGTCAGATGTCGCTGACGCTGCATCGTCCGCCCGGACGCGAGGCCTATCCTGGCGACATCTTCTACCTGCACTCTCGTCTGCTCGAGCGTGCCGTCAAGATGTCCAAGAAGAACGGTTACGGCTCCATGACGGCACTGCCGATCATCGAGACCCAGGACGGCGACGTCTCGGCCTACATTCCGACCAACGTCATTTCCATTACCGATGGTCAGATCTACCTGCAGTCCGAGCTCTTCTTCCAGGGTCAGCGCCCGGCAGTCGACGTGGGCATCTCCGTGTCCCGCGTCGGTGGCGATGCGCAGACCAAGGCCATGAAGCAGGTCGCCGGCAACCTCCGTCTGGACCTCGCTTCGTACCAGGAGCTCGCTGGCTTTACGCAGTTCGGCTCCGACCTCGACGAGGCTACTCAGAAGCAGCTGACCCATGGTGCTCGCATGACCGAGCTCCTGAAGCAGCCGCGTTACAAGCCGTTTGAGGTTGGCGAGCAGATCGTTACGCTGTTCGCTGGCAACGAGGGCTTCCTGGATGACCTGGAGATCGCCGACGTGCTGCCCTTCCGTGCCGAGCTCATCGAGTACATGGACAATGGCTTTGGCTCGCTGCTCGACAAGGTTCGCGCCAAGAAGATCGATGATGACACCAAGGCTGAGCTCTTGCGCGTCATCGGCGACTTCAAGCAGCAGTTCATGGCCAAGCACCATTCGGATGTTTCTGGATCAGAGGAGAACTAAGCCCCATGGCCAACCTTCGCGACATTAAGAAGCGAATCTCCTCGGTTACCACGACCAAGCAGATCACGCGCACGATGGAGATGGTCTCTACGGCCAAGATCCGTCGTGCCCTCGATCGCTCCAAGCAGGCCGAGCCCTATAAGGAGGCGCTGACCGACGTCATGTTGACGGTCGCCGGCGACGCCTCCTGTTCGGGCACCGATCCCATGCTGCAGAAGCATGAGAGCGTCAAGCATGGCCTGATTGTCGTTATTGCCTCGGACCGCGGCCTTGCCGGCGGTTTCAATACGACGGTGGAGCGCACGGCCGAAAAGCTCGCCGCTTCTTGGGCGAACGACGGCATCGAGTGCGAGATCATCGCGTGCGGGCGTAAGCCGGTCACGTATTTCCGTGACCGCGCAAACGTTGTCATGCACTTTGAGGGCAACTCCTCTGAGCCCGATTTCAATCAGGCCCGCATGATTTCCTCTCATATCTGCGATGCGTATCGTGCCGGTGAGCTTGACCGTGTCGAGCTTGTCTACCACCACGCCAAGAACCGCGTGGATCAGGAGCTTCGCGTCGAGCATCTGTTGCCGCTCGACCCCGAGATGATCGCTATGGCCCACGGTCCGCGTAAGAACGAGACCGACGCCCCTAAGCGCATCTCGTCCACGTTCGAGTTCGTGCCCTCTCCCGAGCATGTTCTCGGCAAGCTTGTGCCGTCTTATATCCTGACGGTCATCTACCAGGCCCTGATCGATTCGGCGGCTGCCGAGCAGGGTGCACGCCGCAAGGCCATGCACTCCGCGACGGAAAACGCCACCGCGATCATCTCGACCCTTACCCGCACGTATAGTCGCGTGCGCCAGGCTTCGATCACGACCGAGATCAACGAGATCGTCGGCGGAGCCTCAGCATTGGAGGAACAGTAATGGCTAATAACACCGTAAAGCTTGCGGTCGAGGAAGCCACCAAGAAGACGACTGCCGGTGATGGTCGCATCGTGCGAATCATCGGCCCTGTCGTCGACGTCAAGTTTGACGGCGCGGTGCCCCCGATCTACAACGCGCTCACGGTCGAGGCCGAGACCCCGATCGGTCATCTGAGCACGATCCTCGAGGTCGAGAGCCAGCTTCCGGGCGGCGTCGTCCGCACGGTCGCCATGTCCTCGACCGACGGCCTGCAGCGCGGCCTCATCGCCACCGATACCGGTGAGCCCATGAAGATGCCCGTTGGTCCCAAGACGCTCGGTCGCATTTGGAACGTCATGGGCAAGCCCGTCGACGGCAAGCCCATGCCCGAGGTGGAGGAGTTCTACCCCATCCACCATGCAGCGCCCCGCTTTGACGAGCTCACCACCAAGACCGAGATCTTCGAGACCGGCATCAAGGCCGTCGACCTGCTCGAGCCCTACATCCGTGGCGGCAAGACCGGCCTGTTCGGCGGCGCCGGCGTCGGCAAGACCGTTCTGATTCAGGAGCTTATCAACAACCTCGCCCAGGAGCACGGCGGCACCTCGGTGTTCACCGGTGTCGGCGAGCGTACCCGCGAGGGCACCGACCTGTTCCTCGAGATGAGCGAGTCTGGCGTTATCGACAAGACCTGCTTGGTTTATGGTCAGATGAACGAGCCGCCTGGAGCGCGTCTGCGCATCGGTCTGGCCGGCCTTACCACCGCTGAGTACTTCCGCGATCGCGGCCAGGACGTCCTGCTGTTCATCGACAACATCTTCCGCTTCTCCCAGGCGGGTTCCGAGGTTTCCGCACTGCTGGGCCGTATGCCGTCCGCCGTTGGTTACCAGCCCACACTGGCTACCGAGATGGGTGACCTCCAGGAGCGCATTACCTCGACCAAGACGGGATCCATTACCTCCGTCCAGGCTGTCTACGTCCCCGCCGACGACCTGACCGACCCGGCGCCTGCCACGACGTTTACGCACCTCGACGCTACCACGGTTCTTTCGCGTAGCATTTCGTCGCTCGGCCTGTTCCCGGCTATCGACCCGCTCGCGTCTTCCTCCGACGCTCTCGATCCCTCGATCGTCGGCGAGGAGCACTACCGTGTCGCCGTCAAGGTCCAGGAGCTCCTGCAGGAGTACTCCGACCTTCAGGACATCATCGCCATTCTGGGTATGGACGAGCTGTCCGAGGAACAGCGCCTTACGGTCAACCGTGCCCGTAAGATTCAGCAGTTCCTCTCGCAGTCCTTCCACGTCGCCGAGAAGTTCACCGGTAACCCCGGTGTCTACGTCCGCGTCGAGGATACCGTCCGCTCTTTCGCCGAGATTGTCGACGGCAAGGCCGATGACCTGCCCGAGCAGGCTTTCCGCTATGCTTCCACGATTGAGGACGTGCGCGAGCGCGCCCGCAAGATGGGGGAGAAGTAGGTTATGCGTATCCGCATCGTGTGCCCCGTGAGCTGCGCCTATGAGGGCGACGCTGCGTTTGTGTCGATTCCGTCCACGGATGGCGAGTTTGGCGTTCTGCCCGCTCACTCCAGCGAGATCTGCACGATCGACCGCGGTTACGTTCGCGTTTCCGATAAGGCCATGGGCACTGTCGACCACACGTTTGCCGTGGCCGGCGGCTATGCCCAGGTTGCGGACGATGTCGTGACCGTTCTCGCCGAGCGCGCTTGCGATTTGGCGACCGTCGATGCCGACAAGCTTAAAGCTGATATTCAAGGTTTTGAAGAGAAGCTGGGTAATTTGTCGGAGGATGATGCACGCCGCGCCTACCTCTATAATGAAATCGCATGGTGTAAGCTCAAGCTTGCCCAATAGTCAAACGATTTAGCGTTCGACCATTTGCGAACACATCATGCCCGGGATGGCTTGGCCACCCCGGGCATGCTTTTTGAAAGGGTAGACCTTGGATATTATCCGCGTTGAGGGTGGCCACGCCATCGGAGGCTCCGTGCCCGTCTCGGGTGCTAAGAACTCCGCGCTCAAACTCATGGCGGCAACGCTTCTGGCGCCGGGCAAGACGACGCTGCAGAACGTGCCCGATATTTCCGATGTCCACGTGATGGGCAAGGTGCTCAAGGGCATGGGCGCTACGATCGATGTTCTCGACGAGCACACGCTCGAGATCGATACCTCTCAGGTCGATTCCTGGGAGGCTCCCTATGAGCTCGTCGCTAAGATGCGTGCTTCCACCGCCGTCATGGGGCCCCTGCTGGGTCGCTTCCATCGCGCCAAGATCGCCATGCCGGGCGGCTGCAACCTAGGTGCCCGCAAGATCGACATGCATATTCTGGGTCTCGAGGCCCTGGGCGTCGAGTTTGATACCGCCCACGGCTACATCAACGCCAGCGCGCCTCAGGGCCTGCGCGGTACCACCGTCACGCTCGAGTTTGCCAGTGTCGGTGCGACCGAGAACCTCATTATGGCATCCGTGCGCGCGCAGGGCACCACGGTTATCGACAATGCCGCCCGCGAGCCCGAGATCGTCGATCTCGCCAACATGCTCAACGAAATGGGTGCCAAGATTGTTGGCGCCGGTACGCCTGTCGTGACCATCGAGGGCGTGGAAGAGCTGCATCCTGTTACCCATCGCGTAGTGGGCGACCGCATCGAGGCCGGTACCTTTATCGTCGCCGGTGCGTTGATGGCAGACGATCGCGGTGTCGATGTCACGGGCTTTTGTCCCATTCACTTGGGTATGGTGCTCAAGAAGATGGAGCTCATGGGTATCGACTGCGAGCGCGTCGAGGATGGCGTCCATGTGAACCGTGCCGAGCGTATCAAGCCTGTCGACATCCAGACGCTTCCGTTCCCCGGCTTCCCGACCGACATGCAGGCACAAATTATGGTGCTCTCCGCCCTCTCCGGCGGCAGTTCCGTTATTACCGAGAACATCTTCGAGAATCGCTTTATGTTTGCCTCTGAGCTGGTGCGCATGGGTGCCGACATTCGTATCGAGAGCCATCATGCCATGATTCATGGCGTCAAGGGCTTCTCGGGTGCACAGGTTACCTCGCCCGATCTGCGCGGCGGAGCGGCCCTCGTCGTAGCGGGCTTGATCGCCGACGGGACGACCGAGGTTTCGGCTATCCATCACATCAAGCGCGGCTACGAGCAGTTTGTCGAAAAGCTGCAGGCGCTTGGCGCGCATGTCGAGCATGCTACCGTCCCCGATCCCGTCATCTACTAATACAGGTTGCCTATGTTTAATAAAAAGCCCCTCGCGGATACCACCACCCGAAGACCCTCAACTGGTGCGCAGGCCAAGATCTACAGTCGCGATAACGTGGCTCGCTATTCCGAGCGCGCTCGTCAACGTCGCCGTAGCCACACGATTCGTCACGTCGCGCTCATTGTCGTGCTTGGCGTGCTGCTGAGTGCCACTACCGCTGCCGGCCTGTGGTTTGCCACCATTATGGGCAAGCTCGGCGATTCTAATGTCATTACTGACAATCTGCGTCGGGTTCTGGTTGACACCGATGAGGCAAAGGATCCGTTCTACGTGCTGCTTCTTGGCACCGACGGCCGTCCGGGCGAGGATACGTATCGTGCCGACTCGATTATCCTGGCACGCATCGACCCCACGCAAAAGCAGGCGACGCTCATTTCCGTTCCGCGCGACACCAAGGTCGAGTACAAGGGCGAGACCATGAAGATCAACGCCTGCCATACCGTTGGCGGCGCCGAGGCCATGGTCGAGGCGGTCAACGAGCTGTGCGGTGTTCAGATTTCCCACTATGCCGAGGTTAGCTTCGACGGTATGCAGGCGCTGATTGATTCGGTTGGCGGTATCGACATTAACGCAACCGATGATGTTGACGACCCCGAGCACCTGGATATTAAGATTACCGCTGGCCAGCAGCATATGGACGGTGCCACCGCCCTTACCTATGCCCGCTGCCGCTACACCTATGCCGACGGCGATTACACGCGCATGCGCCACCAGCGTCAGGTGCTTGGCGCCCTTGCCAACCAGATTCTCAATAACTTCGATGCCACGAAGATCTTTGGCCTGGTTAATTCGCTGTCCGATATGCTCGTGACCGATATGAGCGTTCAGGATATCGTCTCTACGGTCAACGCCATGCGCGGTATGGATGTCGACGGTATCTACTCGGCCAACCTGCCTTCGTACGCCGACGACAGCACCATGATTGACGGTGTGAGCTACGTCTTTGTCTACGAGGACGAGCTCAAGGAAATGATGGAGCGCGTCGATGCCGGCAAGGATCCCAAGGGTCCCAACACCATGGGTCTTTCCGACGGCTCCAGCTCTACGATCGGCGACCTCAGCAACAACACGTCTGACGACTACGCAAACGGCACCGCAACCTCATCGGTCAGCTCTGACGATTCCGATGGCTCAAGCGATTCGAGCGATTCGGACTACTACGAACAGCCCACCGGCGACGGCAACGGTTACGAGGCCAACTACTAAGTTACGGCGTTTTACCAAACGCCGTAACGACTCGACGCTGCGCGACGTCCAAGGCGACAATTTGTCATTCAAAAGGCAGGGCATGACCAGAAGGTCAATGCCCTGCCTTTTTCATGCCAACTTGTTCGCCTTGGACGTCGCTCGCTGACGTTGGCTCAACCTGCGATGTTGACTACTCCCCTTGTATCAAAAACCGCCCCGTTCTCTGTAGAGGACGGGGCGATTCGTCTTTTGGGCTTATGTAGCCAGGCTTATGCGAAACGGGCGACGAGCTCCTGCAGGACGTCGGTCATCTTGACGAGCGAACTGACCGGGACAAACTCGTTGACGCCGTGGTAGCAATAGCCGCCGGTGGAAAGGTTGGGGCAGGGCAGACCGCGGAACGACAGCTGCGCGCCGTCGGTGCCGCCGCGAATCGGCAGCACTTGGGGCTCAACGCCGCAGGCAAGGTAGGCTTCCTTGGCAACATCAATAAGCTCGGGATAGTCACGAACGATCTCGGCCATATTTCGATACTGCTGCTTAATCTCGACCGTCACGCGCTTGTCACCCAAGCGCTGGTTGAGCATCGAGGCGGCGGCATCAATAAGGTCGAGTTTCTGCTGGAACTTGGCTGCGTCATGGTCGCGGACGATATAGCGCGCTGTGGCGTGATCGACGGTTGCAGATACACCCTCAAGGTGATAAAAGCCCTCGTAGCCTTCCGTATACTCCGGGCGCTGCACGTAGGGGAGCAACGCGTTGAAGTCGCAGAACAGATTGCCTGCGTTAACCATACGGCCTTTGGCGTCGCCCGGGTGGATGGACTGGCCCTCAAAGCAGACGGTCGCCTCAGCGGCATTAAAGCACTCCCACTCCAGCTCGCCGATGGGGCCACCGTCGACCGTGTAGGCATACTTGCAGCCAAAGGTATCGATATCCAACAGCTCGGCTCCGTGGCCGATCTCCTCGTCAGGGCAGAAGCAAATGCCGAGTGCGGGATGGGGCAGAGAAGGGTCCTGAGCGATACGCGCGACAAGCGACATGATCTCGGCGACGCCTGCCTTGTCGTCCGCGCCCAGCAGCGTGGTGCCATCGCTGCAGACCAGGTCCTCACCCGCGAGGTCGTTCAGGGCGGGAAGCTTGGCGGTACTCATGGCAACGGGCTTACCGTCAACCGTGCCGCAGACCAGGTCGCCGCCTTCGTAGTGCACGATGTGCGGCTTCACGCCGGCGCCCGGTGCAACTTCGGTGGTGTCGAGATGGGCGATCAGGCCCAGGGCGGGCTTGTCCTCAGCGCCCACACTTGCGGGGATATGCGCGCAGACATAGGCGTGCTCGGTCACGTGGGCATCTTCCGCACCAAGCTCGCGCAGCTCTTCAGCCAGCACGTTGGCAAGGTCAAACTGAACGGCGCTCGAGGGTACCTGGTCGCAGTTTGCATCCTCGGACTGCGTGTTGATCTGGACGTAGCGCAAAAAGCGCTCGAGGACATCGGGGTTCGTGGTGGTGTTTTCCATAAAGACCGCTCCAATCTTGGTCGTCGTGTGCAACAAGAACTCTAGCACGGTATGCCACGGCATACCGCGACGCTTGGATGGGGTAGAATCAGCCAATGAATGCAGAAGGGACGGAAGATCATGGATACGACAAATAGCTCGCGCGAACTACATCTGACGGTGGCGAACGAAGACTACTTGGAGTGCATGGTTCGCATTGAAAGCGAAGAGGGGGAAACCAACGGCGTGCGATCGGTCGACATCGCGCAGCGCCTTGGCGTCTCCAAGGCATCGGTCAATAAAGCGGTTTCGGCGCTCAAAGCATCCGAACTTGTCGAGCAATCGCACTACGGCAAGGTAGTCCTGACCGATCGCGGCCGCGAGGTTGGTACGGCTATCTGGTACCGTCATCGCCTCATCCGCACGTTTTTGGTTCAGGAGCTTGGTGTCGAATTTGAGCGAGCCGATTCCGAGGCCTGCATGATGGAGCATGCGCTATCCGAGGACACGATGAACCGCTGGCTCGCCTATCTCGAAAAGCAGGGAATCAGCGTCGAGGAATAGCGGGATATATATGGATACGAGTTATTACAACCGCTTTGGTGCCGAGGAACTTACGCGCCGCTTGTCGAGCGAGACCTTGTTGGCGCAGGGCCCCATGGGCAGTGTTCTGTTGAGTGAGTACGATGCCGCCGACATTCCACCGGCGTTTTGGAATCTGGCAGAGCCGCAGACCGTTTCTCGTATTCATCGCTTGTATGTCGCCGCCGGCGCGCAGGTGCTCATTACCAACACCTTTCAGGCATCGAGCTATGCCCTCAAGCACGATCAGATTGCGCCGTCCGTGGCGGAGGTCAATCGCGGGGCCGTCGACGATGCCCGCCAGGCGCACCCTCAGCTGCTACTGGGCTCGATGGGCCCGATCGGTATTGAGTGGTTTGCCGAAGACTCTGTCGAGTATCGTGAAATCCGAGGCATTGCGCGCGAACAGGCGCACGCCTTGCTCAATGCTGGTGTTGACGGTCTGCTGATCGAGACGGTGACGTCTATCCGTAATTTGCAGCCCACGCTTGCCGGCGCCCGAGATGCCGCCGACGGCATGCCTGTCCTGGTGAGTTTTGTCGTTGACGATAAAGGCGACCTGTTGGGCGATGGCCTCAACATCGAGGCAGCCGTTTTGTACGCCGAAAAACACGGCGCAAACTCGGTTGGTGTTAATTGCTGTTCGCTTGCGGCCGCGAACGCGGCGGTGCCCAGGATGGTTGCATCGGCGACTACTCCCGTCACGGTGCGTCCCAACGTAGGCGATCCGGTCCAGACTCAGGATGGCCCCGTATGGCACGAGAACCCCGAAGCTTTCGCGCGCGCATGCATCGAATGGAGACATGCCGGTGCCGCAATGGTGGGCAGTTGCTGTGGAACCACGGCAATCACTACGGCAGCGATGGCCGAGGCGCTCGATATATAAAGGGCAAAACCGCTCCATACGGGGCGGTTTTTTTAT
>URUC01000003.1 GCA_900550965.1 uncultured Collinsella sp. | reverse complement strand
ACTTAATGTGGCCTTCGTCTTGCGCAGGACTGTTCGACATTTTGAGGAAGCACCCCACCGCTCCGGGGGCCTTCCCCGCCCGTGAGCCTACGCGAGCGCCTTTCTCAGCAACTCGTTGAAGAGCTTCGGGTTGCCCTTGCCGCGGCTCGCCTTCATGCACTGGCCCACCAAAAAGCCGATAACCTTCTGGTTGCCGTCACGATACTGCTGCGCCTGATCGGCACAGTTAGCCAGCACCTCGTCCACGATCGGCTGCAACGCACCGGCATCGCTCACCTGACGCATACCACGCTCGTCGACGATCTTGTTGGGGTCGTCACCGGTCTGGGCCATGGCCTCAAAGACCTCGTGCGCCTGGTTGGAGCTGATGGCATCGGTCACCAGCAGCTTGGCCAGCGCTGCTACCTGAGCCGGCGCGATGCCGGACTCGGCGAGCGACACGCCTGCGCTCTTAAGGTAGGCGATCATCTCGTTGACCAGCAGGTTTGCGACCGTCTGGGCCTCCTTGCCAGCCATACCGGCAGCGGCAGCCTCAAAGAACTCGGCAAACTCGGGGTCGCCCGCGATCTGCTCGGCATCGGCCGCCTTAATGCCAAAGTCGGTCTCAAAACGGGCGCGCTTGGCATCGGGCAGCTCGGGAATCTCGCCACGGCAGCGGTCGATGAACTCGTCGTCCAGATCGAACGGCGCCAGATCGGGATCGGGGAACAGGCGATAGTCGTCGGCCGTCTCCTTGACGCGCATGACCACGGTGCGCTTGCGGCTGGGCTCCCAGTGGCGGGTCTCCTGATAGATGATGCCGCCCTCCTCGAGCACCTCGGCCTGGCGGCAGATCTCGTAGGCGAGGCCGTCATGCAGGCTCTTAAACGAGTTGAGGTTCTTGAGCTCGGTCTTGGTGCCCAGCTTGGTCTCGCCGCGGCGACGCAGCGACACATTGCCGTCGCAGCGCATGGAACCCTTCTCCATGGAGCAGTCCGAAATGCCCAGCGTCACAAAGATACGACGGAGCTTCTCCATAAACAGGCGAGCCTCCTCGGGCGTGCGCAGATCGGGCTCAGTCACGAGCTCGATCAAAGGCGTGCCGCAGCGGTTGTAGTCGACGAGCGACTCAGCGGCGGCGGTAATGCGGCCCTCGGCGCCGCCCACGTGAACCATCTTGGCGGCGTCCTCCTCCATGTGGATGCGCAGGATGCGGATGGGCACCGTGTAGGAACCGTCCTCGCGACGCTCGGGCATCTGCAAGTTGGACGCGTCATAGCTGGCCAGGTGGCCGGCGCGCTGGTTGCCCTCGCGCATGGTCGACGTCATGGACGTGGACAAGCCCTCGGCGTTGGCCGAGGCGCTCGCCAGGCTCTGGGCCTCGGCCTCGCCAAACGCGCATTCGGGGCGCTCGGCGGCACCGCGACCGGTCACATCCAGATCAAGGTGACCGTACATGGCAAAGGCGACCGGACCCTGCGTGGTCTGGAAGTTCTTGGCCATATCGGGATAGAAGTAGTGCTTGCGGTAGAACATCGAGTGGCGCTGGATCTCGCAGTTGGTGGCCAGACCCGCCTTGACGATGCTCTCGATAGCGCGCTTGTTGGGCACCGGCAGGGCGCCGGGCAGGCCCAGGCACACCGGGCACACGTTGGCGTTGGGCTCGTCATCGTGGCTGAGCTTGCAGTTGCAGAACATCTTGGTATCGAGTGCGGTGAGCTCGGTATGGATTTCCAGGCCGATCACGGCCTCCCAATCCTGCAGGACCTCGGATAGCTCCTTCATTACAGCTCGCCTCCCTTCCCGGCAAAATCGGGCGCGACAGAAAGCGCGGGCGCACCCGTGGCGGCATCGGCAAAGCCGCGCTCCAGGGCGCGGGCAAACGTAAGCAGCTGACGGTCTTTAAAGGCAGGTCCCACCAGCTGGGCAGAAACGGGCAGCTGAGTATCCTCGCCCAGGCCCAGCGGCACCGAAATGCCACCGTTACCGCAAATGTTGAGCGAGATGGTGTACAGATCGGAGAGGTACATCTGCGTGGGGTCGCTGATCTCGCCAAACTTAAAGGCCGTGCGCGGCGAGGCGGGCATGAGGATGGTGTCCACCTTGGCATACGCGGCGTCATAGTCCTGCGTGATGAGCGTGCGGGCCTTTTGCGCGGCGTAGTAGTACTTGTCGTACACGCCCGAGCTCAGCAGGTAGGCGCCGAGCATCTGACGGCGCTTGGCCTCGGAGCCAAAACCGTGGGCACGCGAAAGCGAGCTCTGGTCGGACAGGTTGGCGCAGCCCTCCTCCTGATAGCCATAGCGAATGCCGTCGAAACGAGCCAGGTTGGAGAACGCCTCGGCCGGGCCGATGACGTAGTAGGCGGCGATGGCGGCGTCCAGGTGCGGCAGGTCGACCTCTACCAGCTCGGCGCCCTGGTTCTGCAGCTCCTGGGCGGCGCGCTCAACGGCGGAGCGGACCTCGGGCGTCAGGCCCTCGGCCTCCATAAACGCGGGGATGATGCCCACGCGCTTACCCTCGATGCTGTCGTTGAGGTGCTCGGTAAAGTCGACGGCGCAATCCTGGCTGGTGCAGTCGTACGGATCGTGGCCCGCGCCGGTAAGCGCGTTCATGGCCAGCGCGACATCCTCGACCGTGCGGCCAAAGGGACCCACCTGGTCGAGCGACGAGCCAAAGGCAACCACGCCGTAACGGCTCACGGCGCCATACGTGGGCTTAAAGCCCACCACGCCGCACAGCGACGCCGGCTGGCGAATGGAGCCGCCGGTGTCCGAGCCCAGCGAGAGCGCGACCTCGCCCGCGGCGACGGCGGCAGCGGAGCCGCCCGAGGAGCCGCCGGGCACGCGTTCGGTATCCCAGGGGTTGTTGGTGCGGTGGAACGCCGAGCTCTCGGTGGAGCTGCCAAAGGCAAACTCGTCCATGTTGGCCTTGCCCATGGGCAGGCAGCCGGCGTCGAGCATGCGCTGGACGCAGGTGGCGGTGTAGACGCTCTGGTAGTTCTCGAGCATGCGGGAAGCGCAGGTGGTGCGCGTGCCCACGAGGTTCATGTTGTCCTTGATGGCCAGCGGCACGCCCGCGAGCGGGGGCAGCGGCTTGCCTGCAGCGCGGTCGGCATCCACGCGCGCGGCGGCCTCGAGCGCAAGCTCGGGCGCCACCTGCAGGAATGCCTGGACCCCGTCCTCGCGCGCCTCGATGACGGCAAGGGAGGCCTGTGCCACCTCGGTAGCGGTAAAGTCGCCGGCGGCAACGCCCGCGGCGATCTGGGCGGCGGTAAGGGAATCGAAGCTCTGCGCCATTACTCGCTCTCCCCCTCTCCCAAAATGGACGGCACGCGGAAGTAGCGGTCGCGCGCGCTGCCGGCGTTTTCGAGCGCAACGTCGAGCGGCAGGTCGCGCTCGGGCTCGCGCAGGTCATCGCCCATCACGTTGGACAGGCTTCCGATGGGATGGAACGTGGGCTCCACGTCGGGCAAGTCATATTGCAAGACGGGCTCGAGCATCTGGACGGCGTCGTTCATGTAGGACGTCATCTGGGTGAGCTCGTCATCGGTCAGTGCGATCTTTGCGTACTCGGCGATGCCGCGCACGTCTTTCTCGCTGAGTGCCATAGGCGCTCCCTTCCGCATAACAGATAAACCGCTCTAGTATACAAGGCAATGCCGCTTGGAGCAGGCGCTTTACCCAAATGCAGCGAAAACGTAACGAGAGCAGTGATTGACAGGCGACGGGTTGGCGGTTCTGCAGCGAAACCACACCGTTCATAGCGAAAACCGCGTCGCTCACAACGAAAACCGTCCCGCCCACAACGAAAAGCATCACAACATTCGACGCTTTTCGCCAAAATCGCGATTTTCATCGAATGTTGTGATGGTTTGGAAGTCCCGACCACCACAAAGGTGCCTGTCCCCATTGTGGTGGTTCTGGAGAATGTCTTATGCCGAGGCCTTGGCCTTGCGGCGTTTGCGGACCGCGTGGATCACGATGTCCAGCAGCAACAGCACAACGGCTACGACCACGATGAGCACGGCAAACTCGCGCTTGCCCCAGTGGCGGCCGGCCAGCGACTTTTGCTTGTCGACGTCCTTCTTGTTGTACTTGGTGCGCACGCAATGCACCAGCAGACGATGGTCGTTCACGCCGTAGGGTGTGCAGGTGACGAGCGTCACCTTGTCGGCGCCGGGCTCGATGGTCAGCGACTCCATCTCCTCGGGCAGCACCACCTCGGAGTCCACCATCTTGTAGGCGAGCGTCTTGTTCATGGTGTGCAGCAGCACCAGGTCGCCGGGCTCCAGCGAGTGGATGTCGTCGAACATGCTCAGGTTGCGCATGCCCGAGTGCGCGGTGAGCACGCAATGCGTCGAGGTGCCGCCCACCGGCAGGCTCGTGCCTTCCAAGTGCCCGACGCCCGCCATAAGGACTTCCTCGCTCGTGCCGTGGTAGATGGGCATACTCACGTCGATGGAGGGGATCTCGACCCAGCTCATCATGGGGTCACGGTCAAAGATGAGCTGCTGGGCGTAGAGCTCGATCTGGTCAGCGGGGAGCTCGGTGGCCTCGCCCGCCAGCTGCTCGTTATAGGAGCGCGCCTGGAGCAGGATGCGCTCGCGCTCCTCGGCAGACAGCGCGTCCACGGTGCTGGACACCGTGCTGATCTGGTTGAACACGCCCGAGGCCTCGAGCCGGTCCAAGATCCACGGCCAGGTCATAAGGCCCACGCCAATAAGGATGATGACGATGGTGATGAGACGGTCGGCCCAGCGCGGCAGCCGCTTGCGGCGACGCTTGGGCTTGGTCTTGGGCTGGGGTTTGGGCTGAGGGCTTGAGGCACCGTTGGCCGCGGCGTTATTGCTCTTCATATGTTTAGCGCCCTGCACCATCGCCGGTCACTCCTCTACAACTCAAGTTGTCTAAACAAATAATAGCCGATTCGCGAGCTCATGCGCCGGACAACGCAGCCTGACAGCATTGCACAGCGCGAGTATGGGCCCGCATTTGAGTTTTCAAAATGTCCCGAATCGACTGGGCGATTCGGGATACAATGTCAAAAGAAAACGACGCACCCCGCGTAAATGTTTGGGAGCGTGGGCGGCCTAGTTTTCAGCTTTTGTTAAATGCCCGGGCTCCGAACCCCGGGCATTCTTATTTGCGCTTGTTGCAGCGCAAATGCCTTCTACCGTCCGCACCGCGCGTGCGCCTACGGACCTTAAACCGAACCTCATACGAGTCAAGAAACGCGATGACGAACGTGCTCGCATCGGACGATGGAGGCTGTCTGCGTTGTCCAAAAAGAACGGGGCAGACTCCATTGCGGAGTCTGTCCCGAAAAGAGAATGGCAAAGCAAGAACGTGGATGAACGAGAAAAGTGTCCGCAAGTCTCATGGCCATCACATCCCACCTGCCAAAGGGATGGGTGAGCGAGCGTTACTCCTGCTCGGACTCCTCGGCCTGCTTACGGCTGCGGATGAGGTGCGCCACACCGATGCACAGCACCGCGCCACCAGCGATCCAAGTGAAGGTCACGCCGTTAAGACCGGTCAGCGGGAGGCCAACCTGCTTGGTATCGCCAACGGTGATGTTGAAGTAGCCATCGGTGACCTTGTCCGAGCCGGCCTGCGCCGTTAACCTGTTATCACCGGCATCCCCATCGGCAAGGCCAGCGATGACCTTGTCACTCTGGTTCTTGCTATCAAGCGTGCCAGAGAGCGCAGTAAGACCAGCGTTCGGATCAATGGCGTTCATGGTCGGCTTGATCTCGAAGGTGAAGGGTTCGACCTTGGTGTAACCATCGGGAGCAGAAGTTTCCGTGACCGTATAGACGCCAGCATCGAGACCGGTAAGCGTAATGACACCATCGGGGTCCATCGAAAGCTCAACCTTGCTGTCGCTCAAAGTGCCGTCACTATTGACATATTTAACGTTTGCGCTGTTCTCGTCACCGTTAGTTGTGTCACCAGCTGCGATGGTGAACTTAGCACCTTTCAGCGCCTTCTCAGTGCCAAGGTCAACCTTGTTGATCTTGAGACCGTAGGTGTAGTCCTTGACCGTATCGGACTCCGAGGTGCCAGTGCCACCTGACATGGGGTTGTTAGAATACTCGAGCGTAACGGTGTTGGGGTTGCCATTCAGCTGGTTGTTTGCACCCGCAATAATCGCGCTTGCGTTGAGCCTCGCCCTGTAGAAAACGACGATTTCAGTCTTCCCATCAATCGTAAGCTCTTCGCCATTTTTCGCAGTGGCCGACTTCAAGCCCTTTTCGCCCTTATTAAAATTGACTACCAGGTCACGACTAGAGCCAGAGGGGTTAGTCACATTGTAGCTAGTCGAATCGATCTTGGTATATACACCATTATTCAGTGCATAAACGCTGAGCGAGCCCTCGATGTAGTCGAGACCGGCCGACAGCTGATCCGTGAACTTGTAGGAATAGGAGTCATAGCTGGCGTAGTTATCTGCAATCGTACCGGTAAGCCTATAGTTCACTTCCTGGCCAACTTGGGAGTCGGCAGCGTCCACCCAGTCAGTCTCGCCGGTAATGTCACCGCCCTTCACCTTAGAATCATCGAGGATCTTTTTCTCAACCGTGGGGATGCTGGTCTTCTCATGGACAGTTACGGCGCTACCGCCCACGACTGCAAAGATCGGGGACGTGCCAGTGTTCGGCTTGGTCGAATCGAGATCGCTGGTCACAAACAGGTAGTAACCGTTGCCATGCGCCTGATCAGGAGTCCAAGAATTACCAGTAGGGATGTTGGTCGCGGCAGGTTTCTCACTCTTAACGGCATTCGCAACTGCGTAGAGAACATTGTTGGTAGCGATTCGCGTTCCATCAGTCGATGTTGATCCTGCAGTAGTGGAATCCGCATGTGCCATGAGAAAGTCGGCTACTTCCTGGGCCGTAGGTTTGTCAGACAGCTGATCCTTAACCTCCAAGCCGTCATAACCCTTCCAGTCTTTCTTAATGGCATCAATCACCTTCGTGCTAACCGTATCGCTCGCCCACGTGATGTTCTGAGCGGTCTTGCCACCGTTTTCAGTGTCGGTCACCGTAGCCTTAAAGATCTGGTACGCCTTGAACGTGGTGCCATCGTTTTTCTCGGCCTGACTAATGGTGATGCTGCCGTCACCCTCGGCCGCAAACGCCATGGTCACCGGGGCCATCACGCCGCCGAAGCTCAGCGCTGCTGTGAGGCCGGCGGTTACTGCCAGGCGTGCGATGTTCTTGCTCATGCTCATCTTCTTTTCCTCCGTTTTCCGGTTGGTTCTCATTCGATCGGTCATCATCTGTCTGTGTCTTAGCATCTACTTCGCTACGTCTCGCCCCGCTCTCTGTGGGGCTGCCAGCTACTCTTTATGGCTGCCACCTCCCCGCTTGACCAGGAGCGCGACCACGATGAGCGCGGCTCCGGCGACCGCTGCGGCGGCCGCGGCGTACATTGCCATATCGCCAGTCGAGGGCATAAAGCCTCCGGTGGTAATGCTAGGGGGTGTGCCGGTGGGCGTGTTGATGAGCGACGCCTCCAGACTGCCCGTCGACCCGTCCGCGCTGTCGGCGCGCAGGGGCGACTCGGCGGTAATGGTGAGCTTGGGCTTGGCGGCGGCCACCTGGTCGACGTCCAGGCCCTCGGCCTTGACCGTCACGGAGCGCGTGCCCTCAAAGGCGGTGTAGCCCTTGGGCGCCTTGAGCTCGCGGACCTCCAGCTTGCCCGAGTCCACGCCCGAGACGGTCACGCGGCCGTCCTCGCCCGTGGTGACGGTGGCCTTACCTTGCGCATCCCACGTGCCGTCGGCCGCTAGCGTGCGACCGCGGTCGTCGGCGATGCTCAGGACCGCCCCGGCAAGCGGCTTGTCGCCGTCGCTGCCGCGCTTGGTGAGCGCGAGATCCCAGGTGTAGGCGCACGCGTCGTCGCTCGGCGTGCGGGTGAAGCCGGCGTCGCCGGACTGATCGGCAAAGGGAGAGCGCGGGTAGCGCAGGTAGACCTCGTTGGGGTTGCCCTTCGCGATGCCGTGGGTGCATGCGTTGTTGAGCGGCGCGTTGTACACGGCGACCACGCGGGCGCCCGCGGTAAAGGCGTCGGCCCCGCCGAGCGCGGCGATCAGGTCGCCGGTGCGCACGGTGAAGGTTCCGTCCGCCGCTATCTTGGTGGCGCACTGGGCCGTGATGTCGGTCCAACCCTTCGCGGGCTCGGTGCCGACGCGGCCGTCCTTGTCGGTGGCAACGGCGTCGAAGCCGCCGTCCGCGCCCGCCGCCACGTACACGCGCATGCTCGCGGCCACCTTGGAGGGGTCGAGCCCCGCGCCCATGGTGTCGACGAACCGCACCGCATAGGTGTCGTAGGCGGTGAGCCCGGCCGGGACCGTGGCAGAGAGACGCCAGTACAGGTCGTCTGCGACCGTGGCGTCGGCGGCCTTCTGCCAGGCGGCGGTGCTGTCCTCCAGCACATGCTTGGACACCTTGGGGGTCGCCGCCTTGGGCTTGACGGTGACGGCGCTGCCGCCCACCAGGGCCATGATCGGCGCGGTGCCTGCCTCGTTCTGAGCGATGGCGTCGTCGTCGGCGACGATAAGCCAGTAGCCGCAGGGCAGCTCGGCCGCCGTGCCCGCGTTAAGGGCCACGGACACGGCGCCGGAGCTCTGGAGGGAACGAGCGAGCTGTGCGCTCAGCGCGCTCGTAAGGTGGGAATCGGTGTTGAGCCACTCGGCAGCTTCCTGCGCGGTGGTCTGGGAATTGGGCATGCCGGCGCTGTGCAGCACAGGCAACACGGCATCGCGCGCGGCGTCGCTTGCCCAGACAAGGTCGGTAGCAATCTTGGCGTCGTTGTCGCCGTCGACGACGTTGGCGCTAAAAATCTGATAGGCGTCGTAGCTGCTCGCCACGGTGCCGCCCACCGTGATGGAACCGGTCGAGGTCGGCGCGGCCTGCGCGGATGCGGGGAACACAACCGCGCAGATGCCGATCAGGAGGGCAAGCAGCGCAAACAAGATCGGGAAGGAGCAAACTTTCTTATTCACGACGCTCGCCTCCCTTCGCATTCGCCTTGCGACGAATGTGCATCCAGGCCGCAGCAGCGCAAAGCACCGCCGCGCCGGCAAGGTACGTCAGAGTGACGCCCGACATACCAGAAAGGGGCAAAGAGGTGGAGTAGGTGTTGGTGAAGGTGGGGGTGGAGTCGTCGGTGAGGTTCAGTTCTTCGGCACCGACGTCAGCTTTCCAGTTGCCATCGAAGTCAACGGTTCCCTTCTTGTAGGTCACTTCACATTTGATAGTCTTATCAGGCTGAACAGTTGCCTTGGCCGCAATCTTATAGACCGAGTGGTCGTACGTGTAGTGCGAGAACTGCGAACCGTCGGTTTTCTCGCGCACATAGTACGTAAAGGTCTTGAAAAGGCCACCCGCGGAGTCGCCCGAGTCGTCGGGATTATCCCTGATATCAGAGAGCGAATACTTGAGCTCAACCTCTTTATCAGCGGTGCCCTTAAACGAAAGCGTCTGCTTCGTACCTTTACCAGAGGTGGTCACGGCAGTACCGATGATATGTTGAAATTTGCTGTCTTTCGCAAGCTGAAGTGTAAACTCCTTCATCTCGCCACCCTTAACGACCTTAGTCGCCTTAGGAGTCCAGGAAACCTCAGAGTCGTACGTGTTGGTGAAGGTTGCCTTGTTGGTGGAGGTTGCGCTGTTGGAGTCGACGATCGAATAATACCCATTAGCATCTGCTGACGCAGTCCTCGGCGAGTTAGCTGAACCCCCGGGATTCTTAGTCACGTCCACCCTATCAATCGTGAAGTTATAGACCTTAAGATCTTTAGTATCATGCGGGTTTCCCTGTGTCGGAACAGACATAAGTACAGTCGGCGTGCATTTGACTGTCACCTTAATCTCGTATACAGCATGATCGTATATGACACCAGGAAGATTGCCCGTATCTTCGACCAAGTAGTATGTAATTTCGCCAGTACCATTCGCTAATAACTGCTCGCGAAGCTGTTTGTCGTTAAGAAGCCGCTCGAGCTTCTCGCTAAGGTCAAAGGCGATGTGGCCGTCAGCGCCATTTTGGGCAGATTCGACAAACTCGCAGCCACCATTGTCGAATTTATCATTCTCCCAAGAAGGCGCCTTCGCAGTATCCGAGTTCTTACGATAAACCGTAAACCTGAATTCCCCATCTTTGAGGTCGCGGCCGGCCAGCTCCTTGGTTGCCTTCAACTTAAGGCTTGGATAGACGTACGTATCCGCAGGCACGCCTAGGTACAAGTCGCCATTCGACATGATGCCGCCACCATGGTCCCAGGAATAGTTGCCCGTGATGAAAGTTGTCGCTTCATTCTGCGCACGATTCCGCGCATCAATCGCCGCCTCATCCCCGTCCTTAACACCCGAGGTCAGGCCGATGCTATTATCTACCCCAACAGCACCGTTGACGGGAATGGTGATAGCTTTTTTAAGTTCGATGCTTCCCGAGTACCGGGCGTCTCCACCGCCAAGCATCTTACCGGTTACCACTGCGACCGGCGTATTGTGACCCCGCGCTGCGAGGAAGAAATCGGCATGACCGTACTTGCGAAACACCTCCGATTTGTATGCATCTTGATCTTCAGTCTTATCAAAACCATCAGCACCACCAGCTGAAAGATGGGGCGTACCATCATTACCCTTGTTTTCTGCCGAATTGTACCCGGTGGCTTTTTGCTCACTGCCAGCAGACTTATTGCCAAAGATTGCCGTGCCCTTAGTGTTCGTTACCAACGTCTTGCCCGTCGGGCAGACTGCAACGCCACCACCATAGCCACCAGCGGTATTGCTGCTAATGTACGAGTTGTATACAAATAATCTACCAGCGGTCTTTTCCATACCCTCATTCGAGTTTCCCTGGACGAAGATACCGCCACCGCCCCAGTCAAAGCGAGACATGCAGTGATTATTTGTGATGTAGACTGGGCTATCGTTTGACGATCCATTTATCATCGCGTCAACCATCTGGCCCACTCGAATGCCAGCACCTTCAGATCGGTAGCTCACGTTAGAGGCAATAATTCCTCCCGTGATATTCAGCCACGCCATACCCGTACGGGATTGGTTATTACGGTTGACATCCGTGACATAAACGCCACCGCCGGCTTCCTCGGAGTAGTTGCCGGTAATCTGGCCACCGGAAATGGCAACATGGGCGCCGTTATTGGCAGCAAGACCAGCGCCGCCATGACAACCCCAGCCATCGCGGCCGCAAAACTTGGCGTATTTATTGTTAGTGATGTAGCCACCAGAAACGGTCACACTACCGCCCGAAGCCAAGATGCCGCCACCGAGACCATCCGCCTCGCCGTACGTAGCGTTGCCAGAGATGATTCCACCCGTAAGCTTCAAGGTGGCTCCGTTGTCAGCATAGACGCCGCCGCCAGAAGCTGCCTTGTTTCCCGCGACCACACCGTCTGTCATTTCGAGGCTGGCTTTCGCGCCCGTTATGCACAGACCACCGCCCCAGCCACCGCGGTTGCCGTTGGTGACGTAACCGCCTTCGATTTTGACCTTACCCATAGAAAGAATCACATGGCCGTTATCGCTCAGATTGGCGGCCGTGGTAATCATGCCGCCCTTGAGATCGAGCGTGCCGCCCTCATTAACGGTGACCACTTGCTTTACGGAACCGCTGACCGATGCCGCAACGATAGCGCCAAAGCCCGTAACGTCATGCTTGTACGTAGTCTCGGTGGTGCAAAGTCTATCTGTATTGGGCGCGCTCTTAGTCTCATAGTAAGTAAGACTCTTGGGTGCGGCGCCATTAGAGCTAGACTCGTCTCCCCTTTCCCATGTCATAATCGCAGGCTGACCCGCCGGCGCATTGTTGACCGGAGTCTTTTCGTCTTTTGTACTATCTGAGTCCTCGATAGTGAGCGTGGCTCCGTTTTCGACCACAAAGAAGGAGTCTAAGCCGCCGGAGCGGTTGTAGAGCATGTTTCCCGCAAGATTAATGGTGGTGTCTTTCTTGATGGTAATCTGCTGATTCGAATAGACAGAACCCGTCAGTCGGAACTTGCCGCCATTGGTAAATGCCCTAGCAACATCGTTGCTTACCTCGGTATAGCCATCGTCACTGACGGTGGCGGGAGCGTTCGCGTTTTCATCGTTATTCTCATCATCCGCAAGCTGTGCGTCGGAAGGCTGCACGACACCCTTGGCCTCTACGCTATCGGCAGTCGAGCCCGCAGCAGCGGCGTCTTCGCTCGCGCCGCCCTCAGCGTCGTCACTATTCTGGTTTTCGGTATCCCCGTTGTTGGTGCTGTCTACATCAGTAGACTCACTTGAGGAACCCCCCCCCATCACAGTTTTCTCGGTAAAAACCGTCTGGGCATCGTTGGCAATGGCCTGTGAAATCGGAGGCATGACGAGCGACAGTACCAGGCTCAACACGGAGGCTCCGCACAAAACGCCTGCCAGTACACGGCGCGTCGCTTTATTGCTCTGCTTAGTTTTTTCCGAATTCGCTTTCATCGATGTCTCCTCCCCAAGAGACCGCGATCTTGCTCTTTCACTATCAAACGTATCTGCGCAATCTGTAATTGCACTCGCTAAGTGATGCAATTATAACGATTGTTTAAACATCTGAGCAGCAAAACCGACATTTTTGTGCAAGTTCTTAATTCTCTTGACATTTACTCAGATTTACCTTCGTTTATTCGCTATCTATTTTTTGTTTCTACCGGTAATTAAGTTAGTTATCAGTTTTTTAATAGCATTTTATTTATTTGCACAACCTTTTGCTCAAGAGCAAACATCCTGTGAACGGTCGAAAATCGACCGTGAGCGGTAGGTCATTAACCGGAAGGAATATCCCACCAAACTGATGAGAATATCTTTAACCCACCGGTGGTTAGAAGCATGATGTTCAGACAACTATATTTGAATTTTCGTGCAGATTCTAGGTAGCAATTCGCCCAAATCGCCTGAGGCCACCACAAAGATGCCTGCCACCTATTGTGGTGGTTCTCCCCCCTGCGCTACAGCAGATGTTCCTCGATAAAGATCGCGATGCCGTCTTTGTCGTTGCTGGCGGTTACAAAGTCGGCGGCGGCACGGGTGGCGTCGCTGCCATTTGCCATGGCCACGCCCACGCCGGCGTCGGCCACCATGCAGGTGTCGTTGTCCGCATCGCCAAACACGCAGATGTCCTGGAGCTCCATATCGTTGAGCTCCGCCACGCGCACAAGGCCGCGCGTCTTGGACACGCGCGGATCCATGAACTCGTAGAGCCGCTGCGTGGTTTGCAGAGCCGCTGCCTTAACAGTGTCATCGGCAAACGTCGACGCCCGCTCAATCACCCGCGGCATTACCTCGGGCGCCATGGTAAACATCACCTTGGGCTGCGGCTCGCGTAAGAACTCGGCAAAATCGACCACCTGATAGGGCACGCCATCGACGCGCGACAGGTGCTCGACGCACGCGTTGCCCTCGGGCACGTAGAACACGCCGTCTCGGGGGCAGACGGGCGTTGCCGGAAGGTCCGCCATGTGCTTGCAGATGCGCGCGATAGTCTCACCCGGCAGCGGATAGCTCAGCTCGTTGATGTCGTGCGCGCGGTCGATGACCTCGGCGCCGCCGCAGCCCACGAGCACGTCCACCAGGCCTTCGATGCCCCAGAGCTCGTACATGGCCTCGGTCGCGTGGGCGTCGCGCCCGGTGCACAGACCAAAGAGCACGCCGCGCTCGCGCAGGGAGCGGATCGCCGCCACGGTGCGCGGGGACACCGTGTGCTGGCTCGTGAGCAGCGTGCCGTCGATATCACAGAACACGGCTTTGATGTGGCTGAAGGTGGTGTCCATGGGGCCTTTCTGGGTTGTGCGGCGGTGCTGGATGTATTCGTAGGCGGCGTACATGGTATACCAAGGCTCAGCCGCAGCCTGGCAAAGCAAAAACCACCACAAAGGTGCCCGGCCCCTTTGTGGCGGCCGGACCCGAAGGGTGGCCGGACCCGGGGCGCAAAGCATCACAACATTCGACGTTTTTCGGCGAAAACGCGATTTTCATCGAATGTTGTGATGGTTTTACTGCCTTGCGGCACGATCCAAATGCCGGCGACCAAATAGCAGCAACGCCGCGGGAACCGCCGTCACGACCATGCCTGCCCCCACGAGCGTCCGCTGTACACCAAATGTTGCCGCCAACCACGGGGCAATCGCCAGAGGGGCCACGCCGGCGAACATATTGCCAAAGCCCATGACCGAGTTCACACGGCCAAGCTGCTCGAGCGGTGCCGTCGTCTGCACAATGGTGTTGTGGAGCGGGTTGACGACACCCCAGGCCACGCCCAGGGCAATCTGGCCGACAAGGGCTACGCCCACGTACGGCGTTCCCACATAGAGCAAACTTCCCAGGCCCACGGACATAAGCGCCACGAGCAGCGTCTTAAGGTTGACCAGGTGCGGCGGCAAACGGAGCGCAATAACGGCACCCAGCACCGCGCCCACACCGCTGGCCGACGAGAGCCAGCCCATCCACTCAACACCGACGTGCAGGACATCGCGGTAGAAGAACGACTCCAGCGGATCGAAGGCACCGTAGCCAAAGTTCGAGAGGAAGATGATGCAGAAAAGTAGCGCGAGGACGCTGTTGGTGAAGACTGTCTTGATGCTGGCTGCGAAGGTGGCGCGGGGAGATGTGTTGGGGTCGGGACTTTGACTGGCCTTGTCTGATGTGATCTCACCGGTCGTGGGTTTGCCTTCGCGCGTGGTGGCCGAACCCGCCCGCGGCCTAAAGCCCCAACCGACGACGAACGCCAACACAGTAGAGAGCATCATAAGCACGAACACCGCGCGCGACGACGTAGCCGCCGCGACAAAGCCGCCCAGCGCGGGTCCGACGATAATGCTCACGTTTGAGAACATGGCGATGGCGGAGTTGATGTCTTTGAGCTCGACGGGGTCGTCGGTGAGATAGGCCGGATAGGATGTGGCAATGGGCTGGGCGAATCCCATCGTAAAGCCCAGAAACACCGCGCCGAGCAAGACGACGCCGGTCGCGCTGCCAAAGGCGAGGATCGCCGCGCCGGTTGCCAGCGTGCCCACGATGCTCAGCAAGAAATGGTAGCGCGGGCCCCAGGCGTCGAGCACCGCGCCACCCGCAAAGGATCCCATGATCACGAATACATTCATAAACAGGACGGCCAGCGATGTCGCGACGACCGAAGCGCCGTCCGCATAGGTGAGCGTTCCGATGACGCCGATAAAGTAGCTGGTTTGAAAACCGGTGTAAATGAGAAAGCGCATGGCCACCAGGCGTTTAGCCTGCGTGGACAGCGATGATTGAGGTTTTGAGAAAAGAGAGGCGAGCATGGAGACTCCTTGTTTCATACGAATACGGGCGGTGGGCATTCGCCACCGTCTGTCAAATCAATCTATCCGCATGAAACATTAGACGCATCAAGCCCCTTCTCTCCGTTTTTCGCCCGTCATGAACTACTTGGTAGATTGTAAGGCATGTCCCAACCATCCACCAAAGCAAAAACCACCACAAAGGTGACTGGCCCCTTTGCGGTGGTTTTGACGTTTGCCCAGATAAAACCTGCCAAAATAAACCTGTCCCTTTTTGGCATGTTATGGCAGCGCAGCGAGCCGGTTCCAAGTGCCCCAGGTCGCCCCGAAAGAGGAGCGACGCGTACTTTGGTACGCGAGCGACGGCTTGAGGGGCGAGATGGAATGCTTGGGGCCGGCGCAGCGTCAAGCCTTAAAGGTGATCTTGGATCAGATCGCAGATGGCTCGGGCGTCGTTGATGTTGATGGCTCGGGTCGCAAAGCCGGCGTCGAAGGCCTGACGCGCCAGGGCTTCGTTGCAGGCAAGGGCTAGCGTGTGACCGTCGACCAGGTCGAGCGAGCTCTTGCCGCGCAGACGGTCGACACCGGAGCGCGCGACCACGATGTTGTCGAAGCCCTCGGTCTTGTAGCCCTCAATGATCACCACGTCGACATCGTTGTAGCGCGACAGCAGCTCGCGCGCGGGCATCTCGTCCTCCTCGCGCGTGTCGGCGTACTCCGCCCAGCGCGTGGCACAGATGAGGCCCACGTGCTTGGATCCGGCTTGGTGATGGCGCCAGGTGTCCTTAGCGGGTACATCGATATCAAAGCCGTGATGCCCATGATGCTTGAGCGAACCCACGCGCAGGCCGCGACGGGTGAGCTCGGCGATAACCTTCTCGACGAGCGTGGTCTTGCCCGAGTTTTGATAGCCGATAAACGCGATCGCGGGGACGGCCGGGGCCGGAGCTGCGGGCGCGACGGCGACGGGTGCGCTCGCGAGTGCGGCACCGTCAGCGGCCACGGCCTCAACAGCAGCGGCCTGACGCTCTGCACGATCCCACACACCCGAGCGGCCGCCCTCCTTGTGCAGCAGGCGCACGTCGACGATCTCCATGCCGCGATCGACCGCCTTGCACATGTCATAGATGGTCAGACACGCGGCACTCGCGCCGGTCAGGGCCTCCATCTCGATACCCGTCTTGCCCGTTACGCCGGCCGTAACCAGCACGTGAAAGCCAACCTGCCCATCCGCGCGCGCCGGCGCCCAGCCCTCGGGCACGTCCTCGGCCGGCGTCCCCGCCGCAGCGATGGGCGCAATGTCGCACTTGCTCTTGGTAATGAGCAACGGATGGCACATGGGGATGATGTCGCTCGTGCGTTTGATGGCCATGATGCCCGCCACGCGCGCGCAGGCAAGCACGTCGCCCTTTTTGGCGCGGTCCTGCAGCACCATGGTCTGCGTCTCGGAATGCATGAGAATGGTGCCCTCGGCGATAGCAATGCGATGGGTCTCGGCCTTGTCGGACACGTCGACCATGCGCACCTCGCCCTTGGCGTCCACGTGCGTCAGCTCGTCGCGGCGCGCGTCACGGGCGGGCTCGGCTGCAGCGCTGGCAGTCGGCTGCGCGGACGCGTCGGCGCTGCCAGCATTCGCCGCAGCCGTGACTTTGTGGGCAGACATCGCGGCCCTGCGAGCGGCCTTGGTGGCATCGGCGTACCTGCTCTTGGCCATATGATCATCCTCCGATTTGGGACATAAATCGTTGCGTGCCCTCAATTATCGCGTGTTCCTGCGGTTTGTGGGCCACGGCATCGCGCCAAATCGAAAGTACCTGCATATCATCACCACGGCGCAGGGCGTCGCGCACCGAATACTCGGCATCGCTGAACAGGCACGGACGCACGTTGCCGTCGGCCGTCAGGCGCAGGCGGTTGCAATTCGCACAAAAATGGTTGGACATGGCACTGATGAAGCCAACCGTTCCCGCCGCGCCCGGAAAGTGCCAATAGCGCGCAGGGCCCGCGCCGGCAGGAGCGTCGTTGATGTCGAGCGGCTCGAGCTCGCCCAGTCCCGTCGCGGTGACCCCGGCATTGATGCGCGCCCGCAGCTCGTCGCTCGGCACGGTGTCACTCGCATCCCACAACTCGGGATTGAGCGCGGGAGCATGCGGGTCCACAGCGCAATGCGAGCTCGTACGTTCGTCGCCGATGGGCATGTACTCGATAAAGCGCAGGTGGATGGGGCGGTCGAGCGTGAGCCGCGCGAGGGCCGCCACATCTTGATTGAGCCGGCGCACCACAACGCAGTTGACCTTAACGGGTTCAAAGCCCCAAGCCAGCGCCGCGTCGATGCCGGCCATGGTCTGCTCGAGTCGACCCAGGCGCGTGATCTTTCCAAACAGCGTAGGGTCGAGCGTGTCGAGCGAAATGTTGACGCGGTTAAGCCCGGCATCTTTGAGCTGCGGCGCCAGCTTGGGCAGCAGGGCGCCGTTGGTGGTAAGCGAGATGTCCTCGATCTGCGGAATCGCGCGGATGTCGCGAATGAGCGGGATAATACGGCGGCTGACCAGCGGCTCGCCGCCCGTCAGGCGTACGCGACGAATGCCCTCCCCCGCCACCAAGCGCACAAAGCGGGCGATTTCCTCGGCGCTGAGCAGCTCGTCGTGCGCGCGGGGCGCCACGCCATCGGCTGGCATGCAGTAAATGCAGCGGAAATTGCACTTGTCGGTAACGGCAATGCGCAGGTAGTTAATGTCGCGGCCAAAGCCGTCATGTTGCACGTGCCCGTCCACGCAGCCCTCCCCTCACGCGACGTTTTATTCTTCGGAAAACATAATACCCCACGCGAGAATCATGCCGACACCCGTACGACAGGACAGGTCGCTTCGAGCAAAACGGTCTTTCCAAGCCCATCCTCAGCACAGACCATCACAACATTCGATGCTTTTCCCGTTTTTGGCAAAAAACGTCGAATGTTGTGATGGTTTGCCTGCCCACGGCACCCCGCAGAAGGGCCGGAACGCCCCTAAAGGCCGCCGTCCCAGTGTCGAATCACGAATTCTCGCAGGTCGTTCTGCCGCTTTTGGAACGCTTCGCTTCGGTCGCACGTGAGGCCCATAGCGAGCACGATGGCGTTCATCGCCCGGTGCAATTGCAGCTGGTGGGCAAACTGAGTCCCGGTGAGGACGATCATCCTAAAGCCCAGCGCGCTCAGCACGGTCATACGCTCCGCATCCGACGCGCTGCGCTGTTTATCAAGATGGTCCGAGCCGTTGTATTCAATCCCCGTACCACTCGCAGGCGCATATACGTCGATCTCGAAATACCCGGCCTTTGCGAGATACTTGAACTCGTTGGGAACATCGACCCGATGGTTGAGTTCGATCTTGGCGTATCCCAGCCCTCCCTGAGAACGTTTTGCTGCGACCATGATTGCGGCGGCCGTCTCCATGGGCGACCGCGCGCCATCGTGCACGCGCCTGAGCACGGCGGCCGCGCGTATGGCCCCCTGACGAGATCGGTTCTCATTGCAATAGGCAATCAAGTCGGCAACGGTATACCTCTGCCCCATCTCGATATATTCGCCTGTCGACAGATGATTCAAATGGTATCGGGCACAGATTTCGTAGCCATATTCCAGCTGCTCGGGCTCGCTCATCCACGAACCCGCTTGGACAAAGCACATGACCTCATCAACCACCAGAAGGCCCTCTGCCACCTCGATAAGATGGCTTGGAGGTACCGGCGCCCCAAAAACGTGGCACCTAAATCCAGCCGGCGTCGAGCGCTCAAAATCGAAGTTGACGAGCGTGTCGATATGATCGAGCTCTTCTTGTGGAATGCCAAGCGAAACCAGATAGTCGGTAACGATCCCAACTGCCGTTGAAGCCCTCAGCCCCTTGGCATCGAGTCCCAATTTGGGCAGGTCCGCAGTCGGCTCCGCCTCGTTAGCAAGCGAGTCCTCATCGTATAGGCTGCTTGCTCGCGAGAGCGGCTCGGACGGGCGCGCCACGTTGTGGTACAGCCAGGCAGTCTTATGGGACAGGACGATCGGCAGGTCCATGAGCCCTCCAATGGAGTCGGATAACCAACCTTATTCCCCTGCCCACGGGTTCGCACACCTTCGTGCGCAAGAAAGCGATTCCACCCGGTCGAGTGGCAGAAAAACCATCACAACATTCGATGCTTTTCCCGATTTTGGCAAAAAACGCCGAATGTTGTGATGGTTTAAGGCGAGGTGAGGAGCACGGAGGGGTCAAAGCATCGTGCTCGAACGGGTTAATCCAACTCTTTTAAGCCATGCGCCAGCTGCCAGTACTCGCCGTGCTGAGCGAGCAGCTCTTCGTGCGTGCCGCGCTCGATGATGCGGCCGTGTTCGAGGACCATGATGGCGTCGGCGTCGCGGACGGTGGACAGGCGGTGCGCGATCATAAACGTGGTGCGTCCGCGCATGATGCGGTCCATACCGCGCTCGATGAGCTTTTCGGTACGCGTGTCGATACTCGAAGTAGCCTCGTCCAGAATGAGCACCGGCGGATCGGCAACGGCCACGCGCGCGATGGCGAGCAGCTGGCGCTGACCCTGCGACAGGTTGGCGCCGTCGGCCGTGACCGGCGTGTCGTACCCTCTAGGCAGGCGGCGAATAAACGAATCCGCGCAGGCGGCCTCGGCAGCGGCGCGCACTTCCTCGTCGGTCGCGTCGAGCTTGCCAAAGCGGATGTTCTGTGCAATGGCGCCGCTAAACAGGTGCGTGTCCTGCAGCACAATGCCGAGCGACCCGCGCAGGCTGGCCTTGGCAATGTGCTTGACGTCGATGCCGTCGTACGTGATCTCGCCGTCATCGACCTCGTAAAAGCGGTTGATGAGGGTGGTGATGGTCGTCTTACCTGCGCCTGTGGAGCCCACAAAGGCGATCTTTTGGCCCGGCTTGGCAAACAGGTTGAGGTCCGTGAGCACACGGGTGCCCGACACGTAGGAAAAGTCCACGGCATGGAAGCGCACGTCGCCAGCAAGCGGGACCAAGCCGCACGTGAGCTCGGTACCGTCGGTAGCCACCGCGCGGCCCGACTCATCAACGGCAGCCACATCATGCAGGTGCCCGTACGCGCCCACGCCCTGGCCCTCGGGAATCTTCCATGCCCACGCGGCGTCGCCCGTCTGCACCAGCTCCACGCAGCCCTCGTCCACCTCGGGCTCAAGATCCATGGCGGCAAACAGGCGCTCGGCACCGGCCAGCGCGTTGAGCAAAAAGTTGCCCAGCTGCGTGAACTGGTTGATGGGCATGGCGGCCTGACGCACAAAGACCAGGTAGCTTGCGAGCGCACCTACATCGGCGAGCCCCTTGATGCAGAGCATGCCGCCCGCCACGGCGACGATGGCGTAGTTGGCATAGCCAATCACGACGGTCATGGGCACCATGGAGTTGGCATAGCTCACAGCGGCGGTGCCGGTGCGGCGAAGCTCGTCGTTGCGGCAGGTGAAGCCGGCGACATTCGCTGCCTCGCGGTTAAAGACCTTGATGACCTTTTGGCCCGAGACCATCTCTTCGATATATCCGTCCAGGTCGCCAAGCGATGCCTGCTGGGCGGCAAAGAAGCGCTTAGAGCGCGCGCCCGAGTAGCGCGCATACAGCACAATGGCCGCATCGCACACGAGCGTGATAATCGTGAGCTGCCAGTTAAGGATGATGAGCATGGCCGTGGTGCCCACAACCTGAATGGCGGCCTGAATCACATTGGCAAAGCTGTTGTTGAGCGCCTCGGAGACGGTGTCGACGTCGTTGGTGAAAAAGCTCATGATGTCGCCCGAGCGCGTGCCGTCAAAATAGCTGAGCGGCAGCGTCTGGATGTGCGCGAACAGATCGCGGCGAATATCGGACACCACGCGTTGGGCCGCGCGCACCATAATCTGCGAGTAGCCCAGGGCCGAGAGCACGCCCGCGGCGTAGATGATCGCCGTCAGGATGACCTGCTTGGCGAGCAGTTCCTCCCCGCCCGTGGCCAAACCGTTAACGATGGGGCGCACCATGTAGGTACCGGCGAGGCTCGCGATGGCGGCGACGGAGGCGAGCACGCCCACCGCGAGCAACGAGAACTTGGCATGTCCCATGTAGGAGAGCAGGCGGCGCACCGTGCGCTTGAGGTCGGCCGGGCGCGCTTGGGCTGCGGTCTTAGGCATGGCGCTCACCCCCTTCCAAGGGCGATCCGCTGGGGACGGAGGAAAACGGATCGTTCGCGCAGCCATCGTCGCAGCCGTCGCCGATGTCTGCGTTCCCCGCAAACTCCATCTGCGAGGCGTAAATCTCCTGGTAGATGTTGTCATCCGCCAGCAGTTCCTCGTGCGTGCCCACGCCGTGGACACGACCGTCGTCCAACACCACAATGCGATCGGCATCCATGACGCTCGCGATGCGCTGGGCGATGATGAGCACGGTCGTATTGGGAATCCGAGCGATGTGCTCGCGAATCTTAGCGTCGGTCGCCATATCGACCGCGCTGGTGGAGTCATCAAAAATGAGCACGCGCGGATGCTTGAGCAGCGTACGCGCGATGCACAGGCGTTGCTTCTGGCCACCCGAAACACCGGCGCCGCCTTGGCCCAGCTCTCCGTCCAGCCCGCCGATGCGATCAAGGAACTCGTCCACGCACGCCGCGTGGCAAGCCGCGAGGAGCTCATCGTCCGACGCCTGCGGATTGCCCCACTGCAGGTTCTCGCGCACGGTGCCCGTGAACAGCACATTCTTTTGCAACACAATGCCCACGGCATCGCGTAGGGTCGCGAGGTCGTAGTCGCGCACGTCGTGTCCGCCCACAAGCACGGCGCCTTCGGTGGCGTCGTACAGGCGCGCGATCAGCTGCACAAGCGAGCTCTTGCCCGAGCCCGTGCCGCCGAGGATGCCCACCGTCGAGCCGCTCTCGATGCGAAGGTCGATATGCTCGAGCACATCCTCGGCTGCATCCGCGCGGTATTTAAACGACACGTCGCGAAACTCGATACTGCCGTCCGCTGGTGCCGCAATCGCGAGATCTCCCGCAGGGTTGGCGATAAAGGGCTCCTCATCGAGCACCTCTGCGATACGGCCCACACTCGTGAGAGCGCGCGTGAGCAGCAAAAACACGTTGGAAATCATCATGAGCGAGTTCATGATCAGCAGCACGTAGCTCATAAAGCCCGTGAGCGAGCCCACGCCCAAGCGACCTTCGATGATCATGCGACCGCCAATCCACAGAATCGAGAGCGCGGCAACATACATCGAGAGTTGGAACACCGGCAGATTGAGCACGGCGGTGCCGAAGGTCTTAGTCGCTGTGCCGGCAAGCTCGGTATTGACGGTGTCGAACTTGTCGCACTCGTGCTCGGCTCGCACGTAAGCCTTCACGGCGCGCACGGCGGTAAGGTCCTCTTGCACCACACCGTTGAGGTGGTCCATCGAGGTCTGCAGCCGGCGGTAGAGCGGACTGACGCGATAGGTGATAACGCCCAGTACGATCGCCAACACCGGCAGGATGATCGCGAATACCGTAGCAAGCGGACGCGACAGCACCAGCGCATAGACCAAGCCGACGATGAGCGTCACGGGGCCGCGCACCATGGGGCGGAAGCCGTTGCCGATGGCGTTTTGGATGACGGTGATATCGGTGGTCATGCGCGTGACGAGCGAGCTGGCGTCGTAGTTGTCCAGATTGCCAAAAGCGAGCGTCTGGATCTTGCGATACTCGGCCTCGCGCAGGTTAGCGCCCAGCCCCGAGGCGACGCGGGCGGACGTGCGTGCATAACCCAAGCCAAGTACCAGCGAACATGCGGCGCATACCAGCATATACGTGCCCTGCAACAGCATGTAGTTGATGTCGCCCGCGGGCACGCCCACATCGATGATATTTGCCATGATGACCGGAATAAACAGCTCGAGCGCCGTCTCGGCCGTCACAAAGAGCACGCCGAGTATGGCATCGCGGCGGTATGCCCCCAGATAGGAAAACAAAATCTTGAGATTGCGCACGCAGGTTCATCCCCCATCAAACGTTGTTCGCAAACCCACGTATTATGGCGCGTCGTGCGGCGGTGTCAAGTGTTCCGAAATCGATTTCTGCAAGGCTAGTGCAGGCGCCATGCTCACATGGCGCACGTCCGTATTCAATTAGAAATAAACGCGAGCATGACTTTTTCGCCCTGCCGCCAACACAAACCTTGACTCTACAATCGTTGTAGGGTTTTCACTACACTGGTACGTAAACGATCTAAGCCAGAAAGTGCCCCGCCCATGGAACACGACCTCACACGCGGCAACGTCCTTAAGACCATCGCGGTCTTTGCCCTGCCCTATATGCTCTCGTACTTTTTGCAGATGCTCTACGGCATGGCCGACCTATACATGATGGGGCAGTTTAGCGGCGCCGCCGGCATCACCGCCGTGGGCAACGGCGCGCAGACACTCTATATCATTACCGTGACGCTCGTGGGCCTGGCCATGGGAGCGACGGTTATCGTCGGCCACGCCGTGGGCTCGCGCCGCTTCGATCGCGCCGAGACCGCCATCGGCAACACCATCACGCTCTTTATGGGCGTCTCGGTGGTGTTGGCCGCCGTCTTGCTCGCACTGTGCCCGCAGATCGTGGCACTCATTGGCACGCCGCCCGAGGCGGTCGAAGGCACCGCCGCCTACCTGCGCATCTGCTTTGTCGGCATTCCCTTTATCGCCGCGTACAACATTCTTTCGGCCATCTTTCGCGGCCTAGGTGATTCGCGCTCGCCCATGTACGTGATTGGCGTGGCATGCATCATTAACATCGCGCTCGACTTTCTATTTATCGGCCACATGGGGCTCGGCCCAGTGGGCGCGGCGCTCGGCACAGTGACCGCCCAGACGGCCAGCGTTGCCCTCGCGCTCGTGTGGCTGAAGAGCCGCCGCACGAACATCCACGTTAAGCGCAGCGACCTGCGCCCCCAGCCCGAGGTGCTCGGCAGCATTCTTAAGATCGGCGTGCCCGTGGCCGTGCAGGACGGCTGCATCCAGGTGGCGTTTATGTTCATCACCGTCATCGCCAACCACCGCGGCCTGGTCGACGCCGCCGCCGTGGGCCTGGTCGAAAAGATGATCAGCTTTTTGTTTATCGTGCCGAGTTCCATGGGCGCTACCGTCAGCGCGCTCACGGCGCAAAACGCCGGCGCAGGCAAGGGCGACCGCGCGCGCCAGGTGCTCAAGGATGCCATGACCATCTCGGTGGTGTACGGCTGCCTGATCACGGTGCTGATGTGGCTGGTGGCGCCGGCGTTTATCGGCTTTTTTGCCAAGGACCCCGCGGTGGTCGCCGCCGGCACCGGCTATATGCGCAGCTATATTTTCGACGCGATTTTTGCCGGCATCCACATTTGCTTTAGCGGCTTTTTCGCTGCGTATGGCAAGAGCTACATCGGCTTTGCGCACAACGTACTGGCCGTGGCGCTCATTCGCGTACCGGGCGCGTGGCTGCTGTCGAACGCCTATTCCGATACGTTGTTTCCCATGGGCATCGCCTCGCCGTGCGGGTCGATTCTGTCGGCGGTCATCTGCGTGATTGCCTTTACCGTGCTCAACCGACGCGGAGCTTTTGACAAGTTAGCAGCGTAGCGGGGCGACGCGAGCCTGGCGCCCCTCCCTGACCCTATTGAAAGGAGCGGTCCTGTGACCGACATGCCAAGTGAACACACCGAGGGCCTGCTCCGCATTGGCGAGGTGGCGCGCTTGCTCAATTTGAGCGTGGGCACACTGCGCCATTACGAACAGATGGGGCTATTGGAACCGGCATATGTCGATCCGACGAGTGGGTACCGCTACTACGGATCGCGACAGCTCTCCACCCTCAACACCATCAGCCACCTGCGTGTTCTCAACTTGCCGCTCGCACAAATCCGCGAGTTTGTGACAACGCGCGATGTGAACCTCATGCAGCGGCAGCTGGCTCAGCAGCAGGAGCTCATCGAGCGCAAGCGCAGCGAGCTGGAGCGCGTGTCGCGCAAGATCGATAACCGACTTGCCCTGCTGCACGATGCCCTAAACACCGAGCTCGATACCATTTGCACAATCGATGCGCCCGAGCTTCACT
This sequence comes from uncultured Collinsella sp., assembly GCA_900550965.1. Classification (GTDB taxonomy): domain Bacteria; phylum Actinomycetota; class Coriobacteriia; order Coriobacteriales; family Coriobacteriaceae; genus Collinsella. The sequence continues at coordinate 16,229 of URUC01000003.1, read as the reverse complement.
GCGCCGTGCTGAGCGAACGCGTCAACCCTACCGACGCATATGCGCTGGAATGGCAGATTCGTCAGCTGCAGAAGGGTCAGCACGAGACCTTTGTCTTTCTGGGCAACTTGGGCGTCGGGATCGCGTCCGAACGCCTCGCCGCCGGCGACTTTGATGGCTACGACGAGGTCTTTCTGCTGCTCGATGACACTGATGATTACTTGGGCGACGTCGAGACACGACCTGCCGCGCGCTGCCTGACCATTAGCTTCCGCGGCACGCACGGACAGGCAGCCCCACGCTACGAGCGGCTGCTCGGCTATATGCACGAGCACGGCCTAGCGCCCGCCGGCCCCTCGCGTGAGATTGCCCTGATCGACGACATCATCAGCGACGATCCGGGAGCGTATGTGACGAGGATCGCGATACCGGTCCGCTAATCACTACCATTTATCGAGCAATTCCATCCATTTACCTTAATCCGAATTAGATTGTATTTTGTAGCAAATAAAATGACAGCATATTGCCCCCCATAGGCAGGAGACATTATGCCCAGAGTTCAATCACGTCGCTCGTTTCTTCTCGGCCTAGCCTCGATCATCGGCTTATCCGCGTCACGCCCAACAAGAGTATTCGCTGCCGACTCAAACTCATCCGTCGCTTTTACATCAGACCTAGCACAAGACTACGCGCTTTCCCTGTTGCCCATCGTCGACGGATCCGCGAACTTAGAGATCGAGCAAATCGTTCCCGTATGCCAACAAATCGGCCTTATCTGTGGCTATGAAATCAGTGTCACAAGGGAAGGAAGCCCTTACGGTTATTTAATACTTGACGCATCATATCCTGGGCTTCTGAAGGAGATAACCCTCGGCGATACCATTCTTCCGATTTCAGCTTCTCTATCAAACGCCATTTCAACTTATTCCGGCCAACAGGCCACAAACCCAACCGTACTAATTTCGTACAACGATATTGAATATGGAACTTTGGTGCCAGGAACTAGAGACTGTGTAACCAACTATAACAATATACGGTCTGTCCCGATTGTCACCGAAAAGGGTATAGCACCTCAAAGCAATAACCCAACTTCATGGGATGCAGTCATTATCAATGAAGATGACTTGATGTTGCATTTCCAAATAGACGATTTAAACGGAATACCGTTCCGAGGAGTCTCGGAATCATTAGTTGAAGCCCGCACTAATAAGTATGCATGCGTCGTTTCTGCCTTGTACGCTGTATCAATGCATTACGGTCTCACCAGTTCAAACGCTAATCAATTTAATCCCGATTATTATAAAGAAATATGGAACGTCACTGGCACAACAACGTATAAGACCAATGATCAGGGCGTCGAGTACGGAAGAACGATCATCCCAGATGGAATTGTTCCGTTTAAAAGTCTTGCCGCTCAAAAGGGTAGAGCACTTAATACTCATTTTTTCGGTTATCAGCCTCAATTCGCTCAGTACAGAGCAACTATCGATCAAGGGAATATCGGCTTGTATCATATGTGGATCAACAGCCGAAACAGTAAAGGATCCGTCGAGCTATCAGGTCATACAGTCACGGTAACTGGCTATTTTACTGGGCATAATGGAAGCTCTGGCATCGAACTGCAGTGGCTCGAAGTATTCGACGGATGGAACACTTATCCCCGAGCGATTAACTATGCAACGCCCAATATGGTCAAATTGAACGGAACAGTCTTTTGGTAGACCGGATGGCACCATCAAAATGCTATGGCACCACGGCCTTTGCCCTGGTTACGATATTGGTGATTTTCGCTATGTTTGCATCCGTTTCTTCATGCACAGATAGAGCCCGCTATAGCGGAGGAGATGATTACCTTGTCTTTGGAGCCGGCAGCGTTCATTCTATTGAGGGAACGGAACTCGTAATCCAAACAGACAACAGTCCCCGCTACACCGACGCTGGAAAGCAAACCCGGATTACATTCCCCTCATCTGGCCGAATCAAAGACAAGCTTTCCCAAATCAAAGTTGGGACAAGAGTTTCCTACTCACGCTTTGACTCGGTAGACACATCTGGATCATACGAGGGAAACGATATCGAAATTGAACAGGCAAACACTATAAGGAGATGTTGAGGAACTGAGCCTCTGCGCAGTTCCTCAACAAATCATTATGCCTCCGGGACCCTACCCGTCGCCAAAATCTGTTCAAGTGCCGCCTCGTCCAGCACGGGCACACCCAGCTGCTCGGCCTTGGTGAGCTTGGAGCCCGCTTTGGGGCCGGCGACCAGATAGCTCGTCTTCTTTGAAACACTGCCCGAAACCCTGGCGCCGAGCACCTTGAGCGCCGCGCCCGCCTCGTCGCGCGTGCGGTTGACGAGCGTGCCGGTGAGCACGAAGGTCAGACCCGCGAGCGGTTGTGCATCGGCGAGCTCGCCCGCCACGCCCGCGTCGGCTGCGGCTTGTGCATGCGCGGCGCCCAAGTCGACCTCGAGCGACAGGCCCGCCTGGCGCAGGCGCTCCAGCACGGCAAGGTTTTCGGGCACGGCCAGGAACTGCTTGACGCTCGCCGCAATCTTGGGACCGATGCCCTCGCACTCGGCGATGTCCTCTTCGCTCGCCAAGATGAGCTTGTCAATCGACAGAAATCGCTCGGCGATGACCTCGCCCACACTCTTGCCCACGTGGCGGATGCCCAGGGCAAACAGCACGCGACCGAGTGGCTGGCTCTTGGACTTGTTGAGCTCGGCGATGATTTTCTCGGCCGTCTTGAGTCCCACCGGGATGGGGTCGCCCTTCTTGACGCCCTTTTTGCTGTTGGAGCTGGCATAGGTGCGGCCCGTGTCCAGTCCGGCGATGTCGTCCACCGTGAGCTGGTAGAAGTCCGCGACATCATGGATCAGGCCGGCGGCGATCATTTTGTCGACGATCTCGTCACCCAGGCCGTCGACGTCCATGCAGCCACGGCTCACCCAGTGGAGCAGGCGCTCCTTGAGCTGCGCGGGGCAGTCGATGGACACGCAGCGGTAGGCAACCTCACCGTCCTCGTGGACCACGGGGCTACCGCACACGGGGCAAACCTCGGGCATGTGCCAGTCGACCGAATCGGCCGGGCGTTTGTCGAGCACCGGGCCCACGACCTCGGGGATTACGTCGCCCGCCTTGTGCACAATGATGGTATCGCCCTCGCGCACGTTTTTACGACGGATCTCGTCGATGTTGTGCAGCGTGGCGCGCGCGATGGTGGAGCCGGCAACCGTCACCGGGTCGAACTCGGCGACCGGCGTGAGCACACCGGTGCGGCCCACCTGGATGCGAATTTCGCGTAGGACGGTCTGCTTTTCCTCGGGCGGGAACTTAAAGGCAATGGCCCAGCGCGGTGCGCGAGCGGTAAAGCCCAGGTCGAGCTGCTGCTGGAAGCTGTCGACCTTTACGACCACGCCGTCGATGTCGTAGTCCAAGTCGCCGCGATGCTCGAGGGCCTGGGCACAGAACTCGTGGACCTCGGCCGGCGTGGCGCAGCGGGCCACGTTGGGGTTGACGCTAAAACCGGCGCTGCGCAGCCAGTCGAGGAACTCACGCTGGCTGTGGACGTGCAGCGGATCGGTATCGGCAATGGCGTAGGTAAAGGTGGCCAGGTCGCGGCGCGCCGTGACCTTGGGATCCTTCTGGCGCAACGATCCGGCGGCGGCGTTGCGCGGGTTGGCGAAGGGGTCGCGGCCCTCGGCATCGGCCTCTTCATTCAGACGAACAAAGCTGCCTTTGGGCATATAGACCTCGCCGCGTACTTCGATGGTACGCTCGCGGTCGGCACCCATGTGGGCGAGCGCCGGCTCGGACAGGTGCATGGGCACATCCTTGATGGTACGCACGTTGAGCGACACGTCCTCGCCCGTTGTGCCGTCACCGCGCGTGGCGGCGCGCACAAAGGTGCCGTTTTGGTAGGTAAGCGCCACGCCCAGACCGTCGATCTTAAGCTCGCAGGTATAGGTAACGCTACCGGCACCGAGCGCATCCTCGGTGCGCTGGAGCCAAGCGTCGAGCTCGTCCAGGTCCATGGCGTCATCCATGGAATACATGCGTGCCATGTGCGTGACCGGCGTAAACTGCTCGCTCACGTAGCCGCCCACGCGCTGGGTATAACTGTCGGGCGTCACCAGGTCGGGGTAGGTGGCCTCGATTTCCTGCAGCTCAACGAGCATTTTGTCGAAGATAGCGTCCGTGATCTCGGGCGCATCAAGCATGTAGTAACGGTAGGCGTGGTAATCGAGCTCGTGGCGCAGCTCGGCCGCGCGCGCTGCCGCCTGGGCACGAGCATCGGTCAGTGCGGCGGCATCCGCGCTCGCGGGCGCTTCGGTATCGATATCCACACCGTCACCAAACAGGCTCGATTGCTCCATAGCGGTACTCCTTCGCTCGATTTCAAACGGACACTAGAGTACCACCGGTCGCAACGGGGCCGAATAGCGGTCTCAAACCGCACCGAATCGGCAGCCGCCAGACTGGGGTGGGTCGCGCGATTAAACCATGCTCTTATCAGCTCTAAATGATCCGTTCTCCTCCGTCCCCAACGGATCAATAAGAAAAAAAGGGCTGTCCCACGTTGATGGGACAGCCCCCCTGGCCTCGATATGTGCGAAACGGCTCGTTAGTAGCCCTGGCCGTGGCCTTGCCCCTGGCCTTGCTGGCCGAGCAGCTCCTCCAGGTACTGGCGCAGCTGCTCGTCGGTAATACCGCCGTTGCCAGTGTCGGTCGAGCTGTCGTCCTGCTGCTGACTCTGCAACTCTTCATCGGAGCCCAGCTCGACGGTGACCTTCTTCTCTTCCTTGCCGCGCATAAGCGTAATCTCAACCTTCTCGCCCACCTCGTGGCTGCGCAGTGCGATGATCAGGCCATCGGCGCTCGTGATCTCGTCGTCGCCCAGCTTGGTGATGACATCGCCCTCCTGAATGCCGGCCTTGGCAGCAGGACCATCCTCAACGACGCTCGCCACATACGCGCCGCTATCGGTGCTCAGCTTGTTGGTGCGGGCGTTGAGCGCGTTGACGCTCGAAAGCGTAGCGCCCATGTACGGATGCACCGGCGTCTTGCCGTCGATAATCTGGTCGGCAATGTTCTTGGCATAGTTGACCGGAATGGCAAAGCCCACGCCCGAGCTGGAGCCCGAGTAGCTCTCGATGAGCGAGTTGATACCCACAAGCTCGCCGTTATCGTTAACGAGCGCGCCGCCGGAGTTGCCCGGGTTGATGGCGGCATCGGTCTGGATCATGTTGGCATAGATGGTGTTACCGTTGGCAGAGCTCATGGCCGTGGAGCGATAGAGCGCCGAGACGATACCCGTGGAGACAGACTGCTCGTTTCCGAACGGCGAGCCGATCGCCATAACCCACTCGCCCACGTTGAGCTTGGAGGAATCACCGATCTCAATCGGCGTGAGCTTGGAGGCGTCTGCGTCCTTGAGCTTGATGACGGCCAGGTCGCTCGAAGCGTCGTTGCCCACGAACTCGGCCTCGTAGGTGGTGCCGTCATCCATGGTCACCACGTACTGGTCATAGCCATCGACCACGTGGTTGTTGGTGAGGATGTGGCCCTCGGTATCGAGCACCACGCCCGAGCCGACGCTGCCCGAGCTGTCCGACTCGTCGGCAGACTGCGAAAGCGAGCCATTCTGGCTGCCGCTCGAAGTGGCGGTAATGGAAACCACGGAGGGCAACGCCTTGGCAGAAACGGCCTCGGCCAGCGTGGTGTCCTCGGAATCAATCGTAATCTTTTGCGTCGATGAACCCGAAGCACCCGCCGTCACGGCATTCTTTCCGCCGCCAATGTTGAGCGTGCCACTCATAATGAGCGCAATGACCAGCAGGGCGCCGCAGGCACAGCCGGCGAGTGCCGTAATAAAGATCGGCAGCTTTTTGGTCTTAGTCTTGACCACTGTGTGCTTGTTTACAACCTGCTGGCTGCCCAGCGGCTTTCCGGTCTGCGTGTCGTAGGCCTGCACGTAGGGAATGTTGCTGTCGGCAGGCGTCGACTCTACCTGCACACGCGGCTGCTGTTGGGTCTCGCCGGCGTTGCCCGCATCCTGGGGACGCTGGGAATCGTTCTCGCTCATAGCTGCGATCCTTTCGTCAAATAACCAAAGGCCCGCCAAACATGTGGCGGGCCATCATTGTTCACGTTGAGTTGTACCCCAAGCTGGGCAGTCCCGAGCACTAGATGCCAAGATTTCAGCTTTGCTTAAGTAATGACATGCTTATAGGCCAATTCGTTTTATGCCGTCATGTCTATTCGATATAACAGTCGATAGCAAAACCCACGGCTTCGCTCTCTGGCGTGAAAATAGTCTCTCTGCTTCTTGTTCGCGTTTTTTCATTGCCATTTTCATCTCTGACCACCGCGCCAACCACGAGCGCCAATCGCTTCCGAGCGTCCGGCAGCTCCAAGGCTTCCGCCATCCCAGCTCGCATCAAAATGGGAGCTCCTGCCATCAGGCCTAAGAACTGTTTTCCATCAATCATTCTTCATTCCCCTGGTCTGCTTGATTTGGCTTTCTCGGCTGAATGGGGATATAGAACAGTCCCGTCAAGTTCCTTATCTTCCACAAAAACTAGAATCCATTTTTCACCTGCCTTCAACCCTGCAACATATCCGGAACTTGACTTGCGGCGCATATCGATCTTTTTATGGCAACCACTTGGCATCAACGCCTCAAATTGCCCGTTATGAACATCCGATAGAGTGCGAACTTCGATCGCAACAACCGTGTCGTTTTCTCCCCCATTAGTCGCCCCTAGCAGGGACAAACTCACTGCAGCGACCAAGGCAAGGAAAAGAACCAATAGGGGTATTGCCCTTCGAATGAACTTGTCGCCGTTCACGAGCACAATCACCCCTTGCAATATGTTCCGTCGTGAGCCGTGTAAATTGATACGTCATATGGAAGAAACTGCAGCCGGTTTGTCTATCCATTCCAAACCACAAGCAGGTACTTCTTGGCATTTGAGTATGTGTTATACATTGCCACATAGCCCACAACTGCCATTGCGTGCCCGCTGCCATTTGACCGGAGCCCCCCGGAGAAAACATTGCCGAAACGCGCATGCGTAGGTTTTCGCCTCTTTGATAACTTTCGCCTGCGTTGGCGTTATCATTCCCGAAATCGTTTTGCTCGCATCAACAACGTAATCCCATTTATACAAATCCATGGCAAGTAACTAAATGTTATTCGCCAGATAGTGCTATACGCTTGATATTGTTTTTACTGACGCACTTTCAGTCGGTAAAAGGTATGATTCTTGCCACAAGCGAGAAAAGGGCACCGAAAAACTCCGGTGCCCTGTATCGTCTTCTGGTTATCCCTAGTCCTTAAACAGATAGCCCACGCCGCGGACGGTGGTGATGTGTGCCGCGATCTGCGGGCCCACCTTGGAGCGGATGCGTCGGATATGCACGTCGACGGTGCGCGTACCGCCGCAGTACTCAAAGCCCCACACGCGGTGCAGCAGCACTTCGCGGCTGTAGGCACGGTTGGGGTGCGTCGCCAAAAAGCTCAGCAGCGAGTACTCCATCAGCGTCAGGTCGATGGGCTCATCGTCGAGCGTCACCTGGTAGGTGGCCAGGTTGATCTCGAGGTTATCGATATTGAGCACATCGTCGGCGGTGACGGTCTCCTCCTCGCCCATCAGGCGCTGCGCGCGAGCCTTGAGCTCGTTGGGCGTCGCCGTGGGGCACACAAAGTCGGCATGCGCGTGGTTCGGCAGACGCAGGGTACCGAGCGCCTCGTCGTCGACGATCACCAGCATGGGAACGCCGCCGCGATCGTCAAGCCACTTGGCGATCTGATCGATGCGATCGCTGCGGATGCCATCGGAATCGAGAATCAGCAGGTCAAAGTCGTGCGCCGCAGTCGGCGAATCGGGGGTTGCCAGGCTCACCTCGACACCCAGGGTGGTCGTCAAGCTGCGGGCAAACTCGTGGAAGCGCGTCGTGCGCGCCATGAACAGGGCACTCTTTTCGGACATATCGGCCTCCAAAGAAATGAGCTCAATCGTACTGGAACAAGCCAGCGCGATTAGGAGTTCGCCAGGTAGTGCTTGATCTCCCACTCGGTGATCGTAGACTCAAACTTATGCCACTCGTCGCGCTTCTTTTTGAGGAAGAAGCTGTGGATGTGCTCGCCGAGGGCATCCTTCATAAACTGCGAGTCCTCAAACACGTCGAGCGCCTCTTTAAGCGAGCGCGGCAGCGGCGTGTAACCGGCCTCGAGCATCTGACGGCCGGTGAGCTTGAGCGTCTCGGCCGTGGCCTCGGGCGGGAGCTCCAGCTTGCGCTCGATGCCGTCAAGCCCGGCCGCCAGCGTGACGGCGTTGACCAGGTACGGGTTTGCCATGGGATCGGGGCTGCGAAGCTCGATGCGCGTGGAAAGCTGCTTGCCGGGCTTGTAGACCGGGATGCGGATCATACTTGCGCGGTTGCGCAGGCCCCACGTGGCGTACTGCGGCACGGAGTCGCCGCCCGTGGTGATGCGCTTGTACGAATTGACGGTGGGGTTGGTGATAGCACTGATCTCGCGCGCGTGCGCCAGGATGCCGGCCATGTAGTGTTTGGCGATATCGGAGAGGTGGTACTTCTCGTCGTCCTCGCCCCAAAAGACGTTGTTGCCGTCGTGGTCGAACAGCGACTGATGCAAAAACATGGCGCTGCCGTCCTCGCCCGCCAACGGCTTGGGCATAAAGGAGGCGTGGCAGCCGCTCTCGTAAGCCTGCTGCTTAATGATGAGCTTGGCCGTGGTAATGGCGTCGGACATGCTCAGGGCCTCGGCGTGGCGCAGGCTCATGCCGTGCTGTGAGCGACCGGCGGCGTGGAAGGTGTACTCCACGGGCACGGACATCTTCTCGAGCGTGAGAACCGTGTTGCGGCGCAGGTCGCGCGCGGCGTCGCTCACCGAAAGATCGAAGTAGCCCACGTTGTCGAGCGGCTCGGGCGTGTGCTCGTCGGGGAAGTAGTAATACTCCAGCTCGGCGCCCACGTTGAGCAGATAGCCGGCTTTCTCGGCCTTGCGGAACATGCGACGCAACGCATCGCGCGGATCGCCGGCGAAGGGCTTGCGATCGGGAGTGCACACGTCGCAGAACACGCGGGCGACGCCGTTGTGGCTCGGGCGCCACGGCAGAATCTGGAAGGTCGAGGCATCGGGGAACGCCAGCATGTCGGCTTCCTCGGGCGTGGCAAAGCCCTCGATGGCCGAGCCGTCAAAGCCAATGCCCTCCTCAAAAGCGACCTCGAGGTCCTCGGGGCTAATGGCAAAGTTCTTGAGGCGGCCGAGAATGTCGACAAACCACAGACGCACAAAGCGGATGTCACGCTGCTCTACGGAGCGGAGTACGTAATCGATGTTCTGCTGGTTCATGTCGCTCCCCTTTCTTTCGGGCGGGTTTCGACTGGTCTATATCGCAGATACTATCGCAGAAAAATGTTTCCGCAGGGTTAAAGCGTATCAAGCGCTCAAAAAACGCGCGCGAGCAGGCAGTCTGACTTACGCGCGATCATAAAGGATCACTCCTTCGCGCTCGATTACCGCGGCAAGATCGCCATCAAGATGGTCGCTCGAAACGAGGTCAACCTGCCTCCCGGTTTCTTTGCGCACCGCCTCACCAAACGCCGACAACGCGAAAAGACCAAAACCCTGATCGCGATCGACTTCGAGACGCAAGTCGATATCACTATCTGCACGCGCCTCGCCACGGGCATACGAACCAAATAGAATCACGGTTTTGATGGCGGGAATCGGGCTGGCCGCCCTACGGACGGCGGACTCAATCTGAGCGGTATCCAAAATGCCCGCTGCGGCGCTTTCGCTCGCAGAGCTTTTACCGAGTGAAGGCACAAACGGCAGCGAGCGCTCGCGCAACATCTGCCTCATGAACATATTGACCGCAACGGACGAAGTCATGCCGAGTTCTTCGCACAGCTCGGCAAATGAATCTTTAATTGACGAGTCCACTCGAACACTCAGCACAGACGCAGCCATGGATACCTCCTGTATGACATTGTCTATATAATATCACACAGACTAGCGCGAGGTCGAAGCGCGGTGTTCGATGTGGCCGGGGATCTCGATGCGCTTGGGAGCCAGCCTTGCGGCCTCGCCCACCGTAGTGGTCACGACGTCGATGCGCTCGGACAGACGCTCGACTACGCGCTCGGCGATGGTGTGGGTGTCTTGCGCGGCCGTGGTCACACCGCCAAAGAGCACGTGGTTCCAAGGGTAATCGTCAAACGTTGCGATCTTAAGGCCCGCCGGCAGCGAGGGACCCAGCTGCGCCAGTGCCTCGGTCAGGCGCAGGAAGACCAGGCCGTTGACGGCAATGAGGCCGAGCTTTTTACCCGCATAGCCGCGGATGGTCTCGTCCAAGCGGCCGACGCCCGTGGCGCCACCGTCGGCCAGGGTGACGACCTCGCCCGCAAGACCGCGGCGCGAAAGTTCGTCGGCAAAGGCCTCGGCGCGCTCGCGACGCACGGGGCTGTCATCGCTTGCCTCGGTGAGCAGGCACAGGCGCTCACTGCCAGCGGCGGCCAAGGCGTCTACCAGGCCGGCAACCAGCTCGCGGTTGTTGGAGGTCACCAGATCGACACCGCCGGCGGCAATATCGCGGTCGAGCAGCACGACGGGCAAGCGTCCCGTTGCCGCGGCGATCGCCTCGTCATTGCCTCCGCAGGTATTGACGACCAAGCCGTCCACGCCGGCATCGATAAGTCTGGTGAGTGATTCAGCCTCCTTGGCAGGGTCGTTGCCGCTAATGGCCGTCATGAGCGAGCAGCCGCGCGCGGCGGCGCTGGCGGAAAGCCCTTCGAGCATGGCGCTGGAGAACGGGTTGGTGATGTCGGCCAAGATCACGCCGATGAGGTTGGTGCGCGAGCTGCGCAGATTGCGTGCGGCGGCACGTGGGCGATAGCCGGTGCGCTCGATAACCGCCGCGATACGAGCGCGGGTTTCCTCGGTCATCTGCCCGGGGCGGTTATTGAGATAGCGCGAGACCGTGGCCGGACTCACGCCCGCCTCGGCGGCAATGTCCTTGATTCTCATCTGCGCCATAGCGCACCCCGTTTCCCAATTGTCGGCGGTCTGAGCCATTTTAGGCATTTTTTAAAAATCTCGGTTGCAAAACGCTGTAGGTGAGTATACTACAACTCGAAACGAAACCGATTTCGTAAACCGATTTCGGCGAGCGTTGGCACGGAGGTGCAAAGATGCACCCTACCGTCTTGGCACCTCCGTGCCAACGCCATATCAAAGGTGTACGCACGAGCAAGAAGGAGCTGCGCGACCATGGGTAAAACGGTTCTTACCTTCGGCGAGATCATGATGAGGCTCTCGCCCAAAGATCACTTGCGCATTGAACAGGCCACCGAGTTTGACGTTCGCTACGGCGGCGCCGAGGCCAACACCGCGCTTTCCCTGGCCTATCAGGGCGACAAGGCCGCTTACGTCTCCGTTGTTCCGGCCAATCGCCTGGGCGAGTGCGCCCTTCGCTCGCTGAAGGCTTACGGCGTCGACACCACGCGCGTCGTGCGCCAGGGCGACCGTCTTGGCTCCTATGTGTTTGAGGTTGGCGCCTCGCAGCGCGGCAACGGCTGCGTCTACGACCGCAAGTATTCCGCCATCAACATGGCCAAGCGCGACGTCTTTGATTGGGACGAAATCCTCAAGGGCGTCGATGTCTTCTACTTCTCTGGCGTGACTCCCGCCGTGTCCGACGAGATGGCCGCTGCCTGCAAGGATGCCCTCACCGCTTGCCGCGCCAAGGGCATCACCACCGTGTGCGACGTGAACTATCGCGGCAAGATGTGGTCGCCCGAGAAGTCGCAGGCAACCATGAAGGAGCTCCTGCCACTCGTCGACATCTGCATCGCCAACGACGAGGACGCACCCGCCGGTCTCGGCATGACCTGCGTCTCCGGCTCCCTTGCCTACGGCATCGAGGAACGCGACACCTACGTCGAGATGGCCCGTCAGATCTGCGCCGAGTACGGTTGCAAGAAGGTCGCCTCGGTCGTCCGCAACATCTCCTGTGTCGAGCGCTCCATCTGGATGGGCATGCTCTTTGACGCCGAGAGCGGCGAGCACTGGTTCTCCCCTGCTCACGACGTGCACGTGCTCGAGGGCGTTGCCGCCGGCGATGCTTTCAACGCCGGACTCGTCCATGCCCTCATCAACGACTTTGACCCGCAGGCTGCCGTCAACTACGCCATTGCGGCCTCGATCCTCAAGCTCACCATCAAGGGCGATTCCAACTTGGTGACCGCAGACGAGATCGCCGCTGTGGCCAACGCCGCCGACGGTGGCACCCGCGTTGCGCGCTAAGCCGTCTCCATTCCGCGGGCCGCAGCTTTCCATACCCATACCTCTGCAGCCCGCTCCCCGATTCCTCCGGCCAGGTAGAACCACTTAGTCCCATTCCGGTTTTGTCTGGCATTCCTTCACGACTGGCCTCGTAGCCGGTTCCGAAATTGCTTGAACCCCAAGCAGTGCCTCCGATAACCAATCCGGAACCGGCTCATGGCCAATCTTCTTTGGCAATCACGCGCCCGTGCGCGCCTCACATCGAAAGGAACACCATGTTCGATCAGTTCTACACCACGCTTGAATCCCTGGGCATCGTGCCGGTCGTCGTGCTCGACAAGGTCGAGGACGCCGCTCCGCTCGCTCACGCCCTTATGGCAGCTGGCATGAAGTCCGCCGAGGTCACCTTCCGCACCGCTTGCGCTGCCGAGTGCATCGCCGCCATGGCCGAGGCCGAGCCCGAGATGTGCGTCGGCGCCGGCACCGTCCTGACCGTCGAGCAGGTTGAGCAGGCCCGCGCCGCCGGTGCCAAGTTCATCGTCTCCCCGGGTTACAACGAGGACGTCGTGAAACACTGCATCGACATCGACCTGCCCGTGCTGCCCGGCACCGTGACCCCCTCCGAGGTCACCGCCGCCGAGAACCTGGGGCTCAAGATCACCAAATTCTTCCCCGCGGCCCAGTATGGCGGCCTGAACACCATCAAGGCCCTCGCTGCTCCGTTTGTCGGCCATCGCTTTATGCCCACCGGCGGCGTGAGCACCGCCAACGTCGAGGAGTACCTGAGCTCCAGCGCCATCATCGCCTGCGGTGGCACCTGGATGGTCAAGCCGGCCCTGTTCGCCGACGGCGACTTCTCCAAGGTCGAGCAGATCGCCCGCGAGGCCATGGACGTCGTCAAGAAGGTCCGCGGCTAGGTTTAGCTCTCTATCGTGAAAGGGGGCGTGCCCTAGACCTCGCCTCCTTTCTTTTAAAACGGCTCGGAAGCGCGTCGTTTCCGTCACGAACAAGAACCGAAACCGTCTTGCATGCTGATAGAACGTGACGGAAGCGACACGCCCCCGAGCAGCTTTGTTTATGCGGCTGGCAGGCGCACTCAACTAAGCCACTTCGACAAAAGCCATGTCACCCAAACAGCTGCGGCGCCGTCTGGAGGAATGGATCCTTGCTTCCGATCTTTTCCCCCAAGCGGCGCCGCAGCCTTTACTGCATCTCCCAAATTCCGAAAGGAAGGTCACGACATGCGGCCGCTCATCGTAATGAATGGCGAGAATATCGATTGGTTCCATACCGTTATCAGAATGCTGATGTATCTGATGGGCGTTGCAGTACTGGCACTCGGCATGAGTCTCCAGACGGCATCCGGCTTGGGAGTCGCTGCGCTCACGTGCTTTGCCACAACCATATCCATGCTCACCGGCAAGACACTCGGCTTTTGGATCACTGCTACCTATGTCGCCTACATCCTGGCGCAATTGGCCATCTTGCGACGCGAGTTCCAGCCGCGTATTTTGCTCGAGCTGTGCTTCTCGACGCTCATCGGCGGCTTCACCGATTTCTTCATGGCGGTCAACCCACTGCATCCCACGGCACTCCCCGCACAGGTTGCGACCATGCTGCTCTCCCTCGCTGTCACCGCATTTGGCGTAAGTCTCGTCGTCAACATGGGCGTTGTCCCCAACGCGCCCGACGGCTTGGTGCAGGTCATTGCCGAAAAGCTTAAACGCCGCTTTGGCGACGTAAAAGTCGTGTTCGACTGCTCACATGTCGCCGTGTCCCTCATTCTGTCGCTCGCGCTCATGCACAACCTAGGCGGCTTTGGCGTGACCACAGCCATCTCGGCGCTGTTCTTGGGCCACGTCATCAACGTCGCCAACAAGCTCTTCGCCCAGCACTTTATCCGCGCGGCATTCGGATAATAGCACCACCGTAAGAGCCCGCGAACAGCGCTGTACGTTGCTATATCTTGCTATAAATCTACCGCTGCCAGCCAACATACAACAGGCCCCAAGCGGGCAAAGGCTTGGGGCCTGTCTTGCAATATGGTTCTTTTGGCCTATGCGCGCTCGTATTTCGTGGAACGCCCAGTCCCCCGCTTTACAACCGCGTTCCGCCCAATCAGTGATTCAAGCGCCGTCAACGCACGCGCGCGGCTCAACCCCGTCTGCTGCTCAATCTCACCCCGCGACATTATTCGTCCGACCGGCAAAGCCTTGAGAACCTGGGCCTCTTCCTCAGACCCCTCAAAGGCATCGATAACGGGCAATGTGACGGTCACCATGCCGCCGCGAACATCAAAAATTGGTTGATTGATCGAATCGCGATAGGCACGTCTAATGCGCGCGATTCCCGTACCAAATTTCTCGATGTAATCCAGCTTTAAGAAGACCTCTGCAACGATGGGGTTTCTGAGCACGGATATCTGCCCATACAGGTATTGTTCCGTCGTCAAACCGGCGGGCAGCGACCCGGGGGAGGTCACAACGACACGATCATCGTACAGGGCAATTTGAACGTTCGCTCGAACGTCCCACGTCCGATGCACCAAAGCGTTTGCAACAGCTTCGCGGAATGCCTCAAGAGGAATTCGATCGGTTTGGACGCGCTCCATCCCTTCGATACGCTCATAACGGTAGTAGCGTGCAAGCATAGCCACCGCCCTGTCCACCTGTTCAATTGCGGATAAATTTGTCGCCGCCTCGCGATCCAAGACCACATCCTCGGTATCGCCAAAACGGACGCAGTCGATGCCTGGAAAATCATTCTTATCCGCTAAAATCGCCGCGGCATTGGTATAGCCATCCTTGCCGAGCAAGCGGAGCGTACGCATGATATCCGGCGTTAGCTCGGAAATGCCGAGGTGTTCAACACACTTATGCTCGAGCGTATGAAAGCCCAAGTCCTGGCGAGCCGACGTGAGCGCGTCGAACGTTACGTTGCTGCCTTCGAGCGTCAGCCTGCCATACTCAAACCGGTCGACCTCCACCGTTGCCGAATCGTTTCGTCTGTAGGCCTTTCCCTTGCTTCGATAGGGTTTGTCCTGTCCCTCATAAACCGTAAGGATTACGGTCCCGTGTTTCTCATCGGGCTCGAGCGTGTAACGGGGAGCGGGAGCCAAGCTGTCATTAATCATGTTCTCAATGCGGAGACACTCTGCGACCGGATCCGCAAGGCCGACAGCCACGCCCTCGTCATCAACGCCAAACTCAATCTTGCCCGTCCCGTAGTTTGCATAAGCGCTAACCGTTTTAAGAAACGTCGGCGTAACGCTTTCCTTGTATTCGACTGTAGGGCTCTCTCTAACAACCATACGCCCAACCTCTTCGTTTCGTACCATTCATGACCGTATTATAAGACGAAAACCATTTGCGTACTAAATATACCAAGACGCAAACGGTTTGCGTCTTGATTTGCGTCCGAAATGAGAATGGAAACTGCGCTTTCGTACGCTTATTACCAAACGCAAACTATTTTCGTTCGGCAATACGTAAACAATCCGGACGAAAAAGGCCCCGAGCTCGTGAGTGTGAACTGGGGGCGTCTGCACCACCTGGGCAGCACAACAACCCCTATTTCATCGCGACTTATGGGGGAGACGATTAGATGGCCGAGTCTTTGGGCAGCTCGAAATAGTCGGGATGCAGGGCGATAACCGGGCCCTGCTCCTCGGGCATCAGGTGCAGGTGTGTCTCTGCCAGATAGCTCGCCGCGTCGGTATCGCCCCTCTTAATAGCCTCGAAAATCCGGCGATGCTGTCGACGAATCGGCTCCCAATCCAAATCCTGCGACACCATACGCAACCAGTTGTATCGCTCAAAATGCGTGTTGACGCTCTTCATCCAATCCCACAACATGTGACGGCCAGCAATCTCAAAGCACGTCTCGTGAAATAGGTTGTCCAGATCGAAAAAGCGACGCGTTTCGCTATGGTCG
>URUC01000002.1 GCA_900550965.1 uncultured Collinsella sp. | reverse complement strand
GTGTCAACGGTTGGGCGCAATATCCTGATATGCTGAGTGGTGAAGACTATATGCATTTTCGGGATATTGCGCCAGTTGAACATACTCCGCATAAGCACCAGAATCGCCAGCGGATGGCTTGTGAGCACCGCTGCCGGGCATTCGTCCAGCGCTGCCAGCACTGCCTTCGGGTGCAGCGAGGAAAGCAGAATGCCTGCATCCTTCTGCAGCGTGCGCAGCATCGCATCGTAATCGCCGTTTTGCCGGTACTCGGTCATGGCATGCAGATACAGCCGGTGATCCTCATACCAGATGCCGAGCCGCCCGCGGTAGACGGTCTGCCGCTCCTTCGGCATGGACAGGAAGGTGTGCAGCGCGCATTCCTTCATCATGTGGTGGAACCGGTAGGTCGCGCCGTCCGGCAGACGCTTGACAAACGCATTCTGCCCGGTCAGCGCGGCAAGCAGGTCCTCGGCGTGCGCGTCTGCCATAACGAACTGCGCCATTTCGACCGTAAATTCGTCGGCAAGTCCCATCACCGCAAGAAATTCCCGCTGTTTTTCGGGCAGCGGATCAATCATCGCAGCCGTAAAGATGGATGAAATATCCGAATTCGGGTCCGGCAGCACACCGTGCTCGGAAAACATCCGCAGATTCAGATAAACCGCCGAGAACCAGCCCTCGCTGTAATACAGCAGCGTATCTATCTGCTCATCGGAAAGCGCGGTTCCGCACCGCTTGGTATAGACCGCCAGCTCGGTATGGTTAAGCCGAAGCTGCGCCGTGCCGATCTGATACACCTTTCCGCCCAGCCGGACAAGCTCTGCCGCCGGCAGAAACAGGTCACGGCTGGCTAAAATCAGATGAACATTGGGCGGCAGCCGTCCGGCCAGCGCACACAGGAATCCGGGTGCGCGCTTGTCGGTCAGCAGGTGAAAATCGTCAATAAAAATATAGCAGGACTTCTCACCGGTCAGCGCATGACACAGATCGTCGATCAGCAGTCCTCCGCTCACTCCGTCGGTCGGACAGTCGTATTCCCGCAGGAAGGCAAAGCCTGCACGCGCAAAGGCCTCCTGCACACTTTTCCAGAAAATCGCAAGATTGCTCGAGTACACACTGATGCGCACAATGTACGGCGCTTCGGCTCCGGCACGTTCCGCGAGATACCACTCCACCGCCGTCGTTTTGCCGTATCCCATGGGTGCAACCACGGTCGTCATGGCACAGCGCGAGATTGGCCGCAGGCTCTCCTGCAGCCGCTCGGATATGTAGATCGTGTTCAGATTCCATTTCGATTTTGGCATGGCGCGCACCTCCGAATACTGTAATGTGCTCTCCTGTCCGTTGTACTGTCTAAATTATACTGGATTTCAGAGCGGGTGTAAACCGTGTATACTGTTAAAGCAGCGCATATATATGCCCTCAATTTGCGCGTCAAGCCGCTTTTCCAACCGGCAATGTTACCAGAATAGTCGTTCCCGTATCTGCGCTCTGTTCAACGCGCACTGTGCCGCCATGCAGCCGGACGATCTCCTGCACGAGCGCCAGACCCAGCCCTACGCCGCCCATTGCGCGGCTGCGCGACTTATCCACGCGGAAAAACGGCTGAAAGATGCTGTCCCGGTACTCCTCGGCAATGCCCGGGCCAGTATCCCGCACGCGGATTGCCGCCTGACCGCCTTCCTGCTCGACAGACACTTCCACCGAACCGCCCGTGCGGTTGTACTTGATCGCGTTCTCTGTCAAATTGAACAGCACCCGATACAGCAGCACATCGCTGCCGGTGAGCTGCACATTTTCGCCTGTCTGCGTGAGTGTGATGCCGTTTTTCTGCGCCAGCGGCGTCAGATCGACCAGCACTTCCTCGGCCATCGGCGCAAGGTCGATGCAGTCCGTGCGCGGCACGGATTGCAGGTCGCTCATCTCCAGCAGCGTGCGTACAAGGGCGCTCAGCCGCTCGAGCTGTTCCTGCTCAAAGCGCAGCAGCGCGGCTGTTTCGGCATCCATCTGCGGATGCTCCGCCGCAAAAAGCTCGAGCCGTGTCTGTATGAGCGCCAGCGGCGTGCGAAGCTCGTGCGCGACATCCGAGGTCAGACGCTTTTCGTGTTTCATGTCCTTCTCGAGCGAAGTGGCCATCTCGTCAAAGGTCTCACCCAGCTGATCGATTTCGTCATCGCCGCGCAAGCCCGTGCGAGCGGACAAATCGCCATCGCGAATTTGTTTGGCCGTGCTGGTAATACGATGAATCGGCTTGGTGAGCATACGCGACATGAACGATCCGATAACGACCGAGATACAGACTGCAACAACCGCGGCAAGGGCCATGGCGTTAAAGGTCTTCTCTCTAAACGCAGAATCTGCCTTGGTGAGCAGGGCATCGGAGCCGATGGCCCATAGCTTTACCTGTCCGACATGCTGGCCGGAAGGCGTTATGATTTCGACATTGGCCACGCTATCGGAGTCGGTGGGCGCCGACGAAACCGGGCTATGCGAGGCCTTTTTACCGCTCGAGCTGCGAGACGCCGATTCGCTCTCGCGCACATCGGCAGTCGCACTTGCCGAAGGCCACGAGTCGTCATAGACAACAACGCCCTTTTTATTGACGACCTGCATGCCCAAATCGTCGGAAACCAAACTCGACGTTGCGACCGTGCGCAGTTCCCCCGCGGTCCAAGAGCCGTTTTCCTCATATGAGGTTGCCAACTTCTCGGCAGCGGAATTTGCGATTTCGACGATATTGGAGCGTGTGTAATCCGAAAAGACCGTGCCCCACACAACAGAGACAACGCCCACCAGCACCAATACTGTCATGAGCGATGTCAGAGCAAAAGCAAGTGCCATGCGCGAGGGATAGCTCATCGTTGGCCGTGAATCGGAACGAGGCGTGTTCCAACTAGCCTTGGAACCCGCCTCGCTCTCCTGCTTGTGCTTTTGTCCGATTTCAAAGCGCGCAGGTGTCATATGTGATTTCCCTATTTCTCGTCCGACTTATCGGTCTTGGCCGGAGCCTCGAAGCGATAGCCGACACCATGGACGGTGTAGAGCCACTTGGGCTTCTTGGGATCATCGCCCAGCTTGGCGCGAAGGTTCTTCACGTGGCTATCGATGGTGCGCTCATAGCCCTCAAAGTCATACCCGAGCACTTTCTCGACCAGCTCCATGCGGTTATACACACGGCCGGGATGACGGGCGAGCGTGGTGAGCAGCTTGAACTCGGAAGCCGTCAGATCGACTTCCTTGCCCTCGACCAAGATCTTGTGGCCCGAGATATCGATGACCAGATCGCCGAAGTCGAGCACCTCGACGGCGGGCTCGTCGGCCTGATGGGCACGGCGGAACAGAGCGCGAACGCGGGCGACGAGCTCGCGCGGCGAGAACGGCTTAATCAGATAGTCGTCGGCGCCGAGCTCAAGACCGATAATACGGTCCTCGATCTCGCCCTTAGCCGTCAGCATGATGATGGGGACATCCGAGGTATCGCGAATGGTGCGGCAAACGCGCTCGCCGGGAATCTTGGGGAGCATAAGGTCGAGCACGACCAGGTCGAACTGATGCTTCTCGAACTCCTCGATCGCGGACTGGCCGTCGCCGACGCCCACAACCCAGTAGCCTTCGCGCTCGAGATAGGCAGCGACGGCGTCACGGATTGCCTTCTCATCCTCGACCAGCAGAATCTTTTTTGCATCTGAAGCCATAACACGGCCCCCCTGTCTCAATTAGCTAAGAACAAGCCCATTTTAACGCACCTGAGCCCGCCGGATGCCGCTATGACGCGGCAGCTCGGCAGGCGGTACTCACAATTACAACGCGTTTATTCCCCTGTTGGCACCTTTTTAACCCCTCTAAGCTTAAAGAGAGAATAGGCGTGCAGTGACCGTCTCTGGTATACCCTGGCTGTTGCGCACCGTGGCGTACGTAAGGAATGAGTCCGATTTTCCCGCCGTAGCTGGATAATCGCCATACTCCAAAGCGCGGTCGGGCGACAGCAGCGAGCCATAGGTCTTGGCAGAGGTGTCGATCAGGAAATGCGACGCCTGCACCTTAACAAGGTATTTATTCTTCTTGCCAGCCGCACATGCGAGCGGCTCGCGTGACAGGAAGAGGTACGGCCCTCCCTCATTACCGATATACGTGCCCATGTTGCCCAAGCTGCCCACGCCACTATAGGTCGCCTCGATAGAAAACACGAAGGTATCGCCCATATATACGGCCTCGAAAGGCGAGACTGACGAGGGAAGGACTAGCTGGGCACGTTTGGTGTTGTTGCCGTCGGTCAGATCGATTGCCGTTATGCCGTAGTAGACGCCCTCGTCGTTGCGGACACGCGGCGAAATGGTCAAAATGCCGTCGCTCGCGCGCGGGGCCGATGCAAAGCGGCCCATCGATTTCCAAATTGTCTCGGCCTTGGATTCATCAAGCGAGCGACGATAGCAAAACGAATCACTGCTCGTTTTATTGCCGCCTGCCGAAGGCATTTTATACCAGATGACTGATGACCCGAACGCCGTAAACAGGGGCGGATCATAGTCCTTGCCACCCCGATCGAGCTCAACCACGTCGCCAGAGAGCGAAGCGCCCGACAGATTTTGAGCGTAGAGCTTCCACGATGAATTGGCAAAGTTCATCTCAACCCACGCAAACACGCCATCGCCGGCACGGACATCGTAAAATGCATATCCCGTACCCTCGATAGGATCCTCGATTAATGTGGTAAGCGAGCCATCGCCCAGGTTGAGCACACCGAGTGTGTTGGCGTGCAGTGCCGATGCGGGCGCCATCATTGCCGCAGCATAGTCGCCATCGCAGTAGTACAGCAATGTGCCCAGCGGCAGCGTCCACGACGCCGCCGGCTCAAGATCGATGTCAACTGCCTCGTACTCATCAGTGATCGAGACAATCTTTGAATCGTCCTTGATAACCTGCGGCTCGCCGGCGGCATCATCACTGGTGCCCGTCTTTTTCGAGCAACCGGCAAGCACCGTGGCAGCGCCCGCGGCGGCCCCACCGAGTACAAAGCCGCGACGCGATATTCCGTTCTTGATGTGATCGGCGATACCCATTAGGCGATCTCGGCGCGAGCGGCCTCGATGGCGCGCGTAAGCTGATCGGCGCAAGAGGTCTTTTTCATACCGCAGGTATTACCGGCAAGAACCTCGATCACACGGTCGGCAGGAGCGCCCTCGACCAGCTTAGAGATAGCCTTGAGATTGCCGTTGCAGCCGCCAGTAAACTCAACGCCCACCACCTTGTTGCCGTCATCGGACAGGTCAAGGTGGATATTGCGAGCGCATACGCCCTGAGGCTTGTAATCAAAACTAATCATTGCGTTCCCCTCTCGTAAAGCAATTTCAGACGTCTATTATCCCCGTCCGAACCGATAAAGTATCGCGGGCACCGATTCAACATCCCCCGATGCGCAGACCGGCGACAGCAATGCTAGCAATCTGCTTCCCGAGCGTGGACTTTTCGTTTCTCTTGATACATGTTGTGGTCGGCGATGTGGTACATCTCGGTCAGCGAACATCCGGGTGTCTCTGCCGTCGCGACGCCAAACGACGCACTGACTGTCAACACCTCATCGCTCGCAGCAGCAAGGCTGAGGCGAAGATCTTGCACCACTTTGCATGCGGATTCGCGATCGGTGTGAGGGCAAATCAGCAAGAACTCGTCTCCACCAACGCGCATGGGTACAAATTTCTCGCCTGCCGCCCGCTTCAATACAGATGCAGTACGCCGTAGCAGCTCATCGCCCATTTCGTGACCGTAGAGATCATTGGTGCGCTTGAGGAAATTGCAGTCCATCATGATCACACTCACGGGCAGGGACTCGTTCACCAGGTCGTCGCCAAGGGACTCAAGGTAATTTCTATTGCGAAGTCCCGTCAGCTTGTCCTGGAAAGAAAGCTCCTCGGCGCGCTTTGTCATCGAGATGTTATGCGTCGCCACGACGACCGATTCCAGTCGACCCTGCTCATCGCGGCGCTGTGGAACAACCTGCAGCGAATACCAAGTACCTCGGCAATCTCGTACCTCGGCATCCAAGTACGGCATGCCCTCCATACGATTCTGAAGCGTGCTTATATCTATTAGCTCCATGACCGCCTCGCGGCTTTCGGGACTCACGATGTCTCGGCAAACCGTTGTCAAAAAGTCATACACCTCGGCGTGCTCGGCAAATATCTTTGCCACCGATGGCGACATGTTAATTCCCTCGATCTCGAGCGTATCGAGATGTAGCAGGAAGGTCGACTCATATATGGAACTGATAGCATTGATGATGCCGAGTTGCTTGTCCTTTTCGGCCAAATTGCGACGATCGGCAATGTTGCGCGCCAACAGCACTACAATCCAAAACGCCAAGCACACCAGCACGCCGGCAGCGATAAATGAAATCCTGCCCGACATGACCTCAGATTTGGGATAAAGCGCAAACAGGCGATAGTCCTCATACGCCGCACGCACGGCATACCAGGTACTTCCCCGATATTCGATACGTGTTAAGCCTTCGTCTTTCCAATCAATTCCGCTATCGGCAAGAAGCCGGGAAAGGGTTAGATCGACATTCGAATCGTTTGAGGAAACAATCTGCATATCGCGCATCACGAGCACCGTTGGGCTCTGATGGAATGTGTTGTTCACGAGCACGTCGGCGATCGTATACGAATAATCATCGGCGGGCTCGGGCGCAAGCGATCGATACCCCAGCGCTACGCCATCACCGTACGGAACAACACTCACGGCAAAATCGACATCGCGACGCTCAACGACCGTCGAGTAGG
Organism: uncultured Collinsella sp.; assembly: GCA_900550965.1. Lineage (GTDB taxonomy): Bacteria > Actinomycetota > Coriobacteriia > Coriobacteriales > Coriobacteriaceae > Collinsella. The sequence continues at coordinate 40,251 of URUC01000002.1, read as the reverse complement.
ACACCTTGGATCCTCGATACATCGATGCGACCGACGAACAGGTCAGCTCCTCTCGCCACAGCATCAGCGGATCGCGACCATCAATATCGTAATGAGCGGCCATATGGCCGTCGGCGTCCATGACCAACATTCCCGAAAGGTGCTCGGTATGGACGTACTCCTCGACGAGGTCATCGTTGACTTCAACGTGATCAGACGGCAAGAACGTCGAAAACGACTCGAGCGCGGCATCCAAATTGTGCGTCGCTTCGGTTTTTCTTCCCTGTTCATATCGGTCATATTTTTCGCAGGCGTTTTTTAAAAACACCATGGTTTCCTGGCCAAACCCAAGCGTTTTATCGAGACAGCGATGCGTGCCGACCATATACAGCAGACCCAACAAAGCAGCGCTGGCCACAACGCAGATAGCCGCGGTGACTAATGCCTTCCGGCGTAAGCGGCGCTCATCATTTGTCATGATTCCGCTCCTTGCCCGTCCGTCGTCGCCCCCGCCTTGTACTTGCCCACAATGCGCTCAATCGTGCCATCTCGATCCATCTCGAACAGCACGGTATTGAGGTTTTTGACGTACTCCCCCTCATAGCCGTCCTTAAACGCGACGCCAAGGTCAACCGTCATAACGTTGTCAGCGAACACGCAGTAAAGGCCGGGATACTGGGCGACAAGTCGATCAAGCGGCTGAACGTCCGCCATCCAACAGTCGACATACCCTTTGGCGAGGGCGGCTTTGCAGAGCTCGGCAGAACCGTACGATTTGATTTGCACGTCCGGCGAGATTTCCAGATCCCCTGCGAGCAATCGGCGTTCGCTCACCGAGCCCGCAATCACCGCGATGGTCTTGCTTCCATCGAGATGCGCCAAGGACTTGATGCCACTCGTTTTCTTGGCGGCAACCGAGACCGTCACGGTTAGATACGGCTCGGTCCAGTAATACTTATCCTCACGATAACAGGGAGAATAATCACACCACAGGCAATCGATATCACCGTTTTTGAGCAGCCGGTCGCGATCGTTCCAGTCAATATCGACAAACTGTGGCTTGAGCCCCGCACGCTTGCAGGCCTCGCGGGCGATGTCGATATCGATACCGACGTAATCGCCCGTGGTATCGATATACACATAGGGGTCGTTATCCGTAACGCCGATTTTGAGTACTGGGAGATCTTTGTCGGCTTCATTCGAGGAGGAAGAACTGCTTCGGACGGTATACGTCAGGGCGGCCACACAGGCAGCAACAAGGAGCATGAGCGTAAACGAGACAATGGCGACTCGCTTGATACGTCCGGGCACGCGCCTCCCTTCATCGAAACAGCAGTCGGATTTCATTTTATACCCGAGGCTGATGCGGCAATAAAAAAAGCGCCTCGCCCAAGACGGGCAAGGCGCCAATGGTCCAAATGCAACCGCAAGCGGTCGAATTAGTTTAACCCTACTCGAAGCTCAACTGCTCCAGGCGATCGAAGACCGTGTCGATACGGGTGAGGAAGTCCCACGGATCAAAGATCTCGTCGAGCTTCTCCTGGCTGACGGTGCAGCGCGGGTCGGCCTCGAGACGCTCCTTAAAGGTGGGGCCGGAGACGCAATCCTGTACCTCGTGCCAGGTTGCCATGGCGTTCTCCTGCACAATGGCGTACGCGTCCTCGCGGGTGATGCCCGTGTCGACGAGGGCCAGCAGGACCTTGGAGGAAAAAATGAGGCCGCGTGTCTTGTTGAGGTTGGCCATCATGCGAGCGGGATACAACTGCAGGCCGTCGATAACGCGGATGAGGCACTGGAACATGTGGTCGAGCGCGATGAAACTATCGGCCTGGGCGACGCGCTCGGCAGAGGAGTGCGAAATGTCACGCTCGTGCCACAGGGCGACGTTGTCGAAGGCGACCTGGGCGTTGGACTTTACGACGCGCGACAGGCCGCAGACCTTCTCCATGGTGATGGGGTTGCGCTTGTGCGGCATGGCGGAGCTGCCCTTTTGACCCTTGCGGAACGGCTCCTCGGCCTCGAGGGTATCGGTCTTCTGTAGATTGCGAACCTCGGTAGCGATGCGCTCGCAGGTGGCCGCCGTGGTGGCAAGGACACCGGCGAGATAGGCGTGATGGTCGCGGCTAATAACCTGCGTGGACAGCGGGTCGTGAACCAGGCCCAGGTGCTCGCAGACATACTCCTCGACAAACGGCTCGATGGAGCTGTAGGTGCCGACAGCGCCCGAGATGGCGCCGAAGGCAACATTCTTGCGGGCGTCCTCAAGACGATCCAGATCGCGCTTGAGCTCCCAGGCCCAAGAGCCAAACTTCATGCCGAAGGTCATCGGCTCGGCGTGGATGCCATGAGTGCGGCCGGCACAGAGCGTATTGCGCTCCTCAAAGGCGCGACGCTTGCAAATCTCGCCGAGCTTCTTGACGTCCTCGATGATCAAGTCGCAGGCCTGGGTGAGCTGGTAGCACAGAGCCGTGTCGCCCAGATCGGAGCTGGTCATGCCATAGTGAACCCAGCGGCTGGGCTTGGGGTCGCCCTCGGGCACATCGGCGTCGATGTACTCCTTCATGTTGGTAAGGAAGGCAATAACGTCGTGGCGCGTGACTTCCTCGATCTCGTCGACCTTTGCCTTCTCAAAGTTGGCGTGGTCGCGGATCCACTGGGCTTCGTCTTTAGAAATGCCGATCTTACCGAGCTCCGCCTGGGCCTCGCAGGCCAGAACCTCGATCTCCTGCCAAATGGCGTACTTGTTCTCGAGGGAGAAGATGCGTCCCATCTCCGGGCGGGTATAGCGATCGATCATAGCGGCTCCTTTTTGGTTATTGGCACGTTGGTCGTAACCCAACCATTGTACCGTGCGCAGGTGCAAGTATGGGCAGCAGGCATGAACCTAACATTTTGGAATTGGAGCGGGCAACGAAGATGGACAGCAGCGTCACCGCAGCAGGCGGCAATAGTTCCGTGTACTAATGTAATTTCACGCGTTATCCGCGAAGCTACATGCGAAATTACATTAGAAGAAGACACATTATTTTCCGTTTCCCCTGGCAGCTAATCTGCGAGGTAAGTTAAAAGTACAGACATTATATGCACTGAAATATATGACCTTACAGTCGGCCTACAGCCTTATGCACGGGCGGCTAATGTAACAGGAGATATAATTACATTAGTTGCGGATAAAATTACATTATATGGAGTGTCATGATACGGAAAACGAGCGAAATGCCCTCCCTACTTCTGCGCATCATTGCAGACGTCGAGACCGAGGTCGTCGAATACAAGGCAGCAAAGCAGAACTATGACTTCGAGGACATTGGCAGGTATTTCTCCGCCCTCAGCAACGAGGCCAATTTACGCAAGGCAGAGTGCGGATGGCTTTTCTTTGGCATTTCAAACGACCGCAAGATAAAGGGAACCGCCTACCGTAAAGAACCCCAATCGCCAAGTGTCGGCCTGCGACGCCTAAAGCACGAAATCGCCCAATACACCAACAACGGCATGACTTTCGAAGAGATTTACGAGTTTGAGGTTGATGACAAAAGAGTCATTGCTTTCCAGATACCGGCTGGCAGCTTCGCAACGCCAACGACTTGGCACGGAATCCCTTGGTCACGAGAGAATGAGTCCCTCGTAGAGATGCCCAAGTTCAAACTCGACGCCATTTACGGGCAGAGCCGGCCCGACTGGTCGCGCCAGATTGCCTACGAGGCAAACTTCGGTGACCTTGATCCAGATGCAGTTAGCTTTGCATGCTCCAAATTCGTCGAAAAGTTCGGAGAAAGCCAGCCTGCCGTTCGTAGCCTCGACGAAGAATCTATCCTTAGCAAGATGGCGCTTGTGATCCACGGCCACGTGAGCAATGCGGCGCTCGTTCTTCTGGGCAAACCGGAATCGAGTGTCTTTCTGGGTGGCATTGAGCCGCGCATCACTTGGACGCTCTACGCGAGCGACGGCTCCACTATGGCCTATGAACACTTTGAGCCGCCCTTCATTCTGCAGGTCGATCGTATCCTGGGAAAGATAAGAAACGAAAAGTATCGCTTCTTCGACCGCGAAGAGACGCTATTTCCCACCGAAGCGCATCGCTACAGTCCCGAAGTCATTCGAGAACTTCTCCACAACGCTATTGCGCATCAAGATTTCAGGATGTCAGGAAAGATCAATGTCCTTGAGTATGAGGACAAGCTTATATTCAAGAACGAGGGTGCCTTTATCCCCGAGACGATAGAGAACGCGCTCGCGAGCGGCTACAAGCCGCCCTACTACCGTAACCCCCTGCTTTCAAGCGCTATGAACAAAACAGGCATGATGGACCGCAACGCCATAGGCATTCGCAACGTCTTCGACATTCAGCGCAACCGCCTATTACCAATGCCCACCTACGATCTATCTGAGATTGGGCGCGTTGCCGTAACGCTGTACGGTACGGTTCTCAACGAGGACTATTCTCGACTTCTCGCAAGCAATCGAAATCTTGATTTGGTGACAGTGCTGCTGTTGGACCTCGTTCAGAAGGGACTACCCGTCACAAAGGAACAGTCACGTCTGCTTCACGAACAAGGCCTCGTTAGGGGCCGTTACCCCAAACTGACGGTCTCAGCCGAGGTGGCAGCAGCCACCGGTGCCCACAGCGAGTATGTGCGAAACAAGGGCGTAGACAATAGCGTCTTCAAGGAGTTGATCTTGGAGCTCCTGCGCGTGCGCCCATGTTCAAGAGCGGAGATTATCGCAGGGCTGGATCATGCCCTGCCGGCAGACCTTACGGCAAAGCAAAAAGGCGACCATGTAAGCTATCTGCTCCAAAGCCTACGGAAAGCTGGCCGCATCACCAACGCTGGAAGCACTTCGGCAGCTGAGTGGCACATAGTCGAGTGATATGGCTCGCGATTTCGATTCTGCCAAACAGGCACATTCCAAGCCAAGTTCGCAACTAGCCCAGAATGTGCCTGACTACCAGTCGTGATAGGACGCATCCTCCGTCGCCTGGCATCGCGCAGCGTCAGGCAACAGCGCATATGGTTGATCCAACTGAAGTCGACATCCAATCGGGCATTGCAACCTTGCGAGACGGCAGTCTCATACAACAAAAATAGTTCCCTGCCACTCCATGCACGAGCGGCAGGGAGCGCTCATGGCGGATCATTTCTCAAGCTCCACCTTCCTCAACCGTAAAAACGTCCAATGTCTTAGAGGCCGTTTTTACATTTGTTGGCTTCTATTTCTTTAATTAAAAATCATCCTTTACCTGCTGATTCGTGATATTTTGCTTGTCTACATATAGGTGTAGACCTATACTAATTCCTATTATGGCTAAGCTATGTCCTTGGGAGGTGCCATGCCGTCAGAAGCTCAGAAGCGAGCCGATCGTAAGTACAAGCACGACAAGACCCAGCAGTTCTGTCTGCGGTTCTATCCCGCCGAAGAGGAGATTTGGTCATTCCTCTCCGCACAGGAAAACAAGCAGGGATTTCTTAAAGATTTGATTAGCCGCGAGATGGGCGTCGCATCGGGCGGCCCCGCACGCGTTGATACCAACACCAAGGTTGGAAGGACGGAATCGTAATGTCGCAAGTGAGCAAGACTTCGGTCATCCAGCCGGAGACTATACTGGACTTCATCGACGGCGTGACGCAGCGCAGGGACACCCCCGAGGAGCGAGTGCGCCAGGAAATCCTAAAGTCCCTCGTGCGTGAGTACGGTTACAAGAAGGAGCAGATCGGGGTCGAGGAGTCGATCAAGTTCGGCAGCAACCGAAAAGCGGTCGACGTCGCCATCTGGGAGCCGGGAAAAGCGCACACCCAGGAAAACATCCACATCATCGTCGAGTGCAAAGACCCCAAGACCAAGGCCAAAGGCAAAAAAGACGGCGTAGATCAAATGCACTCCTATGCGTCTGCCTGCATGAACTCGACCTATGGCATGTGGACCAACGGCGACGAGTTGCTTACCTTCCGTTACGTGGTGGACGATGCCGGCAAGCGCGGCCCCGAGGCCGTGCCCGATCTGCCACATGCTGGTGGCGAGGTACCCGACGACGCGCCGCGCTTCGACCAGTTGCGCCCCGCCGCCAGTGACTCGCTGCTGTACTCGTTCCGCCGCTGTCACAACTACATCGCCGGAAACCAAGGCATCCAAAAGGCCGAGGCATTCCTTGAACTGCTCAAGATCATCTTCTGCAAAATCCAGGATGAGCGCGACTCCGAGACGCCAACGTTCTACATCACGCCAACCGAGCGCCAGGGCGCCGCGGGTAAGAAGAAGTGCCGCAAGCGCATCGAGGCACTCTTTGGAAACGTCAAGCAGTCGTACGAGACCATCTTCAAGGCCGACGAGCGCATCGCATTAACCGACGATGTGCTCGCCTACATCGTGGCGCAGCTGCAAATGTATTCCCTGCTCGAGAGCGACGTGGACGTTAAGGGCCACGCGTACGAGACAATCGTGGGCTCCAACCTGCGTGGTGACAAGGGCCAGTTCTTCACGCCGCGCAACATGTGCCACATGATGGTGCGGATGGTCGACCCGTCCGAAAACGACGTCATCCTCGACCCCGCCATGGGCACCTGCGGCTTTTTGGTCACGGCCATGAATTACGTGCTTGAGAAGATCAGAGACTCCGTCGAGGTGAGCGGGCGCAGCAAAGCAGCCAAGCAAGAGGCTCTGATCGCGCGCAAGCGCGAGTTCCTGTCCAAGCATATCGTGGGCATCGACTTTGATCCCATCCTAGTGCGTGCCTCCAAGATGAATATGGTTATGAACAACGACGGCACCGGACAGCTGTTCCACGCCAACTCGCTCGAGCCGTTCTCGGGCTTTGAACCCAAACTGCAAAAGGCGCTGCGCCTGGACGCCGCCGACGTTGCGGCAAATAAGGCGCTGCAGCCGGGGCACGGCGTTACGGCGATTATGACCAACCCACCTTTTGGCTCCAAGATTCCTATCGAAGACCCGGCGATTCTGGAATCCTTCGACCTTGGACACACCTGGTCGTGGTCCGAGGAAGATGCCGAGTGGAGCATGGAACCCAAGCTCTTCTCATCTCAGCCGCCCGAGATCCTCTTCATCGAGCGGTGTATCCGCCTGCTTGAGCCCGGCGTGGGTGTGGCGGCGCTCGTCATTCCCAACGGCATCCTGGGCAACCCGGGTCTGGGCTACGTGCGCCAGTGGATTTTGCGCCATGCGCAGATCCTGGGTTCGGTAGACATGCACCCGGATGCGTTCCAACCCAACGTGGGCGTGCAGACATCCGTCCTTGTGCTGAGACGCTGGGACAGTGAGGAAGAGGCATACTGCAAGGACGGTACCTTCCAGGATTACAAGATATTTATGGCCATCTGTGACCACGTAGGGCACGACAAGCGTGGTCAGACCACCTATGTACGCGACGATGACGGCTACCCCATTGTGCAGGAGCAGACCACCGCGGTGACGGGCAACGTGGGCTCCGAAGAGGAGAGCAGCCACACCTCGAAGGAGCGCGTGGTGGACGACGAGACGATGGCGATCGCCGGCGCCTTCTTTGAATGGAGGCGAGACCAATGACGATCGCGCCTTTGGTGAAGAGCGTCCGACTTTCCACCGTGCTGGGCGGCGACGTGAGGCTCGAGGCGTCAACCTACCTGCGCGACGGGTACGGCTTCGTACGCCTTGCCAACCAGTGCGACAACCACAAGAGGCTCGGTGACCTTACCGACATTTGGCAGCCGAGCAGACTGACGGGGTATACCGTGCCGGAAGGCAAAGGGCTACCCTTCTTTACCGCCGGCCAGGTGTTCGAGGACTTTCCCCGAGTGAGGAAGTGGCTCGCCGCGCCTTTCGTGCCCCAGGCTGATTCTAGATTCGTCAATCAGGATTGGCTGCTGCTTTCGCGCTCGGGCGTGGTGGGCAACGTTACCGCCGTGTACCCGCATCACCTGAACAAGGTCATCACGGACGACCTGTTGCGCATCGAGCCGAAGGACCAAGACGAGTACGGCTGGCTCTACGCGTATATGAAGACGGACTTCTTCAAGCAGATCGCACGAGCGTCTCAGTACGGTCACATGATCAAGCACATCGAGGTGGCCCACGCCAACGAGTTTCCGGTCATCATGCCCGATGCGGCCACGCGCAAAGCCATCGGCGACAAAGCTGCCGAGGCTGTGCGCCTGCGCGGCGAGGCCTGGAAGCTGCGGGACGGGGCGTTTAAGCTGTTGGAGAAGGAGGTCGGTATTGCTTGTGAGGCAGAAAGTCCTGCAGGAACATGCGTGGTGAGTTTATCCAAAGTTATTGACAACAGATCGCGCCTTGATGCTGACAGTTATGCCGGCTCTATAAGCGCCGTAGACTCATTGGTTGACGTAATGGAGTATGCGCCACTTGCTGAACTTGTAGAGGACGTCGAAGAGCTTCCTCGCTTCAAGCGGTTTTATGGCGATTCCAACGTTCCCTTTGTGGGTGTGTCCGAGGTCTTTGACGTTAACACTCAACCGACAAAATTTGTTTACGCCAAGCTCATTAAAAACTGGGAGCGTTACATCCTAAAGCCGGGAACTCTCGTCATGGCATGTTCTGGTCAAAAGTACGGCATCCTAGGACGAGCTCTTTTGCTCACGGAGAATCATGAGGGAATGTTTGGCAGCAACCATCTGCTGAGAATCTATCCCGACGTTACAAAGATTCGAACTGGCTACCTGCTTGCTTTTCTGAACAGTCCCACCGTTGGCAGGCCGTCGGTCGTTCGTTGCGCATACGGAACCTCGGTGCCTCAACTTAGCCCTATCGATATCAAAAAAATTCGCGTTCCCCGTCTTGGCGCGGACGTCGAATCTGCCATCGCCGACCTTATGGACAGGAGCGTGAGCACCTCGGCCAAGGCTGACCAACTTGAGAACGAGGCTACCAAGCTGGCACAGGAGCAGGTCGATATCGCCATCGAGAAGGTTGTCTCCAACACCTAGTGAGGCGACCTTTTAACCGCCGTTAAGCCTATAGCCTCAACACAAACAAAATGCAACGCGTATCGTAGTAAGTTGGTTAACGGCATAGTGTGAGAATTCACACTTGGACATTTGATTAACGCTCGCACCCTGTCGGGTTCGAGTCCCGGCACTTTATTGAAAAAAGCACGGCACCGTGATGGTGCCGTGCTTGTGCTCTTAACTGGAGCGGGCAACGGGACTCGAACCCGCGAGTGTCAGCTTGGGAAGCTGATGCCTTACCACTTGGCGATGCCCGCTTGTGTGTTGGCTAGTATAACGCGGTTGTCTTGTTCGATACAAGGGTGGTGATGCTTGTTTTAGCTGTGGAGATTCGTTTGAAAATCGCGTCAATTGTGGAGATGAGGACCTTTGACCTCCTGTTCTCCCTATCTTCTACCTGCGCTTTTGCTTGATTGTTGTATTTGAGCTCAATTTGTCAGGAATTGGGCAAGCTTTTGGTCAGGCTCCGGTACTTACCCGCATGAACCTCGGGGGTAGCCTCATCCTACGCGTCGCAGCCTCCCCGTGCGGCGCACGAGGGATAAGGAGCAGCCATGTCCAACGCACCCACGCACCCTGTCCACAGCGCAATCGCAACAGGTCCGCTGCTCCTGCTCCTCTTCCTGCTTTTCGGCTGCCTGGCACCGGGAGCCGCATTTGCCGTCGATGGCTACGACCAGCTCGGCTTCCGCACTATTAGCGATGATTGTGGGCCCTTCTTCATCGGCAAGTATGAAGCTCAAGACGCCTCGATTGCCTACTGCATGAACCAGGAGCGCCCCGGCCCCACCAAGCCGGGCGGCCCATGGCTCAACTTTGATCAAGGCTGGGTGTGGCTCGACGACGAGTTCGCGGCAATCGTTTGTCACGGATATCCTACCGCCACGTCGTTTGGCGGTTACCATCTTTCACCAGATCGCGCCCGCGCCGCCACCCAGCTTGCCGTATGGATGCTCAACGGCACTACCCATGTCGACGGCACCTACTCCTACACGACCGCTCAGGGCAAAACCAAGAGTGGACACTTTACCGCCGACAATGAAGTCGTGGCGGCTGCGCGATGGCTCCACGACAGCGCAAAATCAGGAAGCATCAAAGCCGCTCCGCACCGCGCGCGGCGCTATCTAGGAGCCGTATCGGGCGGCAGCAAACGTCAAGACATGCTCTATGTACTGCCGGCGGTCTCTGTTTCCTTCCAAAAACAGTCTGCAAACGCTGCCATTACCAGCGGAAACAATACTTATCAGTTTGACGGGGCAACATTCGATGTTTTTGAGAGCGCCAGCGGCGAGCGTGTCGGCACCATCCAGATGGACAGCAACGGTCAAGCGCAGGCAGCACTTCTGCCCAACACGGCATACTACCTAGTTGAAACAAAGGCGCCGGCCGGCTATGTCCCCCGTCGTGATCGCATCGCCTTTACCACGGGGAATGACGGTGGACAGGTCGCCGTTGATGAACAACCCGGCACCATCACCCTGCATGTCGTAAAACTCGATGCCGCGACGAATGCCGGACCCCAGGCTGGAGCTTCACTTGCGGGAGCAGAGTTCACGTGCGTGTCGCAATCCACCCCCGGATGGGCGCAAACCCTCACAACCGATGAAAGCGGTCGAGCTACCCTCACCGATGTCCCCCTAGGAACCTTTACCATCTATGAGTCAAAAGCCCCCGAGGGCTACCTGCCAGCCAACGACAGCTGGTCCTATACCGTTGGAGCCGACCAGCTCGGTGATTCAGGCGTGGTCGAGATCGAATCGCGCGTTTCCGATATCCCCATTGCGTTTGACCTTGAGATTTCCAAATTCAAGGACTACGGCAATAGCGATCAATCCGGCCTGGAGCAGCCGGCAGGAGGTGTTGTCTTTGAGGTTGTCAGCAACAGCTCTCAGCAGATTGTTGGCACACTGACCACAAACATCTATGGCTTTGCCTCCACCAAAGATCAGTCAGAAGCATGGTTCGGCGCAGGCAAGCGACCCGCCGGTGTCCACGGAGCCATCCCATACGACCGCGCCGGCTACACCGTTCGCGAGGTTCCGGAAACCGTCCCCGAGGGTTTTAAACGTGCAGGGGAATGGACCGTCGGGGCCAATCAGATTTCCGACGGCGCCGAGCTTCAGTATATCGTGGACAACCACGCTCTGTCGACGCATCTCCAGATTGTAAAACGCGATGCCCAAACAGGCGCTTCTGTTCCGCTAGCCGGATTCACCTTCCAACTCCTCGACAGCAATCACAAACCTGTCTCACAAACATGCTGGTATCCAGCACATAATGTAATGGACACCTTTACGACTGACGCGACCGGCACCGTCACACTGCCCGAATCGCTCGTGCCGGGCACCTATTATGTACGCGAAACTTCGGCCAAAGAGCCCTATCTTGTCGGTGAAGAGATCGAGGTAAACATACCCGCCGACATGAACCTAACGCCCGTTGCAATCGCCTCGTATTATGACCACGCCGCGACCGGAAACATCAGGATCGTTAAAACCGATGCCGTAGACGGCAGCAGCCTCGCGGGCGCCATCTTTGAGATCCGTGCCTCGGGTGATATCGTGCGCCCCGATGGTAGCATTGCCGCGCTCGACGGTGAGACCGTCGCGACCATCGCGACGGATGAAACTGGAGAGGCACGCGCGGACGATCTCCCGCTGGGATCTGGCACCGCACGCTACGAGGTTGTCGAGACTCAAGCGCCGGCAGGCTTCTTACTCGACCGGACGCACCATATCGTCGACCTTACCTATGCCGACCAGAAAACACCCGTTGTGGAAGCACGGCTTAACGTATCCGACGATTACACCAAGGTTGATATCTCCAAGGTCGATGCAAGCGGAGAGCAGGAAGTGAAAGGTGCACAGCTCACCTTATATGGTCCCGATAAAACCGAAATAGACTCCTGGACCTCATCCGACAAGCCACACCGCATCGAACATCTTGCACCCGGCACCTACTCGTTGCGCGAAATGATGTCGCCGCGGACCTATGACCTTGCCGAGGAGATAACGTTTGAAATAAAGGATACGGGAGAAGTCCAATCCGTCGCGATGAAGGATGCACCCATCGAGATCAAAGGACAGGTCGACAAGCGTCAGGAACTTGTCCAACCTATCGGGAAGGGTCTGCTGGCCAACGGCGATGGTAAAAATCGCGCCGCGACGCAAACCAATACGGACGGACTTTTCTCCTATACCATCGACGCTCGAAACGATTCAGCTACCTGGGTTGATGAGTTTACAATTACCGATGATCTTGAGTGTGCCGAGAACGATACGGCGAGATTCGTCTCAATCGAAACCCCCGTCGCCATCGGCGACCTCAATGGTCTGTGCAACGTGTGGTATCGCACGACGCCGTTGGGCTCGACAGACGTCGATGAGCCGGCAAACGCGACACTTGACGATGGGCACGAAAATCCTTGGCTTGAGTCCGACGAAGTAAGGGAAAGTCTGGGTGAGGATTGCCGCCTCGTCGATTACGACGGCTGGCACCTCTGGAAGGCGGATGTCTCGACCACGGAATCCACCACACTCGAGGCGAAAGAACTCGACCTTGCGTCCAATACCGTCGTAACGGGCATTCGCATTGAATACGGTGCGGTAGCCGCCGACTTTACGACTCGAAGCGATGCGGATTCTTGGACCCGCGATGATCTCAAAGATGAGCACGACGACCTTGACGATGCCAAAGCAATCCTTGGCACAGACGCTCGGGGCGCAATCGTGCACATGCAGGCGACGTCGGCTTATACGCCCCAAACCGCACTCACCAACAGCGCACGCGTCGATCTTTGCCGCAACGGCGGCGGCGATAAACTTGAGTCACATGACGAGGACCGTGTTATTCAACGCTGTACCCTACCGCAGGACCTACCAGCAACAGGATCAGTTCCCATCGCCGCTTGCATCACCGCGCTCCTGACCTCGGGTGCCGCAGCCCTATGGTTCGCTCGCCTTAGGTCAATCCCAAAGAAGCGCTAGCACGATGAGCCAGTCCCCCGGCTCGCCCGCTTTCAATCATTTAAATCGCCGCATCTACTCTGCAGACGAAGATCCACCATCAACGATTGCTTGCTCGGACTCAGGAATCCCATCGGCACCCGTGCTCTGTTCTTGCTCCACCTCTTCGCTGATTGCGGAGGCGGGGGTCGAGCCCTTCGCGCCCACGATGTAGGCAGCTCCAAGCCCTAACGCAATGGCAATCAAGGTCAAAATCACGTAGACAGGCCAATGGCGCTTAATATACGAAAACACGTTGACTCCTTAGAGCTCCGTCTACGAACGGCGGATAACCTCGGTCACGACCTCGGATGCCGTGGCAATGTTCGTCGGGTTGACATTGTGGGGCAGGTCGTCCTCGGTACGAGCGCAAGCCAGACGCGTGCCGTCCACGCCGGCGATGGTGAGGGCTCGGCGGCTCGCCTCGAGCGCGGCGTAGGCATCGGTCTTGGCATAGGGCATCTCGAGCGCGCCACAATCGACATGGAACGACTTGCACACCTTGCTGACCAGGTTCATGATGCGGCGATCGCCCTTGAGCAGCTGCTGTTCGCCCTCAACCGTCACCACCGAAAGCCTACCGGCGCCGACGGATTCAAGATTGATGAAGAAGACGCCGCGGAGCTTATCGCGATGCGAAGCCAAGAAGGCCTTCATACCGGAGCCATCACAATCCGAGGCGCCCGTTGCCACAAACCAGATATCGTGACCGAGCAGCTCATCGTCGCCCATAGAGGCGACAGCCGAGAGCATATCTTCGGAAGAAGCGCCGTCGGAAGACGTAGCGCCGCCCTTCCAGCCATCGTTATCGTCCTCGAAATTATCCCACGAACCGATGCCGCGACCGGACTTCTTGGCATCGTAATCGTCTTCGACGCCCAGCCAGTCACTCATGCTGTCCTGTTCGTTTTTCTTTTTACGACCGAACAGGCCGCCCAGGCCGCGCTTGCGAGACTTGGGTGCCGCAGGGGCGGGAGCCGAAATGGTCTCGATCGGCTGTGCGCCCGACGCAACGGGCATAGGAGGCGCAACGGGTGCCGATGTGGGTTCGGGACCCTGGGCGGTAGCAAAGGGGTCGTTGACCTGTGCGGAGGGATCGGGAAGGTCGAACAGCGACGTGCGAGACGCAACGTTTGTCTGCTTCATCGACGGCAGCGACGGATCGGGGACCGAAGCCAGCGGAGACGAGGAGGGTGCAGGCGACGGTGCCGACGCCGGATCGGGAACATTCATCTGCGGACGCGGCGATGCTTGGGAGGAAATCTGGGCCATAAGGGAATCGACCGTTTCGTCCTGGGTGGGAGCGACATTGGCAACCGTGGCACCGGAACCACTCGGGGTCGGCATGGTGAAAATCTGCGTGGAGTAAGGCCTCGACTCATCCGTCTCGGGAGTCTCGGAAACCGCAGGCACCTCCTCCTGCTCGACCTCGGCCGAATCACCTTGATCGGCTGCCGCGTATTGCTCTTCGTCAGAGTTGACCTCGACGGACTCGTCCTCGGCAGCATCCTGAATTTCGGCAGCATCAATGGGCTCGTCATCGTCTGCCGCGTCGCCCTGCTCATCGGAAACAGGAAGGGGCTCGGCAATCGCGGTGCCTTGCTTTTCAAACGTTATCGTGGAATCGAACTGCGCGGCATCAAACGACATGGTGCTATCGACGCGCTGCTGAGCCTCGAAAGACGTCGTCGCCTCAACAACATCCGTGGACGCCGGTTGCTGGGACTCAAAGGACGTTGTAGCTTCGGCAGCGTCGACGGGCACGGACTGCATAGCCTCGTTCTGCTCGAGCTCTTGCGCCGCGCGCTCACGTGCCGCCTCGGCTGCCTGCTGCTGAGCGATAGCCTCCTGCTCGGCAGCCTCGCGTGCGGCAGCGCGCTTCTCCTCGAAATCGTCGACAAATTTCTTGCCCTTTGCAAGCGCACCCTTAAAGAAGTTGGAAGCACTGGCGCCAATCGAAGAGAACGCGGATGCAATATCGGCATGGGGCGTTGCCGCGGGAATCTCGGCCGAAAAATCAGTATCGCTCTCGTAAGACACGCGCCTCGGCTGTTCAACGTAATCGTCGTCAGGCTCGTCCGCAACGTCTTGCGCCGGCGCGGCGGGGGCCAAAATGTCCAGTCCTGCCGCGGGATCGATCGCGGACACCGCCTCGGGCTCGGCAACGGCAGCGGTAACCGCGGCAGACTCATCATCCACGGTGACGGCGGGCGCAGGTGCAGTCACGACGGGGGCAGGCTCGGGCTCAAACGTCGGCTCCTCGCCCTCCTCGTAATCGAGCGTGCAGGACTCGGGAAGCATCCCGAGCGCACGGATGGCATCCGAACCAAAGCGGATGTTGCCGGCGGCATTGCGATAGAGCTTGGGCTCGGGCTCGGCCGCGACAGGCTCCTCCGCCGGCTCGGCAGCGGAAACCTCGTCATTGAACTCTTCGGCCTGGACAGCCTGATTCTGATCCTCGGGCACGATGGCGCCAATCAGCGTCTCGTCGGCAGACGCACCCTCAAAGCCCTCGATCTGCTCGTCGAAAGCCTCGCCCTGTTCGGGCTCGGTCTGAGCGTCGGGAGCAATCGGCTGACCGAACTCGTCCTCGGCGTAGGTAGGCTCTTCATACTCGATGGTGTTGCCGTAGTCGTTTTGCTGTTGGGCCGCGGCATACTCCGCTGCTGCGCGCGCCATCTCCTCGGCACGACGCTTCTGCTCCCCAAAATAGGTATCGAACGGAACATCGTCGGGAAACTCGTTTTCGCCCTGGAAGGGAGCAACGTTGTCCATAACGCCGAGCATAGCGGCGACAGAAGACTTGTTGCACACTGCGCCGGACGTATAGGGAAGCACAAAACGGTTAGAAATGATGTTTGCCGCGTTGGCGAGCGCAACGAGGGAAGCGAGGATCGCGACAATCCACAGCAGAACCTTGAGCGCGCCGGGGAGCGGCAGGATACGCAAGATGGCAACGGCAGCAGGGGCAACCGTGGCAACGGGCAACAGCTTGGCGATGAGCGCACGATACGAAGCATAGGGCTCGCGGGCGAGCAGCTCAGCACGGGGAGAGTCGTAGTGTGCGACAACGACCACCGGGCGGTTGCGCGGAGACGCGAGCGGGCCCGAGGCCTTGTGGTAGGCGATGACATTTTGGCTCACGCCCGTCTTGCCCAGGCGCGAAACCACGGGATGGCCCGTGCGCTCGAGCACGTAAAGAACGGCACCGACAATGGCCAGCAAGGTGCCGACCAAGCCGATGCCGCCGCCGATGCCCATCAGCAGGGCGCCGGCAAACGCAAGAATACCGGTAACGGCAAATGCCAACCTGCTGGGCGCCGGGGCATTGAACTCCTGAACCTCGGGATCAAAGCCGTGGTTGCGGAAGATCTGAGCGATATCCTCGGCAGCCAAGCGCTCTTCTTCGCTGCATGCCGGCGTAATGCCGGTGTTCTGCAGCAGGTGGTTAATATAGTTCTGGGTGTTCGCCATGTGCGCTCCACATCCATAATCCGACAAATAGGCCCAATGCATGCA
Source organism: uncultured Collinsella sp. (assembly GCA_900550965.1). Lineage (GTDB taxonomy): Bacteria > Actinomycetota > Coriobacteriia > Coriobacteriales > Coriobacteriaceae > Collinsella. Next base: position 23,795 of record URUC01000002.1, on the reverse strand, counting down.
CATTAGAACCGTATATAGTCGAAAGTATACCCCGAGCGAGCGCAAACGACCGAATTCGGGCCATCTTAACGCCCCGAGCGGACAAGGATATAGCCTAATCTCCATATCGGACTAAAATCATGGCAGCAAACCACCTTCTCATGCGAGGACTCTATGACGGCAAGCGACGCGACCGCGACAATTAAAAAGGGGAATTCGGAGCCCAGTTTCGATAAAACGGCTCAGCGCATCCTCAATCTTTTCTTTGTGCTCAACAGCTCCCCCGAACCGCTGACGACCGAGCAGATCGTCTTGGATTCTGACCTGGGATATGGCTCGGGCAATATCGACTCGGATAAGCGCAAGTTTCGGCGCGATCGTGACAAACTGCTCGAACGCGGCATCTTAATCAAGGAGGTTCGCCCCGCCGGCGCGCAGGAGACCGAGGAAAGCTCATGGACAATCGACCGCGAGCACACGTTTGCGGCAGGCGGCCTCATCACCGCAGACGACGCCGATATCCTGCTCAACGCTATCGACCAGACAATAGCGGCCGGCTCATCCACTTTTGCCGCGCCGCTTGCCGATATTCGTTCCAAGATTGCCTACCTCACCGGCAGGACGACGGCGGACGAAGCACCGATCCGCCGCTCTCCCACCGTCGATGCGGTATGGAGCGCCTTTGCCGAGCGATGCGCACTGCGATTTTTATATCAGAACGGACGCGGTGAGCAGAAAGAGCGTACCGTCTGCGTCTACGGCATGTTCGAGCGCGAGGGCGTTGCGTACTTCTGCGGCCTCGACAATGCCACCGACGACATCAGGACATTCCGCTGCGACCGTATCGTTCGCGCTTGGCGTCCTTCGAAGGCCTACGCCATCCCTGCAGACTTCAATCTCAACGACTACCTGTTCTTTGAATTCGATTTTGCCGACCGCCCGCCCGTTGCGGCTACGTTCTCGTTCGCCCCGCAGACGCAGATCGATATGATCAACGGCCTCACGCGCGGGCGAGGTGAGCTCGCACACACCGATTCGGGATGGACTTGGACCGTTGACGTGCGCGATCTTGAAGCCGCCGCCTCATTTTGCATGGCCCACGCCATGGACGGCATGAGGCCCATGGCCCCCAAATCGCTCAAGCAGGCGTGGAACCACCTCATTGAAAGGACGGTGCACGAGCATGCCCGTGCGTAAACTCACCAGCGAGCAGAGGCTCTCGCGCGCCATCGACATCATGGAGGCCCTCTACGCCGCCGGCGAGAGCGGCATGACACGAACCGAGATTTGCAGTCGCTTTGACATCACGGGGGCGTCGCTCGACGAGATTCTCGAGATCGTCTCGACGCTCGCGGACCGAGAATCGGGTGCGCGTATCATCTGCGAATGCCACGGCGAGCGCGTGGTCCTCACCGGTGACGCCGGGCGTGTACTACCGCTGCGCCTGAGTGCCGCCGAGGGCGCTGTGCTCAACCACGAACTTGAATCGTTGGGGATCGAGCCCCAGGCGGCGGCTCGAATTCGACATGCTCTTCTACCCGAAGAGCTCGGCTATAACCAGCACGTCTTTGACACCGTCAACCACGGGTCGCACTGGCAGCAGCTGAGCTGCGCCATTCAGGACGGCGTTCGCTGTCGTATCTCGTATCGCTCGATGGACGATGCGCGGCCACGCGAGCGTCTGGTCGACCCCTTGCGCATTACAGCAATCGGCGACCAAACATATCTGATTGCCTGGGACATCGCGGTCGATGAGCAGCGCACCTATCGCATGGATAAAATCGAGGGACTCGCCTTGACGGAAGACTCCGTCGTGCCTCACGCACCGGACGTCGCATCCCTCCACGATTCCCTTGCCCGGACGCAGCGTAGCGCAAAGCTCTTGATGCCATTCGATATGGCGGAGCATCTGGACTGGGCCGGCATCACCCTCATCGAGCGCAGCGGGGCAGACATGGCAACGGTAACCGTGCATTACGGCTCCGAGCGTTGGCTACTGAGCCAGATAATCGCAGCGGGCGGAGCCATCCGCATCTTGGATGACCCCACCCTGTCAAAGCGTCTGTGCGATATGGCAAAAACTCTCGTCTGTCCGCTTTAGCGCCGCCGCTCGTGGCGTGCGCGCCACAGCTGTAGATAGTGCCCGATCTGCGCCGATTCGATGCGCTGGTAGGAGCTCGTGGGCAGCGACGTTAAGAACTTCTTGCCATAGCCCTTCGTCACCAGGCGAGGATCCGCCAAGATCAGCACGCCGCTATCGGTCGACGAGCGAATCAAACGCCCCGCGGCCTGCTTAACCTCGAGCACCGCCTCGGGCAGCGAATAGCGCGCCCATGCGCGGTCTTCGCGCAGGTTGCGCTCGCACGAGAGCGGGTCCGTGGGGCTCGAGAACGGCAACTTGGGAATGATGACGCAGCGCAGCGTCTCGCCGCTGGCATCAAACCCCTCCCAGAAGGCCTTGAGAGCGAAGAGCGACGAGGTCGGTTCGTTGATAAACCGGTCGCGTAGGCGACGAGGAGATGAGTTGCGCTGCTGGCAGTTGAGCTCCAAACCCGCACGGGCCATCTTGGGCTCAACGCGGGCGTATAGGTCCTCCATGTCGCGCCGATTGGTGAACAACGTGAGCACCGATCCGCCCATGGCAAGATGGGCGTCGACCAGTACGCGCTCGAGCGCCGTAAGATAGCTCTCACGATCGCGCGGATCGGGGATATCGCCCGCAACGACTACAGCCATGTTCGAATCGAAGTCGTAGCTCGAATCCAAGTGCAGCGATGACGACGTTGAAGCACCGATGCGATCAAGGCCGACCGCATGGTTAAAGTGCTCAAAGCTTTTGGACACCGTCATGGTCGCCGAGGCAAAGATAGCCGTGTGAACCTCGGGCAGCCACTCGGTTGCCAAGGCCTCGCCAATGTCGATGCGCTCTGCGGTCATTGACTCTCCGCCGGCACGCAGCCTGCGATTGACCTGCAGCGAATACACGTAGTGTTCATCGGTACCATCAATGATGAGTTTTAGGTTCTCGGCCAGCTCGTGCAGGCGGCGCGAGATATCACCCAGGTCGACAACAACCTCTGGCTTGTCGGCGGCGACGGCTTGCACCAGCGCGTCGACGCTCTTGTCAGCTTGTTCCAATGCGTCGATGCCAGTGTAGGCCGACTGTAAGAAATCATGCCAGTCGTCAGATTCGCGCAGCTCGGGGCCAATCCATAGATTGGCATTGTCATAGCCCCCACGGACACGGCGACCGAGCTCGCGAACGCCATCGAACACGCCGGCAATCGCCATGTTCGCGCGCGCAACCGTCGACGTCGCCTTGGCAGTAAGGCCCAGATAGAGCGTAGAGCCCTCGGAGGTTGCCAAATCACGGGAAACCTGGCTTAGCGCGCCGGTGCTCGAGCCACCCAGACGCTCAAACAGAACGCGTGATTCGTCCGCCGACACCACACGCGCCCACTGACGGCGCGCCTCGCGCTCGATGGAATGGGCCTCGTCGATTACCCAATGACGAATCGGCGGCAAAATCCTGCCCTCGGCCGCGACGTTGCGGAACAGCAGGGAATGGTTGGTGACCACCACATCGGCATGCGCCGCACGACGGCGAGCGCCGTGGACCAAACATTTATCAGGGAAAAACGGGCAGAGGCGACGAGCACACTCGCGCGAGGCCGTCGTAAAGTCGGGACGGTTGACGCTGCGCCACCGAATGCCGAGCGAGTCGAGGTCGCCATCGGTTGATTGGCAGACGTACGCCATAATGACCGCGACCGCCGTGAGCGTGTCTGCCGGATCGCGCTTGGTGGTAATCTCGACCTGGCCGCGGCTCATGCGCTCAAGCTTGCGCAGGCACGGATAGTGGTCATACCCCTTGAGAGCGCAAAATGACAGACCACCGTCCAGTTGCTCGGCAAGTTTTGGCAGCTCATGGTACATGAGCTGGTCGGCAAGATTGTTCGATTTGGTCGCAATACCAACCGTGATGTTGTTACGGCGTGCTGCCTCGGCAAAAGGCACCAGATAGGCCATCGATTTGCCGACGCCTGTGCCTGCCTCAATTACTCGATGAGTGCCCGTGACCAGCGCATCGCGGACCTCGAGCGCCATCGCGATCTGCTCATCACGCGGCTCGTAGGTGGGATACATGCGATTGACCAGGCCACCTGGTGCATAGTCTGCCTCGATCTCCTCACGACTCGGCATCTTGAGAACCGGTAGCTCGTCCGCATCAACGCGATCATCGGCCCGATCGGCCTTGAGAACGTCAGCACGAGCGGCGCTGAGAGAGAAGATAGAACCAGGGTTCTGCCCTGCCAAGAATGAGAAGATAGGACGATAGGACCAAGGCACGTCCGGATGCATGTCGGCTAGGCGCGCCATGAGGCCCTGGGGCAAGTCGGTGAGCGCCACGAGCAACACGCGCCATACGCCGCACAGGGCGTCGACGTCGGCATTGGCACGGTGTGATACCGAGTCGCAGCCAAACAGATCGGCCATAAAAGACAGCTTGTGCGAGGCCAGGCGCGGAAGCGCGATGCGCGACAGCGCCAGCGAATCGATCCAAATATCGCTCACGTTGACGCCGCCTTTGACAGACTCGATAAACGAGCGGTCGAACGTGGCGTTGTGTGCGATCACCGGGCAGCCACCGACAAAATCGGCGAGAGCGGCGACGGCCTCAACCGCCGACGGGGCATCTGCCACATCGGCATTTGTAATGCTCGTGAGCTCGGTAATCTCGGCGGGAATCAGCTGTTTGGGATGCACGAAGGTATCGAAGCGGTCGATGACCTCGCGGCCCGAAAGACGGGCCGCCGAGATCTCGATCAGCTCGTTGTCCTGCACCGAAAGACCCGTGGTCTCGGTATCGAGGACAATCACATCTTCCTCGATAAGGCCGAAGGACTGCGTTTTGGCGCGGTCGGCAAGCGTGGCATAGGAGTCGATGACAAACTGCGGCGTTCCTGACGAAACCGCGTCCTCGATTAGCATGCAATGCCCGCTCGACGAAGGCCCATACGGATCAGGCTGTCACAGACCTGCGGGAACGTCATGTCGTCGGTGTGGCGGATCTCATCCGGATACAGCGACGTATCGGTCATGCCGGGAATGGTATTGGTCTCGAGGATAACGGGGCCGTCCTCGCTCACAATAAAGTCGCTGCGCGAGATACCCAGGCAACCGAGGGCCTTGTGAGCGGCACAGGCAAGTTCCTGAGCGCGAGCGTAATTCTCGGGTGAAATCTGCGCCGGAATGCGATGGATATCCGTAGGGTCGACATACTTCACGTCCAGATCGTAGAACTCGCAGTCCTCGGGCTTACGAATCTCGACAATCGGCAGGGCGCGTACGTCATCTTCGCCGTATACGCCGACGGTGATCTCGGTACCCTCGATGCACTTCTCGACCAGCACTTTGTCGCCGTACTCAAACGCCTTGGCGATTGCCGCGGGCAGCTCGGAGGGCTCATGGACCAGGGAAATGCCATAGCTGGAACCGTTGACGGCCGGCTTCACAAAGCAGCGTTCGCCACAAACCTCAACGATATGATCGATATCGACTTCATCGCCCACCTCGAGCGCAAGGCCGGGGGCAATGGGAATGCCCGCCTTGGCGTATAGGAGCTTAGAGACCTCCTTGTCGGCACCGCAGGCGCTGGCAAGTACGCCCGAGGCCGTGTAGGGGATACCCAGGGTCTCCATGGCACCCTGCATGGCGCCATCCTCACCGCCGGCGCCGTGCATGGCGATAAATGCCACATCGAATCCGCCGGTCGCCATGGTTACCATAAAGTCATCAGCGGCCGTGTCAAGCAGCTCCACCGAGGTGTAGCCGGCTTCTTTCAGTGCCACCACAACGTTCTTTCCCGAATCGAGCGAGATCTCGCGCTCGGCGGAATGACCGCCCGCCAAGACCGCTACGTGCATGTTCTCTAGGCTTTTACCCGGCATGGGCAGACTCCTCCTCTATAATTTCTGCAGCTGATACCATATTGTAGCGATACCCTCTACGTTTCCCCAAAATCGAAAGGCTTCCATGAATCCCAGGACTAAATCTCAGGACATTCGCGACTTGAGCCAAAACGATATTCGCGAGCTCGTGGCCGAACTTGGCCAGCCCGCCTTCCGCGCGAAGCAGCTCATCGAATGGGTCTTTGAGAAGAACGTTTGTTCGTTTGACGATATGACCAACCTTCCCAAGGCTTTCCGTGAGCAGCTTAAAGAGGCTTTTGCCTTTGATACGCCGACTGAACTCACCAAGCAGGTTTCCAAAGATGGCTCGCGCAAGTATCTGCTCGAGTACCACGATGGCATTTCCGTCGAGACTGTCGGCATGCCCCGTCGTAACAAACTTTCCGTCTGCGTTTCAACCCAGGCAGGCTGCGGCATGGGCTGCGTCTTTTGCGCTACCGGTCTCAACGGCCTCAAGCGCTCTCTGACCGCTCAAGAGATCGTCGACCAGGTGCTTCATGTATCCAACGACTTTGGCGAGCGTGCCACAAGCGTTGTCTTCATGGGCCAGGGCGAGCCGTTTGCCAACTACGACGAGGTTCTCAAGGCATTGCGCATCCTCAACGACCCCGATGGTATCGGTATCGGCGCTCGTCACCTCACCGTCTCTACCAGCGGCGTTATTCCCGGTATTCGCAAATTTGCCGATATCCCCGAGCAGTTCACTCTTGCCGTTTCCCTGCATTCCGCCATCCAGTCGACGCGCAATAAGCTCATGCCCGGTGTTAAGAAGTACACGCTGCTTCGCCTTCACGAAGCGCTTCAGCTCTACACCGAGAAGACTGGCCGCCGCCCGACCTATGAGTATGCCATGATCGAAGGCGTCAACGATACGAATCCCGAGATGCAGGCACTCTGCGACTTCTGCGAGGGAACGCTGTGCCACGTTAACCTGATTCAACTTAACGACATCGAGGGCAGCCCGCTCAAGCCGTCGCCGATTCATAAGGTTGAGGATCTTCAGCGTCGTCTTGAGTCCCGTGGCATCGAGACCACGATTCGTAACTCCCGTGGTAACGATATTGACGCCGCTTGCGGACAGCTGAAACAGCGCTTCAAAGTTCAGAAGAACGCATAGGGGAGTCTTACTCCAAAACGTTTCATGTGAAACATCGAACGGCCCCGGTTGCAGGATATGCAACCGGGGTCGTTTCATTATTGACATCAATTTTGGACCAGCTGCTACCTTTCCCATTATTTACGGACAAAATAAGGGGCCCTTGTCTCATGAATCAGACAAGGGCCCCTTAAAATATGCAGGGTAATTGTTAGGTACCTAATAGCCTACATTTTCCCATTGGTTGCTAACCCAACCTTGATTAATCTTAGGATTTTTCGTTACCTGAGCAGTGCGCATGGCAACATCTTCTGTCATAACATCCATTTTCTTCTTTGACGTATCAACGATATCTTGCGCGCCACGAAGCAAACGACCTCGAAGTTCATCGTCTGTCGCGATTTTATAGCCAGCAAAGGCACCAGCCGCGACAGTCGTCGCCAATGCAATCGCAGTAAAAATCTTATTCCTCATCTTGGCCTCCTTGATCAAACTGAATCATTTCACCAAGAATACGAGAGAGCTCTTCTTCGTCTTTAAACTCAATCTCAATCTTATTCTTTCCACGCGAGCTCTTCACACGAACGTTGGTATTAAATACCTGACGAAGTACACGCGCAGCCTTTTTAAAAGACTGAGGCGTTGCAGGCCGTGGCGTCTTAGTTGTCTCTCCGGCAGAAAACAATGGAGCAAGATTTTCTGTCGCTCTTACGGAAAGGCCCTCCGCAACAACCTTCTCTGCAAGTCGAATTCGCGCGTCCTCATAGGGAACTGCAAGAATCGCACGTGCATGTCCAGCAGTAAGTTTACCCTCAAAAATCATCTGCTGAACTACTTCGGGGAGATCGAGAAGGCGCAGCGAGTTTGTAATTGCAGAGCGTGACTTGCTTACTGCTTTCGACAATGCCTCCTGGGTCATACCGCTGGCATCGATAAGCTGGCGATAGCCCTTAGCCTCTTCGACGGGATTCAGATCAGAACGCTGAAGGTTTTCGATAAGAGCAAGAGCCAGCATCTCTTCATCATTAACATCTTTAATGATGACAGGCAGTTCCTCAAGACCAGCAAGCTTTGACGCCTGGTAACGACGCTCACCAGCGATGATCTCATAGCCGTTTCCATGCTTGCGAACCAAGAGCGGCTGCAGAACGCCATGTTCTTGGATTGACTCGCTCAACTCGCGAAGTTCAGTTTCATTAAAGTGAATTCGCGGTTGATTAGGGTTGGGAACGATATCCTCAATAGGTAGTTTTGTTTCAGATGCGGCATTTGAAGCAGATGCAGCAGAACCACCGGTCTCATACTCAGCCTCTGAGACCAAAGCATTGAGTCCGCGTCCCAATCCACCACGTTTCTTTGCACTAGGCACGCTTGATCACCTCTTTTGCAAGGTTCATATACGCTTTTGCACCCTTATTTTGAGGTGCATAGGTAATTACCGGTTCTCCAAAAGACGGAGCTTCAGAGATTTTAACCGTACGGGGAATCAGCGTCTTAAACGCCTTATCACCAAAGTACGATTGAACTTCCTCAACAACCTGATTCGACAAAGAAGTACGTGAGTCATACATGGTCATAAGCACGCCATAGGTGTCTAAGCCCTTATTCAGACGTGATTTGACCATCTTCATTGACTCAAGCAGCTTCGTAACGCCCTCGAGTGCGTAATACTCACACTGGATTGGAATCAAAACGCTATCTGCTGCGGTCAAGGCATTGATAGTAAGCAGGCCGAGCGAAGGAGGACAGTCAATGAAAATAAAATCGAACTCGTCCTGAATCGGCTCAAGCAAATCTTTGAGGCGGGTTTCACGAGCAATTGCGCTTACGAGCTCAATTTCGGCACCTGCAAGCTGAATCGTAGCTGGAATTACGAATACCTTTTTGCAATTTGTATCAAGAACAAGCGATTCTGCCGGCACATCATTCAACAATGCATCATAGATGCAGTGATCAAGGTCTTCTTTTTCAATTCCAAACCCACTGGTACTGTTTCCCTGCGGATCAAAATCGACAATCAGTGTCTTACGACCCTGCTCACCCAGTGCTGCTGCAAGGTTTACAGCCGTCGTTGACTTACCGACGCCGCCTTTTTGATTGATGATTGCAATGATACGCGTGTCTTTTGCGTTCTTAGAACGCTTAACGTCGCGAAATCCCACGGTCCCTCCTGGTGTGTATTAAAGCTGTCAAACGGAGGATGTTTCACGTGAAACATTCCGATTCGATATCAACCGCCATGTTTCACGTGAAACACTGCAAGTTGTTAGTATCCATTATGTTTCACGTGAAACATCTAGGCAAGCGGATTCTTCTTTGCCATGCCATTTGCACGAGGCAATGAAACGGATGCTGGATGATTCTTCTGAAATACAATAAACTCCCTGTGGCCCAAGCCCTCAGGCAAATCGATTGCGTCATTCAGAAGCAAAGTGAAGCCACAAATCTTAGCTGCTGACATGCCGGAAGCAAGCTCCTCAAACGAAGGATTACCCTTGGTGATAACAAATAGCCCTCCGTCTTTAATGAACGGAGCCGCATACTCAACAAGAATCGGTAGAGGAGCCAGTGCACGGGCGGTTACGACAGAAAACTGCTTCTTATGGCTTCGAGCATATTCTTCAAGGCGATCATGAACCGCATGAGCATGTTTCAATCCAAGAGCATCAACAAAAGAATTGACAGCATCAACCTTCTTCCCAACAGAGTCAATATAAGTAGCTTTACGATGCGTGGTTATGGTTAAAGGAATACCAGGGAAGCCCGCACCTGTTCCCATATCGAGCAAAGCTCCCTCAGGAGCCTTATTGATATAGGGAAGCAAAACAAGCGAGTCGAGGATATGAAGTACTGCAGCATCTTCTACGTTAAGAATACGGGTAAGATTGGTTGTCTTATTTTTTTCCAGAACCAAATCCAAATGCTGAATACAGTTCCTCAGCTCAACATCAGTTACGCTCAAGGAATACTCTTTGCAATAAGAAGTTAGACGACTCAACATCTTGTCAGCCTGCTGATCAGTAAGTACTAACAACGAAAGCTCCTTTCTGACAAAAATCAGTGTATCAAGAACTTTTGACAAAAAAAGGGGACGTGGAAACCACGTCCCCTAAGCATAAGCTCGAGTAGATTATCGAGCAACAATCACCACATGGCGATCGGGATCAGACCCCTCGGAATGCGTATCAACGGCATCGTTGCCACGAAGGGCAATGTGAACCAAACGACGCTCATAGGCATTCATGGGCGGCAGGGAAACACTCTTATGAGTGCGGATGGCGCGCTCGGCAGCAGACTGGGCCATGGAAGCGACCTTGTCCTGACGGCGGCTCTTGTATCCCTCAACGTCCACTACAACCGGATACCTAAAGCCGAGTTTGCGGCTCACCAGCAAAGAGAACATAACCTGAAGTGCATCAAGGGTGCGACCATGACGGCCAATGAGAACAGCAAGATCAGGAGCCGTTACATCCAGGATCAGCTCGCCCTCGTCGCCCTCGTACTCATCAATAGGAGAGTTGGCGGCATCGAAGTGCGAAAGAATGGAACGCAGAATGGAAATCGCAACATCGGCAATGGTGTCGAGCTCCTCATCGGTCAGCTCTTCACCGGCCTTGTAGCGCTGTGCAATCTCGGGATAATCGCCCGCGACCTGCGGGGCAACCTCCTCAAGCATATCCTCGATGATCTCTTCAGACATAACGTACTCCAAAAGTTAGGTACCTAAATAAGAATGATATCCCACTACTTCTTCTTGTGCGGGCGCGGTTTCTTCTCGCGACGAGTGACCTCGACCTGCAGCGGGGCGTTCTTAAGACGCTCCTCCTCATCGGCCTTAGCCTTGTCGATAACCTTCTGCGTCACGAAGATCTGCTGGATAACCTGCCAGGCAGAAGACACATCGTAGTACAGCAGAACGCCGACGGGCAGGCTCCAGCCCATCCAAAGCATCATGACGGTCATGACAACAGCCATCATGCGCATGCTCTGCGCCTGCTGGCCAGTCTGATTGCGCGACATATAGAGCTGCGGAATCAGGGTCAGGACGGCAAAGAGGATCAGGCAGATCAACGCAGGCAGCGCAACCATAAAGCCATCGGCAAAAGAGGCGCTCGGCGTGGTGGTCAGGTCGGGCAGAATATTAAAGAACGAGAACGTGCCGTCGTTAAAGTAGTCCGGCAGGTTACGCAGCAGCGTAAATAGGGCGAACAGGACAGGCATCTGAATCAACAGCGGCAGACAACCAGCCATCGGGTTGAACTTGTTCTCGCTGTAGAACTTCTGCATCTCCTCGGCCTGACGCTGGGGATCGTCGGCATACCGCTCCTGGATCTCGAGCATCTTAGGCTGCAGCACCTGCATGCGAGCCGTCGACTTGGTCGACTTGAGCATAAGCGGCGTCAGCAGCAGACGGATGATGACCACCAGGATGATGATGGACAGGCCCCAGTCGACCGCAAAGGTCTGGATGAGCTTGAGCAGCTCAAAAAGGATGTTAACGATCCAATCCCACATGTAAGTTTTCCTCCGATAGCGAGTGCCCGCTAAGGCACAGGGTCATAACCGCCGACGTGCAGGGGATTGCAGCGAGCGATGCGCCTCACGGCAAGCCAGCAGCCTCTCAAAACACCGTACTTCTCAATCGCCTGGATAGCGTATTGCGAGCACGTTGGGTAATAAATGCAAGCGTCAGGCAATAAGGGCGAAATAACCTGTTGATATATGCGAATAGGAGCGATGGCAACACGTCGCAAAACGTGATTGCTCATCGCTCCTCCCCGGCAACGCCGGCGCGTTTCATAAGCGAACGCAACGCCTTGTCCATCTCCTGCGGCGAGGAAACCCTCGTCTTGGGAGTCGCGAACAAGATGATGTCATAACCCGCAACGGGAAATCCACAGCTGCGAGCGGCCTCGCGCATCACACGCTTAGATCGGTTGCGCACCACAGCACAACCGAGTCGTTTAGCACCAACGAAGGCGACCCTTCCGGAGTCGCCTTCGCCAACCGATTCACATATGGTCATTCGAATCAGAGGGTGATTGAAACGACGCCCCTGACTGAACACATGCTCGAAATCTTGCCGAGACTTAATAGTCTTCATGCGAGATGTGTGTATCGCTGCTAGACAGTGAGACGCTTGCGGCCCTTGGCGCGACGACGGGCGAGCACGGCACGACCACCCTTAGTGGCCATACGGGCACGGAAGCCATGGGTCTTGGCACGCTTACGCTTATTAGGCTGATACGTACGCTTCATCTTAAGTTCCTCCTGCTGCATTTCGAGTGTCCGCGGGGGCGCGGACGCAGATATAGACACGTGAGCTTGAAGATTGTAGGGAAATCAATGTTCAAATGTCAAGAAATCAATGGTAAAAGGTTGCAAAGAGTACACGGTTCCCCCATAAGCAGAACCGGCATTTGAGGCAGCAGGCAACTTTTCACGAAATTTCATCGAGTTTTCAACAGGTCATGTTGGCAATGTTGAGAACTTTTCGTCCGTTTTCCAAAGTTTTCAACAGGTTTTGAAAACTTGTCGAAAGATGAGAAACATTGCGCGGTGAGCTACTATTTGTTCAAAACCTTTTGAAAGATTGCGAGCGGCATGTCTGACGACTTCTACACCATGGTCGATTCCGGTGATCCGGCACCCGACAACGAGCACATCAACGGGGTGCGCGAGGAACGCAACGAGGGTGAGCAGGTCACCGCACAAGCACCAAAAGCCATGTATGCAGCGCGCATCGCGGTCTACGATGACATGCTGTCGACACCGCGTGTCATCGTCATCGAACCGCAAGACGTCCGTACCTACTTGGAAGAGACAACCAACACCGTCTACCAGTGCATGAAAGAGCAGGGAGGACGCATCTCGCTGATGGTTATCCGCGAGATTGTCGAAAACTTTATCCACGCGCATTTTGCAGAGCCCATCATCTCGATTCTCGACGGGGGCGATACCATCCGCTTTGCCGATCAGGGTCCGGGCATCGACGACAAAGAGCGTGCCTTCGATTTTGGCGTAACCAGCGCAAACAGCAAGATGAAACGGTATATCCGCGGTACCGGCGCCGGGTTTCCCATGGTACAGGAGTACTTGGAAAACGCCGGCGGCGCCGTCTCCATCGAGGACAACATGGGCAACGGCACCGTCGTGACGGTAAGTCTGAACCCCAAGCGCGTGCAGGAAATCGAGCGTGCTGGCGGGCGCGGGGCAGCCGTGCGGCCCGAGACGGAGCGCCCGGCATACCCCATGCCGGGCGCCTTCACGCAGCAACCCGCAGCGATGCAACAGGTGCAACAGCAGATGCCCCCCATGCAGCAGCCTGGCATGGCCCCCATGCAAGAGCCCCAGGCACCCTCGGGAGCGATTCCCCAGAACATACCCGATGGAATGCCAGCTATGGGCCCAGATGTGGGAACCTTGCAGCAGATGGCGGGCGCATCGGCTGCACAGCAGACGCCCTATCAACCGAACCCGCAAGGGCATCCGGCTCAATACGCGCCGCAAACGGGGTATGCGCAGGCATACCCCCAGCAATACCCGCTGGGATACCAGCAGCCGTACCAACAAATGCCCCAGGCGCAGTACAACCCACGGACTCAGCAGATGCCTCCGCAGCCTTACCAACAGTGGCCGCAAAGTTTTCAACAGCAACCGCTGCCCATGCAGAGTTCTCAACAACCAGCAGCTCAAATGATGTATCCTAATGCGGCGAATCAATATGCACAGCCGCAGCAAAACGTATTTGTGAGCGAACGCGGCGAAGCGGCACTGGGCTATCTGGCTCAAAACCAAGAGTGTGGCGCAACCGACCTGGCACGAGCATTTGGAAACTCAGCGCCCACGTGGTCGCGAACGCTCAACGACTTGGCACAGGCCGGCTTGGTAATCAAACATGGCCAGAAATATCATCTGACCGAAATAGGCAGCGCTCGCGTGCGAGCCCAAAGTTAAGGAACGGGAGAAACAGTGGACGAGGAAGCAAGCATCATCCTGGGAGATGCCATCGCCTTTTGTCAGCGCGACGGCCAAGATGCACGCCTCATCAATATGCTGGGACAATCGCGCGCCGTGAGTTTAACCGAGGACACTCTGACGATTGAGGCCCCTTCACGCTTTGCCATCGCTCAGCTCAAAAAGCACCAGCCGACCATCGAGGCGTACCTAGAAGAGATTGCCTTTGCGCCGATCGCGCTCAATATCGTGGCACCGCAAGGCGCCTCGGCAAATACGGCCCCGGCCACTCACCCGGTAGCGACCGACACCGCAGCGGCAACGCCGGCGCCCGAGCCTCGACGCGACGATGTTTCCCGTGAAACCATGGCGCCGCAGCCGGCCGCTTCGTTCGCACCGGCGGTAGAGCCAGTCCCCTCGCCCATCCCGACCGCCACGCATATGCCCGTCGCACACGAGGCGACACCCGGCGAGGAATCGGGCATTGCAATCAAAAACACGTTGTCCGCCGACGATTTCCGCCGCATGATGACCCAAATGAACGGCAGGCCACCGGCGAAAAGCGCGAGTTCGTCCGCAGCGCCGGCAGCACCTTCGGCGGCGGCCCCGGCGGCAGTCGAGAAAAACGCGGACGGGGCGCCCCTCGCAGCGAATTCGAAATTCACGTTTGAAAACTTCGTCTTCGGACCGGAGAACAGCCTTGCCTACCGATCGGCACTCAAATTCGCCATGCTTGCAGACACGCCCGGTACCTGCACGTCGCTGTTCATCTACGGCAAATCGGGCCTGGGCAAGACGCACCTGCTGCTCGCCATCAAAAATGAGCTGGCAGAGAAATCGCCCGAGATCAAGGTGAAGTACGCCAACTCGCAGGCGTATCTGGACGACTTGATGACGGAATTCGACCGCCAAAAGAAGAGCAACGCCCCCATTATGCAGGCGTACCACGGCGTCGACGTGCTTATCATCGATGACATCCAGAACATCATTGGCAAGCGCGCGAGTGTGGATTACTTCTTCCAGTTGATGGACGAATTCATCCGTAACAACAAGAAGGTCGTGATCGCCGCCGACCGCGCCCCCAAGGACCTTAATATGGATGAGCGCCTGACCAGTCGCTTTAATGCCGGTCTGCTGTGCCTGGTGGCGGAGCCCAGCTACGAAATGAAGTACAAGATTTTGCAGCGTTATTACGAGAACACGATCGCCGCCGCACCCGAGGCGGGCAACGACTCGCTGCTGGCGGCCTACGGGGGCGACGGCGGACATCTGACCGACGCGCACTTTAAACACATGGCCGAGGTCTCGGGCACCAACATTCGCGAGCTCGAGAGCTTTTGCGAGCGTTGTGCCGGCGAAGCGGGCGATCGCGAGCGCGAGGGCGGGGAGCTCACCTTTGACGACATCGACGCCATCGCCAACCAGTACTTCGACACATCGGCCAAGAAGATCAACGTGCAGACGGTCCAGTCCGTCATCGAGGAGCAATACGGTGTGACACACGAGGAACTCATCGGGCCTCGCCGCAACGCCAATATCGCCAAGGCGCGCCATATCGCTATCTACCTGGCGATCGAAATGTGCGAGATGACGACGACGGCCGTGGGCGCCGAGTTTGGCAACCGCAACCACTCGACCGTCAGCACGAGCTATAAAAAGGTTCAGAAGATGATTCAGGAAGACCGGACTGTCACCGAAGATCTCAAGTCGTTGCGCGATAAAATTACACTGCGCTCGTAGGTAAATGGACACAGCTGTTGAAAACTTGTCGAAACGGCGGTTATAAGATGTCGAAAACTCGAGCCGCGGTGATGAAAAGTTTTGCGCAGGTTTTGAACGTGGAAAACATGCCCGGTTGCACACAGGTTCCTGTCGATTCTCTTTTTAGGGCTGACCTGCACTTTTAGGAGTAATCAACAGTTTCGTCAGTACTATTACTATTATTAAGATATTTATATCTATAGAAAGGTATTAAAAGATGAAGTTCACCGTCAGCCAGAGCTCGCTTACGCAAGCCATCGGCGTCGTTATGAAAGGCGTCGCTTCGGCATCCACCCTTCCCATTCTGTCGGGCGTGCTCGTTAAGGCACAAGACGGCATCTTGGAATTCCAGACCTCCAACTACACCATCTCGATTCGTCACCGCATTGCGGCCCATGTTGAAGAGGAGGGCGAGATGGTGATTCCCTGCAAGATGCTCTCCAACATCACCAAGACCCTTCCCGATGCCCCGGTCACCTTTGAGCTGTCCGAGCGTCAGGTTTTGATTGGCTGCGAGAAGAGCTCTTTCCGCCTCAACACGCTCGATGCCAACGACTTTCCCGAGTTCCCGGCATACGCCATCGAGAGCGCCGTCGAGCTGCCGACCGATATCCTGTCCGAAATGGTAAGTCGCGTATGGCGCGTCACCTCGACTGACAAGGCCCGCCCCATCCTGGGTGGCGTGCACATGAAGGTCGAGAACAACACTGTGCGCCTGGTGGCGACCGACTCCTTCCGTCTGGCCGTGTGCGATACGCAGGTCGAGACCTCGACCCTCGAAGGTTCCTTTGAGCTCAACGTGCCTGCCGACGCCTTCAACGACGCGCTGAGCATCATGGCGAGTCAGGCTACCATCATGATCGGCGCCACCGACACCCAGGTTGTCTTTGAGGCCGGCAACACCACCTACGTGTCGCGCCGCATCGAGGGCGTTTATCCCAATTACAAGCAGCTCATCCCCGATTCGTGCGTGACGAGCGTCAAGATCGACGTAGCCGCCTTTAACGCCGCCCTTAAACGTGTGGCCGTTATCGCGAGCGCCAACCCCGCTGTCAAGTTTGAGATTGACGTCGAGAACGGCCAGATGGGCCTGTCCTCTATTTCCAACGACCAGGATCTGGCGCAGGAGACGATCGATGTCGAGGCCGAGGGCGAGTCGGGCACCATCGCCTTCAACTACCACTACATCTTTGGCTGCCTCAATGCCCTATCCAAGGAGAAGGAGATCACGCTGGAGCTCAAGAGCTATTCGCAGGCTGGCATCTTCAAGTCCTACGACAAGATCAACTACCTGTACCTGGTCATGCCGGTACGCATCTAGCACTGACCATGACCATGTTCGCACGCGATCTTTCCGTTGCGCGCTATCGCAGCTTCGACAGCTACCGCCTTGCCCTGAGCGACGGTGTGACAGTGCTCGCGGGTCCCAACGCGGCGGGAAAGACCAACCTCATAGAGGCGCTGCAGCTACTGACGAGCGGCGCCTCGTTTAGGCATCCGACCGCAGCCGAGCTCGTGCACGACGGCGTGGGCTCATGCAAGGTCGAGCTGAGGCTCGAGGGCGATGGGCGCGTGCTGGACATGGGACTGAGCGTGGAAGATGGCAAGCGTTCGTTTAGCCGCAACGGTAAGCGCTGCGCTGCGTCTGGCGTGCGCGGGGTACTGCCGAGCGTTTTGTTTTGCCCGGACCACCTGGATATGGTCAAGCGGGGTGCCAGCGTGCGCCGCACCGCACTTGATGACTTTGGCGTTCAGCTGAGTGCGCGCTATGCCGATCTGGCTGGTGCCTACGGGCGCTGCGTGACCCAGCGCAATGCCCTGCTCAAGGAGACCTGGTGCTGCCGCGAGATGCTCGGCGCCTGGAACGAATCTATCGCCCGCGCCGGTTCGGCCCTGCTCGTGCATCGTCTGGCCCTGCTCGACCGGCTGTCGGGCCATGTGCGCGATGCCTATGGCCGCGTGGCATCCGGCGAGCCCGCCGGCGTGTCCTATGTGTCCACGCTTGGCGACCTGCCTGGCACCGAGGATCGCGACGAGCTCAGGGGCTGGGCGTATGAGCGCATGCTCTCGGCGCTCGATGAGCGCGCCGACGAGGAGATTCGCCGCGGCGTGACGCTCGTGGGTCCGCATCGCGACGAGATTGAGTTTTCCGTCGCGGGCCGGTCGGCCCGTTCATTTGCCAGCCAGGGCCAGCAGCGAACGCTGGTGCTTGCCTGGAAGGTGGCAGAAGTGGCCGTGGCGCGCGATATCCTGGGCACCGCACCGCTGCTGCTTTTGGACGACGTGATGAGCGAGCTTGACGCCGGGCGCCGAGGCGCTTTTCTGCAGCTGATCGGTGATGATATCCAGACGGTCATAACCACCACCAATCTGGGGTATTTTACCGATGACCTGCTTGATCGAGCCAAGGTGGTGAGCATGGGTGAGACGTGCTAATTACGAGCGCGAGAGCGAGACAGTCGCCTTCAGCGGGTTTTTGAACGCAGAGCGCCAGCGCATCCTGGCGGCTGCAACGCCTAAGCGCCGTGCGCAGATGGAGGCCGCCGAGGAGTCGCGCACGGTCTATCGCGCATGGAACGCGGTGTGCTTGGGCACGCGCGAGGGGCGGCATGTGACGGGACTGCGCTACCTGCCCGAGTCCAATGAGCTGCTGGTGTATCTCGACTCGCCCTCGTGGACGCAGGAAATGACGTTGTTGCGCGAGATCATCCGCGCGCGCATGGAGCGCGCCGGTGCACATGTGGACGGCCTGGTGTTCAAAACCACCGCGCCCGGTCACACGCCGCCCGCCGCCAGGGAGCGCCTGCGCCCGGCGACGACCGAGCGACCGCCGGCCCCGCACGCCGACCTAAGTGAGGCCGAGCGTACCGAGATCGAGCGCCAAGTGGCGCCCATCGAAGACCAAAAACTGCGCGAGGCCCTCGAGAATGCCATGAGAGCCAGTGCCGAGTGGGCCAAGGGCGTGCAAAGCAAAAAAGAGCCTTAAATCGCATCTGGTGGCCTTGTAGAGCCAAATACCCTCGTTCCCGAGGGTATTTTTTTACGATAAACTAGTAAGGCTGTACACATTTTCTTGACTGAAGGAGGACGTGTGGCAAACGAAAACGATTACGATGGCGGCGAGATTAAGATTCTCGAAGGTCTCGAGGCCGTTCGTAAGCGCCCGGGCATGTATATCGGCTCGACGAGCGCCAGCGGTCTGCATCACCTGGTGTGGGAGATCGTTGACAACTCCGTCGACGAGGCCATGGCCGGTTTCTGCACCGAGATCAAGGTGACGGTCCACGCCGACAACTCCATCACGGTCGTCGACAACGGGCGCGGCATCCCCGTCGACGAGCACCCTGTTAAAAAGATCCCGACGCTCGAGGTCGTTATGACGATCTTGCACGCCGGCGGTAAGTTCGATAACTCGGCCTATAAGGTCTCGGGCGGCCTGCACGGCGTGGGCATCTCCGTCGTCAACGCACTGTCCAAGCGCGTGGTCGTTCAGGTTCGTCGCGATGGCAACACCTACGAGATGGAGTTCTCGCGCGGCAAGACCGTCAAGAAGATGGAGGTCGTGGGCACCTCGGATTCAACGGGCACCACCGTCACCTTCTGGCCCGACGACGAGATCTTCGAGACCTGCATCTACGATTTCGATACGCTGCACAACCGTCTGCAGGAGACGGCGTTCCTCAATAAGAACCTTAAGATTGTGCTGACCGACGAGCGCGAGGCGTCTCCCCACGTGGAGGAGTTTTGCTACGAGGGCGGCATCATCGACTTCGTCAAGTTCCTCAACGAGGGCAAGGACGTCCCCGAGGCCTTTAAGGAGCCCATCTACATCGAGGGCAAATCGGACCCGGACGCGCCTGTCGCCAAGATGGGCGAGGTCGAGGTTTCCCTGCAGTGGAATAGCGGCTACGGCGAGAACGTCATGTCGTTTGCCAACGACATCTACACTCCCGAGGGAGGCATGCACCTTGAGGGCTTCCGCACCGCGCTCACCCGTGTGATCAACGATTACGCGCGCAAGCAGAATCTGCTCAAGG
The DNA here is from genome assembly GCA_900550965.1 of uncultured Collinsella sp. Classification (GTDB taxonomy): domain Bacteria; phylum Actinomycetota; class Coriobacteriia; order Coriobacteriales; family Coriobacteriaceae; genus Collinsella. Next base: position 3,993 of record URUC01000002.1, on the reverse strand, counting down.
AAAAAGACGCCAACCTGACCGGCGACGATGTGCGCGAGGGCCTTTCGGCCGTTATCTCGGTCAAGCTGCCCGACCCGCAGTTTGAGGGTCAGACCAAGGCCAAGCTCGGCAGCTCCTATATGCGCGCGCTCACGCTCAAGATCGTGACCGACGGCCTTACCGATTACCTCGAGGAGCATCCCAAGCCCGCTCGTGAGATCGTCAAGAAGGCGCAACAGGCCTGCAAGGCGCGCAACGCCGCCCGCAAGGCGCGCGAGGCGACCCGCCGCAAGAGCCTGCTCGAGACGGCGTCCCTGCCCGGTAAGCTCGCTGACTGCTCGGTGCGCGATGCCGAGCTGACCGAGCTCTTTATCGTAGAGGGCGACTCGGCAGGCGGTTCGGCCAAGGACGGCCGTCGCCGAGACATCCAGGCGATTCTGCCCCTGCGCGGCAAGATTCTGAACGTCGAGCGCGTTGGTGACCATCGCGCGTTCTCGAGTGACACCATCCAGTCGCTGATTACCGCGATCGGCTGCGGCGTCACGACGAGTGCCGGCGACGGCGGCGACTTCGACATTAGCAAGGCGCGTTACCACAAGATCATCATCATGACCGATGCAGACGTCGACGGTGCGCATATCCGCATCCTGCTGCTGACGTTCTTCTACAAGTACATGCGTCCGCTGATTGACGCCGGCTACGTGTACGTCGCGTGCCCGCCTATCTTTGGCATCAAGGTGCGCAACAAGATCCACTACGTGTATCCCAACGGCCGCCAGCCCGAAGACGAGATCCTGCGCGACACCATCCAGGGTCTGGGCCTGAACCCCGACGACAACGACGAGGACGGCAAGGCCAAGGACGGCAAGATCACCAAGAAGCGCAAGGGCTATACCGTCCAGCGCTACAAGGGCCTGGGCGAGATGGACCCCAAGCAGCTTGCCTCGACGACGATGGATCCCAAGACCCGCATCCTGCAGCGCGTGTCGATCGAGGATGCCGTGGTGGCGGACCGCGCCGTGCGCGAGCTGATGGGTTCCGAGGTCGGCTATCGCCGCGAGTACATCGAGAAGCATGCACATGATGCACGCTTCCTTGACGCTTAAGAGGAGGTAACGTGGCAGACGATATCAACAATAACGAGGGCATGGGCGAGGCCGGCGACGCCGGCATGCCCGACGATCTGAGGCGCCTGCTTGCCCGTGCTGAGCAGGGCGAGGACGGCGATCCGGACGCCTATAACCCCGACGCCGATGATGACGAGGAAGAGGACGACGGTGAGCTCGAGGAGAGCTTTGGCGAAGTCGACCGTGGTGCCTCGGCCGGCGAGGATATCAATGGCGGCCAGCTCCAGATTTCGGAGTTCGGTCGCGAGATGAAGCAGTCGTTTATCGAGTATTCGATGTCGGTCATCACGGCGCGCGCCCTGCCGGACGTGCGCGACGGCTTAAAGCCGGTGCACCGCCGCATCCTGTACGCGATGAACGAGAGCGGCATCTACCCCAACCGCCCACATAAGAAGTCGGCCTGGACGGTCGGCGAAGTTATCGGTAAGTACCACCCGCATGGCGACTTAGCGGTCTATGAGGCCATGGTCCGCCTGGCGCAGTGGTTCTCCATGCGCACGCCGCTCATTGACGGTCACGGCAACTTCGGTAACATCGACGGCGACGGCGCGGCGGCCATGCGTTACACCGAGAGCCGCCTGGCCAAGCCCGCCATGGAATTGCTGCGTGACTTGCAGAAGGATACCGTCGACTGGCAGCCCAACTACGACGAATCGCTCGCCGAGCCTCAGGCGCTGCCTGCGCGCTTCCCCAACCTGCTGGTCAACGGCAGCCAGGGCATCGCCGTCGGCATGGCCACCAATATCGCCCCGCATAACCTCACCGAGGCGATCGAGGCAACCTGCTACCTGATCGATAATCCCGACGCCGCTGTCGACGAGCTCATGCAGATCATGCCCGGTCCGGACTTCCCCACCGGCGCCATCATCATGGGCAGTGCCGGTATTAAGCAGAGCTACGAGACCGGCCGTGGCTCCATTACCGTGCGCGCCAAGGCTCACGTGGAGTCCACCAAGACCGGCCGCAGCCGCCTGGTCTTTACCGAGATTCCCTACATGGTCAACAAGGGCACCCTGCAGGAGAAGATTGCCCAGCTCGTCAACGACAAGCGCATCGAGGGTATCTCGGATATGCGCGATGAGTCCAACCAGAAGGGTATCCGTCTGGTCATCGAACTCAAGAAGGGCGTTATCCCACAGGTTGTGCTCAACAATCTGTACAAGTACACCTCGCTGCAGACGACCTTTGGCGCCAACAACCTGGCGCTTGTCAACGGCGTTCCCAAATGCCTGAGCCTGCGCGAGATGCTGCAGCACTACATCGACCACCAGGTCGACGTCGTCACCCGCCGCACCCGCTTCGACCTTAAGAAGGCCCAGGCCCGCGCGCATATCCTCGAGGGCTACCTGATGGCCCTTGACCATATCGATGAGGTCATCAGCATCATCCGCTCCTCGCAGACCGACTCCGAGGCCAGCAGTCGCCTGATCGAGCGCTTTGGCTTTACGCCCGAGCAGACCACGGCCATCCTCGAGATGAAGCTGCGCCGCCTGACCGGCCTGGAGCGCGACAAGATTCAGGAAGAGTTGGACGGCCTGCGCCGCGCCATCGCCTACTACGAGGACCTGCTGGCGCACGAGGAGAAGATCCTGGGCGTCATCAAGGAGGAAATGCGCGAGATCTCCAAGAAGTTCGGCGATAAGCGCCGCACCGAGATCAGCCATGTCGAGAAGGATCTGGACGTCGAGGACCTCATTGCCGACGAGGACATGGTCGTGACCATCACCCACACCGGCTACGTTAAGCGTATCCCGGTGGCCGCCTACCGCGCCCAAAAGCGCGGCGGCAAGGGCGTGTCGGGCGTCAACCTCAAAGAGGACGATGTCATCGATGAGATGTTCATCGCGTCCACGCACGAGTACGTGCTGTTCTTCTCGAGCAAGGGCAAGGTCTATCGCCTGAAGGTGCACGAGCTGCCGGTGGGTACACGCCAGGCGCGCGGTACCGCGATCGTCAACTTGCTGCCTTTCGAGGAGGGCGAGAAGATCGCGAGCGTCATCAGCTGCCGCGAGTTCCCGGCCGACGAGTACCTGATGTTTGCCACCAAGAGTGGCATGGTCAAGAAGACCGTGATGAGCGCATATGACCGCAGCCGCCGCGACGGCCTGATCGCTATCAACCTGCGTGACGACGACGCGCTGCTGAACGTGCGCCGCGTGCGCGAGGGCGACAAGATTATCCTGGCCACCACCGCGGGCAAGGCGATCATGTTCTCCGAGGAGCAGGTGCGCGCCACCGGCCGCGATACCAGCGGCGTTCGCGGTATCGGTATGAAGGACGGCGTGAGCGTTCTGGGCATGGAAGTCACTAACGGCAACGGCGATCTGTTCGTCATCACCGAGCGCGGCTACGGCAAGCGCACGCCGGTCGCGGACTACCCGGAGCAGAATCGCGGCGGCCAGGGCGTCTACACCATCCAAATGACCGAGCGTAAGGGCAACCTCGCGGCCATGAAGACGGTGGGCCCGCAGCACGAGTTGTTCATCGTGACGGAGGGCGCGACGGTCATTCGCGTCAAGACCGATGAGATCAGCCAGACTGGCCGCGCTACCCAGGGCGTCAAGATGATGACCGTCGACGACAACGACCGCATCTGCGCCGTAGCCCGCATGACGGCCGCCAAGGAGAAGCCCGAAGGCGAAGGCGCCGAGGCCGCAACCGACGCCGAAGAGGCCCCAGTCGACCTAGGCGACGGCAACGACATGCCAGAGGATCTCCTAGACGAGTAAGAGGCCCTAGCTGGTAGAAAATATCAGACCCCATATATCGGCGGTCGGCGCACCTGCGCGCCGACCGCTTTTTTGAAAACCTTGGGACCCCATGGTCGCCGGGCTGACGAGATGGTTTTGGTTTGCTGCTCGGACAGTCCTGCGCAAGACGAAGGCCA
>URUC01000001.1 GCA_900550965.1 uncultured Collinsella sp. | reverse complement strand
TTACGAATTTAGAATCCGAGCTATTTTGATTATCTGAAGCATCTACGGGCAGAAGATTGCCGTCCTGAAAATCTTGAGATGAGATTCGGCGCACCTCGACTGCGTCAATGTCGTTCGATGTCGTGCTCTCGCGGGGCATGAATGGCGCGACTCGCGTAAAAGAGTCACCGAGTGTGGCGCTGTAGTTTCGGGTGATGGCGATGAGGCTGATTTTGCCTTTTGAGAGAGCGGCGTGGTGTTGGAGCAGCTCGCGCGTGGCAAAAGTGGACGTTTCGATTGGCGTCGATCTTGGCGTATTGGTATCAATGCGGGCCCAGTCAGGAGAGATAGAAAAGGTGATATCAGAGTAATACGATGTTTTAGTCACATATTGAAAACGCGGTCCGGGCTCAATTGCGCTGCGAAATGCAACGCTGCGATTTCCTGAAGACAGTAGGAGGAGCGCGCTTGTCATGTAGGGCCTGGGCTCGGAAAGTGGCAAATAAACGACGCTCTCGATGAGCCCTTCGCGTATCAAAATCGTGCGTGCTTGTTCAGCTTTATCAAGTAAATCGGCGGGAAGTACCACGGCTGCTCGAGTGCGGCCCGAAAGGGCGAGAGCATACAGGCACCAAATAAAAGGACCCCAGTCGCAAAAATCAAGGTAGCCAGGCTCCAAATAATCGATGAGCGCGGCACTGTCTTTTTCGATATCGTGCTTATTTGCGCGGTAGTAGTTTGATGCATCGACAAACACCGGCGCTGCATCATCATCGCTTGCATTCTGCTTTCCGGGTTCAAGCTCACAAATATCGGGCACGCCGTTACCGTTTAGGGTAAAGCACTTAGCGAGATCTTCGGCATCCACAGCGCCAGGCAGACGGACAGTGAGCAGGCGACTGCCTTGTTCCAGGTTAAGCGCGCGCGAGAGGGCGGCGGCGGTGAGGCGTGGCAATGATGATGTAGTTTCACGCATGTATAGAGCCCTTTCTTCTCAGTGGGTTTATATTAGCAGAAAAATACTAAAATTTCTAATGACGAGAACAGCACGCTGTGCTATCCTCGAAGCAATCCAAAGCCAACTCAATAGCAATTGCTTGATACATTCGCTTTGTAGCCTTTAGGCAAACTAAGCAATCGAGCAGGATGATTTCACTTATGAAACTACAGGTTAGATCAATAATCATCGTTCTAGCGTCAGAACATTCTAGAACTTAGAACAGACTTACATCAACCACCTGAAACCGGATAGAAAGAAGCATTCATGAAGAAACGGGACAGTATTTACGAGGCATTCCTCAGTGCGATCGACGAGGATCTCCGCGGTATGTGCGAAGTGAACAGGAAGGCAGAGCTGCCACTTCCGTGTCCGTACTGCGGCGAGAAGAACGTCGAGCGCCTGGCTAAATCGCTCGTTGGCGTGCTGGAAGAGCGCTCGCCCGATATTCCCGGGCTGGTGCCCGAGCAGTATCGAGCCGATGTACACGAGGCCCGCGAGCTTTTGACTGCTGCGACGCTCGCTTTGCTTTCGCTGTATTTTTCCCCGCGCGATAGCTGCATGGGCAGCGTGGCAGCCGTGGTGAGCATGTTTAGGCATGGATGTAATGCGGCTTTTAAGTCAGCTGGCGTTCTCTTGTTTGAGCAGGTTACGACAGGGATGAAGTACAACGTCAAGAAGGATGCCTATATTCCGTCCCCATTCGTGCGCCATATCGATAGCAAAAAGCCTTACGACCGGCTGCACCGCGATGGATCGCGTGGCTTTACGGCGGATGAAGATGATGCCGTCATGTTTTATAAGCGCTACCTCAAGGTGCAACGACGCGTGTTCGATACGAGTCCGCGTTTCAACTTTGAGTTATGCGTCAAACGCCCGTTTGAGGCACTTTTGGACGAACGACACACTTTTTATTACATGGAGGAAAAGATGGAAATCGATTTGGCAACTAAGGTACGGGGGCTTCAGGACCGCTACCTCCTCAACTGCGCTCGGGCCAAGGGATACGACCTGCTCGACAAGCTGATGATTAATGCATTGCTTGCGTATCTGCGCGACGGGACGGTTTCAACTGCTGCTCGCGAGAGTTATCTGGCGCAGGCCGAGCGCCTGATCGGCCACGCGACCAAGTCGTCGCGCTCGGCACAGCTCAATGAGGACGACGGTGTCGATCGCATTGCTTAACAACCACCAACGTCACGGACAAGAAAGGAGCCACGCCATGTCAGTCATCAAGATGTACGGCTACGAGGCCGCGCAGCAAACGGAGTATCAGACCAAGAAGTGGGCGACTAAGGAGGAGATGCAGGCGCTGTCATCCGGCGATGAGCAGCGCGATGTGATCTTGGCGCAAGGTGCCACGGTGGCTTTCTACGAGGGCGACAAGCACTGGGAGACAAGCGTGTCCAACAATGTTTTTGCCTTTGGCGGTACTGGTAGCGGCAAAACAGCGAGTTTCGTTTTGCCCAACCTGCTCAACCACCACGAGTGCTGCTATGTGGTCACAGACACCAAGGGCGAGTTACTGCGCCGCACGGGAAAAGGCTTTGAAGAGGACGGCTACGAGGTAACGGTTCTCGACACCATCAATCCCGAGCAGTCGTCCGGGTACGATCCCCTGCGCTACGTGATGGATGTCGAGGATATCCCCACCACGGTGGCGGCAATCATGGAGGGGATCGATCCTGACAGGCGCAGCTTTAGGAACGACCCGTTTTGGGACAACGCGAACGACCTGCTGCTTCGAGCGATTGTTGGAATCCTGTTCCTCCTGGAGTGCCTTGCTGGCACATTTGCGCCAGGCGGGGATCCTGAGGCTCCGCGCCGCTACCTTAAGATGAACAACGTCTTTAAACTGGCTGCGCTCATCAAGGTTACGGGAGATGGTGAGGGGCGATTCCCGTTGGACTACCTTGTAGAAGAGGTAGAGTCCAGGGAGTTTCTCGATAAGTATGGTGCGGAGAACGCTGATCTGTATGGCGTTGAGCAGTATCGCGATTTTCGAGGTGCGGCAGATAGGACGCTTAAGAGTATTCTGATCACGCTCAATGCAACTATCTCGCGGCTTAAGACGCCTCAGCTCATGCGCGTTTTTGAGAATGACGAGATGCGTCTTGATCGTATTGACGAGGGCAAGCGCGTGATCGATCTTAAAGTGAGCGACAACGATTCGGCTAATGCATGGCTTGCGAACGTTGCCCTTAAGCAGCTGTTTAACCTTGCCCAGCGCCGTGCCGATGCCAGCCCCAGCGGCCATTTGCAGCGTCGCGTGCAGTTTGTGCTCGATGAGTTTCCCAATGTGGGACGCATCCCCGATTTTGAGCGCAGCATTGCGACCGTGCGCAGTCGCGGCATTAGCTTTTTGATGTGTGCGCAATCGCTGAGCCAGCTCGATGTCGTGTACGGCAAATCAACGGCGCTTACCATCCTCGATAACTGCGATAGCTTGGTCTATATGGGTGGCGGCAGCAACATCGCGACGCAGAACTACATAAGCGAACTGTGTGGCGAGTCGGTTTTGGGCACCAAGTACGTGGGCGCCGAGCGCACTGCCGTAGATGTGCGCGGTTGCGTGATGACCCCAGGCGAGGTTGGGCTTATGCCTCGCACCGATTGCCTGGTCAAGGTGACCGGCATGCGTCCCTTCCGCGCCAAGAAGTACTTTTGCGACGACCATCCCAATGCAGCTAAGTGGCTAAGGGATTAGTCCCTGCAGCTTTGTGTATCCCATCTTGCATATTTTGTCGCACGGCTTCCGTTAGCCGTAAGCCGTGCGGTCCAGTTTTTGCCTCCTTACCGATTCCGTTTAGAAGGGAATTGCCATGTCCGTTATGTATCGTGAGCCCAGCATCATCAAGAAGTCCAAGGACGGCCGCGTTGCCGCCGTCGATATGGCAAGCGAGCTGCTTAACAGCCGCGTGCTGCTGCTGGAGGGCGAGGTCAACGATGTGACCTGCAACGGCCTTATTAAGTCCATGCTGGTGCTGGAACATCAAAGCGCGGCCGAGCCCATCACCCTCATCATCAATAGCCCGGGCGGCAGCGTTACGGCGGGGCTGGCGCTCATCGACACCATGCAGTCGCTCGATTGCCCCGTGATCACGGTGGGTGAGGGCGTCGTGGCCTCGATGGCCGCGGTGATCTTGGCCTGCGGCGACCACCGCCAGGTGTACCGCCACACGCAGGTGCTCATTCACCAGCTAATGGGCGGCACGGGCATGGCGCAGCAGACCGATATCGAGATTGTGGCCCAGCATGCGGCAGCCATGCGTGCCGAGCTGGACGAGCTACTGGCCGAGCACGGCAACCTGAGCGCTCAGGAGTTCCATGAGCTCACCGAGCGCGACTGCTGGTGTAACGCCAAACGCGCCCTAGAACTGGGCCTGGTGGACGAAGTGATTGCGCCCAGCAAGAAAGCGCTCTAGTGGGGCGCATGCCTTACAAGCACGTTAAACAGGGCGAATGAGCACGTAGTTGAACAGCCAGAAAGAGGTTGAACATGAGCAGGATTTGGGATGTCGACGGTATTGAGTGGGAAGATCTGCCCACCGTGAGCGACCTGCTGTGCGCTGCGGACACAAAGATCCTGGCACGCGAGGTTGCCCTGCGATACGGCGGCAAGCCGGGCGGCTGCGGCCGCGGCGATAGCGATCGCGGCCTAAAGCGCGCCCGCCGCAAGCTCAAAAAGCTGCGCAAGATTGATCCCGAGCCCAGCGACAAGATCGTCCTGTTGCCCAAGCACGTCATCAATCGCCGTGGTGCAGGTCGCAGCTTTGGCCATTACGATGTGAGCCCGTGCGCCTTTACGCGCGACGGCGTGCAAAGGCTAGGGGAAGATGCGCTTGTCGATGTGTATTCGTGGGAGTTGCTCCCGCTGGGCGAGGAGTCCGCGAGCGTTATGTTGGGCTATCGCGTATGGCTCGGCGGCGAGTGGGACCTATGCGAGCGCTACCGCTTTTTGGCTGCGGTATGCGCGAGCGTGCTGAATTGCATCCGGGAGGAAAAGGAGCTGCGCAGGTATCTTGAACAGGGCGGTGCTGCTCCCGATATGGACGAGGACGATACGGTTGAGGGCATCCGCAGCGACGTGCTATATCCCGAGGAAGTGTTCAACGCAAAGCTTGGCGGCTATTGGGACGAGAGCCTGGGACTCGACCTGCCCTGGAAAAACGAGCATCGGCAGACCTGCGTGCGAATCGACAGAGCTATCGATGACCTGTTTGCCGATGAAACGAAGCGTTGCGCTGCGGCGCTTGGGAAAAAGCTTGAGCGCGGATATGAGGAGCGCGGTGAGCAACCGGACGAGGATTTGCTGAACGGGATGTCCTTGTGAATGGTTGCTTGCAGTCCGATAAAAATCTGTCCGGACGAAATGATAGAACGATAGCGTAAATGGCACCCGTACTTTAAGGAGTTAACAATGGAAATCGCCTATAAGGAACTGTTTCGTGTAAACCGTCCTATCTGTGGTCCTGGACCAGGAGGTTTCTTCATTAAAAGATTCAAGGAAAGCGGCTACAGTGAGGCTGAATTAATCGATCTAATTACGGAGATGGACTTTTCTCCGGATGGACGAGGCACGAACATTGGTCTGTACAAGAAATGCGGGATAGTTAAGTGGGCGGTTGAAAAGACATGTTATACGGATTGGAGCCCCACCGTCATTGGCTTGGTCTTAACAGTTGCAACCGGCTTTAAGGTCTTTGGATGGGCTAATCAAAAAGCAATACCCTTTTTCGGTAACTTGAATGCATCTCTGTTTCCGGCGGCTGTTCTAGTTGGCTTACTGGTGTATTCAGTCGCTAGGTTTCAATTTGAGCTAAAGAAGACAAGGCTGCTGTGTGCCCTGGATCATATTGAGACTATTGAGGAGGCAAGGCAGGATTGTAAGGCTAAGTAAGTTCGCGAACATGCGAGAATGGTGACCGTACCATTGAGGGAAATTGTATGCTAGGGGCCGCGGTCGTGGATAAACAGATTAAATCAAGAGAGCGTGTCGTCGACCATGGTGAGGTATTCACCAACGAACGCGAGGTTAATGCAATGCTCGACATGGTAGAGGGTGAGTGCGAGCGCATCGATTCCCGGTTCTTGGAGCCGGCCTGTGGCGATGGTAACTTTCTTGCTGAAGTTCTGCGCCGCAAGCTTGAGGTCGTGAAAAGGCGCTACGGCAGTTCATCTATTGACTACGAACGACATGCGTTTGTGGCGGTTTCCTCTCTCTACGGCGTGGATCTCCTGTCTGACAACGCTGCAGCCTGTCGCAAGCGTCTTTTTGAGCAGTTCATCGGAGAATATGCCAAGGTGGCGAAAGGTCGCGTCAACGCCGCATTCTTAGATACAATCCGCACTGTGATTGATATGAACATCCTTTGCGGTAATGCTCTCTCGATGCGTCTTGTGGACGAGAGTCAGGAAGATACCGACGAGCCAATCATCTTCTCTGAGTGGTCTTTGGCGATGGGGGATAGGGTCAAGCGCCGCGATTTTCGCCTTGACGAACTTCTTGAGGGGCAGCGGCAGCAAATGAGCCTTTTTGGTTCTTCTGGCTCTCCTGCGTCGGAATGGGAATACGACGAAAGCGTTAAGGCATACATTCCTCTGCCGATTCGGGAATATCCTTTGACGAGCATTTATCAGATAGGAGCTGCAGCATGAGTGGATTATACGACACAACGTACAATCCTGACGTCTTGTCATGCCTCGCGAATCTATCGAGCGATGAGGTTTTTACCCCGCCCGAGATGGCCAACCAAATGCTAGATATGCTTCCGAAGAAAATCTGGTCGGATCCGGAAGCCACCTTCCTTGATCCATCCTGCAAATCCGGCGTCTTTCTTCGTGAAATAACCAAGCGCCTCATCGAGGGGCTGCAGGATGATTATCCCGTTCTCGATGAGCGCCTTGAGCATATTCTCAAGAAGCAAGTCTACGGTGTCGCACTTACAGAGCTGACGGGCTTGTTGTCTCGTCGCAGTGCATATTGTTCCAAATATGCTAACAGTCGCTATTCAGTGGTGGAATTTGATAGCTCTGACGGGAATATCAGGTACGGACGTTGCGAACACAAATGGCTTAATGGCAGGTGTCGGTATTGTGGTGCCTCGGAGAAAGAGTACAAACGCGATGCCGAACTTGAAACCCATGCGTATGAATTCATCCATCAAGATAATCCAGGGGAACTGTTTCCTATGAAATTCGACGTAGTAATTGGCAATCCTCCTTATCAGTTAAGCGATGGCGGCAATGGCGCCAGTGCGATGCCGATTTACCATAAGTTTGTCCAGCAGGGCATGAAACTAAGCCCCCGCTATTTAACGATGATCATTCCCGCGAGGTGGTATGCCGGCGGCAGAGGATTAGATTCGTTTAGAGCTGAGATGTTGCATGACGACCGCATCAGGGAGCTCCATGATTATGTGAATGCGTCAGATTGCTTTCCCGGTGTCGAGATTAAAGGCGGTGTCTGTTATTTCCTTTGGGATCGAGACCATAGGGGGCTTTGTCGTGTCTACTCGCATGACGGTAACGACGTCTCGATGGATGAGAGGCCATTACTGGAGGACGGGATGGAAACCTTCATTAGGAGTTCAAAACAGATATCCATTTTAAAGAAGATACGCAGCATGCAGGAAAAGCCGCTTTCGGAAGAATTAAACGCTGGCCGTTACTTTGGGTTCCACACTCGCGCCCTATGGAACGGTACCGACGGTTCTCTCCAGACCGCTGACGGATCTTCGTCATATCCAGTTAAAAAGAACAAGACGGGCGCGTTCGCGACTAAGGTGTATATCGCGCATGGCGAGTGCTGGATTGAACAGAAGAATGTCACGCGAAACGCCGGCGATGTCCAAAAGTACAAGGTTCTTATTCCGCGAGCCGGCAATCCCGGTGGCACAATTCTCGGAAAGCCGAAACTTGCTGAACCGGGGTCATGCAGTTCGAACACATATAACGTTTTTGTTCTTGGTGCATCTGCTTCTGAGGCAAATAACTTAATTCAGTATCTGAAGACGCGTTTCGTTCGATATCTTGTTGCAACCAGGACGGCCACGCAGGATATGGCTCCGAAGGCGTTTGAATTCGTTCCGGTCCAAGACTGGAGCCATGCTTGGACTGATGAAGAACTATTTGAAAAGTATGGGCTAGACGAGTCTGAGATAGACGATGTGTGCAGCTCGATTCCCGGAATGGAATAGCTATGCCTACGCAAGATTTCTTCCCTCAGCGCCCTGACGCCCATCCGGCCATCTATGCCTATTCCGATACTGATCCCAACCACAAAGGAATCCTGAAGGTCGGCTATACGGCCAAGGACGTTGAGCAACGCGTACGTGAGCAGTTTCCCGTACTGCAACCTGAGAAAAAGCCATACAAAATCGAGTTTGCCGAGTCCGCGATGCGCGACGACGGCACTTTTTTCCTAGATCATCCCGTCCATGACTGGCTCGAGGCCCACGGCTGCGAAAACATCAATGGCGAGTGGTATCGCTGCACGCCCGACCAAGTGCGTGCCGGCTGGATCGCCGTGCGCGACCGCACCGAGAACGACGAGGCGCGCGACCAGGACTTCAGCATGCGACCTGAGCAGGCCGAGGCCGTGCGTCGCACGCGTGAGTACTTCGAGTCTGTGACCGCCGAGGGTTCGCAACGCACGCCCAAGTTCCTCTGGAACGCCAAGATGCGTTTTGGCAAAACCTTCGCCACATATGAGTTGGCGAAGTCGATGGGCATGAGGCGCGTCCTCGTGCTCACGTTCAAGCCCGCTGTGCAGAGTGCCTGGCAGGAGGACCTAAACCGCCATGTCGACTTCGAGGGCTGGCAGTTCGTCAGTCGCGGCGGCAAGCAATATGAGGACTGCGATCCCCAGCGCCCGATCGTCTGCTTTGGCTCGTTCCAAGACTATCTCGGTCGAGATTCCAACGGAAATATCAAGGCCCGGCACGAGTGGGTGCGCCTAGAAGACTGGGACCTCGTGGTGTTCGACGAGTACCATTTCGGAGCATGGCGGGAAACGGCCAAGAAGCTCTTTGACTCGATCGACGAGGACGAGGAGAAGGCCGTCCATGAGGAGGTCAAGGTCACTGGCAACGAGCAGGACGAGACGTGGCTGCCGATCGTCACCAAGTACTTCCTGTTCCTATCCGGAACCCCGTTCCGCGCACTCAACAGCGGCGAGTTTATCGAGGAGCAGATCTTCAACTGGACTTACTCTGACGAGCAGGAGGCCAAGGCTAACTGGAACCCCGCCGACGGTGATAACCCGTACGCATCGCTCCCGCGCATGGTCATGCTCACCTACCAGATGCCGGAGGAGATCAAGCGCATCGCGCTGAACACCGAGACGAACCAGTTCGACCTCAACGTGTTCTTCTCCGCAGAGGGGGAGGGCGAGGACGCCCAGTTCAAGTTCAAGGACCACGTCCAGATGTGGCTCGACCTCATGCGCGGCCAGCACATGCCGGCCACAAAGGACGAGCTGAAGCTGGGCGAGAAGCCGGCCATGCCGTTCTCCGATATCCGCCTGCTCAACGTCCTGGGGCACACCCTGTGGTTCCTGCCGAACGTCGCGAGCTGCTACGCCATGGCCAACCTCCTCAAGGAACGCCAGAACACCTTCTATCATGACTTCAAGATCAACGTCTGCGCCGGTGCCGCCGCCGGCATCGGCCTGGACGCCCTGCCGCCCGTGCAGCGCTCGATGCGCGAACCGCTGGAGTCCCGCACGATCACGCTCTCATGCGGCAAGCTGACGACCGGCGTCACGGTGAAACCGTGGACGGGCGTGTTCATGCTCTCCAACGTCAAGAGCGCCGAGACCTATTTCCAGACCGCGTTCCGCGTGCAGTCGCCGTGGACGGTCAAGGACGACGACGGGCGCACCCAGATCATCAAGAACGAGTGCTACGTATTCGATTTCGCGCTCGACCGCGCCCTCACGATGGTCTCCGATTACTCGACGCAGCTCGCCACCGACCCCAAGAAGGGTCCGGAGCAGAAGGTCGACGAGTTCGTCAAGTTCCTGCCGGTGCTCGCCTATGACGGCAGCAGGATGAAGGAGATCAGCGCCGCCGAGGTATTGGACATCGCCATGGCCGGAACGTCGGCGACGCTCCTCGCGAAGCGCTGGGAGTCCGCGCTGCTGGTCAACGTCGACAACGACACCCTGCGCCGCCTGCTCGCAAACGACGAGGCTATTAACGCCCTCATGAACATCGAGGGCTTCCGCAGCCTCAACGATGACATCAAGACGATCATCAACAAGTCCGAGGCCGTCAAGAAGGTCAAGAAGGAGAAGGGGGAGAGTCTTACCCCGAAAGAGAAGAAGGAGCTCACCGAGGAGGAGAAGGAGTTCAAGAGCAAGCGCAAGGAAATCCAGACCAAGCTGATCAAGTTCGCGACCCGAATCCCCGTCTTCATGTACCTCACGGACTACCGCGAGGAGACGCTGCACGACGTAATCACCCAGCTCGAACCTGGGCTGTTCAAGAAGGTCACCGGCCTGTCCGTCGATGACTTCAACCTCCTCGTCGGTCTGGGCGTCTTCAATGCACCCCTGATGAATGACGCGGTCTACAAGTTCCGACGCTACGAGGACGCGAGCCTTGTCTACACCGGTGTCAACAAGCACGCCGGCGAGCGCGTCGGCCTGTACGACACGACGCTTTCCGAGTACGACTACCTCGCCGCGAAACAGCAGGAGTCGATGATCGCGCCGGACGGCTCTGCCATCGACCTCACCAGCGCCGAACCCGTCACGCGCCCCGTCGAGCAAATTGGGAAATTTCCTGTCGTCCAAAAGGTTGCTCAACAAAAAGTTGTACAGCAAACGGAGAAACCGAAAGCATCGGCGGAGCCTGTGTCGACCACTGTGTCGACCAAAACGGATTGGGTCGCGGACGTCCTCACCAACCGCGGTATCGAATTCGTCGACAAGCGCGAGAAGTCCGGTGCCTTATGGGCACTCGGCGGCGTCGAGCTCGCTCCGGCGATGGGGACGTTGCGCGACCGCGGCGCCGACTTCACGTTCAAGCCGAGCGGCGGCAAGGCAACCAAGTTCAAGGAGGCCTGGTATCTCACCGGGTATCCCGATGAACTGAACGATGACGTTGCCGAAGAAACTCCGGCGATCGACTACAGCAAGGTCGTTCCGGGCTATCGCGTTATTCACAAGGGCCTCGGCGGGGGAACGGTCAAGCGGATCAATGGCGGCTTGATCTCAGTTGCGTTCGATGACTCCCCGAATCGTCAACGTGCATTTACGTTTCCTGGTGCATTTGAGCAGGGGCTTTTATCTCATGCGGCGATGGCCGAATCAGACGGCCCGATTTGTCTTTAGATAGATATATCACTGTTAACTCGCTGAAGGAGCTTTTGGGATGGATGAAAGAACAACTCGTGGGCTAGCGTTTAAGCGGCGTGATAGCGAAGGTAATGTTACTGCCTTTCGCAATACAATAACTTCTAAATTAGGAATGACTGACTTGCAGGGGCTGTTGATTGGCAAGAGCGGGGAGTTTACTGAAGCGGTTGAGGCCTTTGAAGTCGAGGGGTTCGCACGCGATGCTTTGCTAAAAATACTCCTGCCAGCATCAGATTTAACGCGTAAAGTCAGGCTTGCAAATGCGATCGGTGTTCCATTTTCGGTTTGGATTCATGGAACGGACGACAAAGGGATTATTCGAGCCATTCAACTGGATGTGGACGAAGAGCGTTTGGGCGGTGTAAAGGTGGTTACAGAACGCCTGTGCACAGAAGATAGATTTATAGAATGGTGGGCTGAAAAAAAGAAAACGCCTCAGACAAAAAGATTTAGAAAACAGTATATTCAGAACAGTTATTTTGACAAACTGCTTGAGAGCCATGGCATGGTGTGGGGCGGCAATATCGATGGAGCTATATTCGCGCCGGACGGCAGTGTTGAGGCGATTGTCGAAATAAGATGTACGGAGAAAAATCCAATCGAGACTTATGATCCATCTCGTTATTACAAGGAGGATACGTTTACATGGCAACCCGTTCTTAAGTTGTCGAGAGATTTGGACATTCCGTGTGTATTGCTGACATTTAAAAAGGAATATAAGGATGGGGAGACGGGGGTTCTCGGGATTGCAGGCGTTCTCGGCAATGACGATAACGGACTTAAATACCTAGACGCTAAGCCTCCTTGCAATAACTTAGTTCATTCAGCTGACGAGGTTCGAAGGTTTGTGCTGGATATGAAGATGGCCCACGCGCAACTAAAGTAACCTTGATTGGGCACGGGCCAAGGTGAACTCCGGAATGGACGAGCTTCTACGATTCTCGGACTAGTAAGTTTGGTTGCCTCGCGGTGCCCTGCGGTTCGCTCCGGCGTCACATTCCCTTATCCTCTGTGCTAAAAGATCGTCTACCGGCTACTGTCTGGGTTCATGTTTAAATTAAATCGGGGATTCGTTGTAGTCGTCTGCCTCTCCTTTGTTAATGGCGTTGCGTCTGAGGAGCGATCATTTCTGTCGGATAGGCAATCCCAGTAACCGGATAAACCGGGGATGGGGAGATGCTCAATTGTTCTCGCGCTCTTCTTTCTGGTCTTGTCAGCCTCTAGCTCTAATGAGATGACGGAGGCAACCAGATCGAATTTAGAGATTGACCACCCGTTATCCGATTTGCGACAGTGACCCGCATTCTTTTTTGCGAGTTTGTCCAAGAGCTCTGGAAGGGTGCCTAGTTGTGCTGACTGGGTCGTGATGTCGACGATTACATTGCCATCCTCTAGCGAACCGTTCCAAATAACGGGATGAGGATAACCGCACGCTTCAGGCGTTTGAGTGCTAGGTTGGTTTTTGGGCCGATTGATTGCCTTGAGCCACTCTTCGTAAAGTGCTTTCGGCACGAGAGGGGACCGTTGATAATAAGGTCCAAGGGTGTGGTCAACGGCATTGGCTAGTTCTTGAAAATATAGCTGTCGCTTTTTGTTAGTAGCCATCGGGTTGTGCCCGTCTTTCCCGCTGACAGTATCTGCTTTGCGTCTTAAATTGACGGCAGTTGCATGGGGCGGCTTTTTACCAAGCTTGAGTTTTGTATTACTTGCGGGATTGCAGTACATGCCCGTTTCGTTGTCGTATCTAGAACAATACTTGCTATTGTTGCCAGCTGGGAAAAAGGGTTTGTTGCATGTGCTGCATTTTGTCGGAAGTGCCCCGGATCGCAGGGCTTCGCATAGTAGATGCGCATAGAAAACCGAGAATGATTCCGGAAGAAAAGAATGAATCAATGAGTGGGAGCGGTCTATCAAGTGCTGGAAATGGAGGGCTTCTTGCATTGCGTCGCTGTCGTTGATGTTGACAACAAGGTACTTTCCGTCATTTACGATAAACCGCATGATGCCGATTGTGTTTTCGGCGTTCCTCGATAACTCCACCTTGTTGTAGAGCCTGTTCTGAATCAGGTTGAGTGCCAGAGAGTTGAGGCTATTGAGGTCCTGGACCATTGGGCCGGCGATTGCATGTTTCGTGCATTTTGAGGACGTTAGTTCCCCAAA
Organism: uncultured Collinsella sp.; assembly: GCA_900550965.1. Classification (GTDB taxonomy): domain Bacteria; phylum Actinomycetota; class Coriobacteriia; order Coriobacteriales; family Coriobacteriaceae; genus Collinsella. The sequence goes on along the minus strand of URUC01000001.1, from coordinate 36,292 downwards.
ACGGCGAATTTGATTAGCGACATCCAGGATGGATTCTCCGGTAGAAAGCAGCTTCGCGAATAATGAAACGTAGCTGCTGAGGTCATCCCGATAAGAAGGTTCGTTTATCTTCTTGGATAAGCTAAGACAATCAATGATGATGTCGCCAAGAACGGCTACTGCCAACTCATGGATATCGATGGCTAGTTGGTTATCAACTAATTGAACGTGGAAGTGCGTCTTATAAAACTCCCTTTTAGTTTCTGGCGTTTTAAGCGCCAGCGGGTGGTGGACAATTGAGTGCTCGCCTCCGCGAGCGAGCTCGGGCCTTCTATTTAGGTCAAAGACCATTTCAATGTAACTGGCCAGATTAGGTGCAACGGAATCGTCGGCATCGTTACTGCTTAGTAACTCAAGAGCCGGAATAGTAACTCTCGCGATGTTCCCACACTCTATTGCCCAAAGAGAGAAAACCTTCGAGGGCAAATAGGCATCGGGTATTTCATCAAGATAAACTGAATCGATGCACAATGAGCAAGCATTGAAGAAGAGCTGGTAGATACCGTCCGAATAGCCGCCGCTTATTGCGGAATCAAGCGCTTGTTTGACTGCCTCCGCGAGCTCATGCGTTATATCTGCCTTTTCGATACGGCATTTGTCGAGGTCATCGCCTGCGTCAATTATTCTCGAACAAAGCGGAGGAAAACACGTGGCACCTTTTTTATTATCTGAGCCTTCGAGATATTGAGCTTCTAGAATGTGCTGTATTCGCCGTAGCGAATTAAAGATACGGTGTGGAACGGGCACTGAATGGGCGTTACGATATTCGGCATACCAAGAGGACATTTCGTTAAAGAACTTCTCAAGATCAATTCTTAGGAATTCGTTTAACAGCTCTTTTGCAGACCAATGCTGTTCGAATTCCGCTCCTTCACATTCTTGATCCTTATCGGGTTTTGCGTTTGTCAGTTGTTTGCAACAGAGATGCAAAGAGGTATCTCTGTCAAACCGAATGAAGCTAGCCCTAACACGCCAGGTCAGAGCTATTAAATTGGCACCTTGCATATTTCTTAAACCAGCACAACTTTCAAAATCAAATATACTTTGTGCCATTGTGCCACTTTGCCGTGTTCAATAGGAGTCGAGCAAGAAAGAAGTCCAAAGGAGGACGGAAAATGTTCGACGGCACCCTGTTTGAACTGGTTAATTCCACCAAGCGCGATGAGCTTGAAGATATCGTTTGCGAAGTTATGACCATCTGTGATGAGCTGAAGGTGGGCCTTTCTGAGGAGCGCGGGCTCGGCTTCTTTGAAGACTGTGCCCGTCAAAGCGCCTATGAGCTCATGCTCGACAATTGTCGTGACGAGCTTGCTCGTCTGGGCTTTGAGCTCGAGTGGGGCGTTGAGGACTATCCGGTGGTCTCGCCGGTCCGTTCGGTTTCGCTTGCGCGGATCTCAGCGCATGACGCCGTTGGCGTCGAGTATTCGAGTCGTAATGACCTCGATATAGCTTGTTAGTCTTTCTTTCTTCGTAGGCGGTCAAGCCGACCTGCTGTTTTATCGGGACTTCTAAGCAGTCCCGTTCTTTACGCCAATCACCCCAAAACTCAATCACCAACCAATCGGGTCTCTCTGAAAGGAAGATCATGAATACTTCTATTCAAAATGTGTCCGTCTCTCACAAGTCGAGCATCACCAAGATTGCCGAAGGCGCGTTGCTAATTGCTGTCGCGGCGTTAGCTGTGAACGGCATCATTTCCTTTACTGCACCGTCGTACATCTGGAAAGGTGAGATTCCTATGTTCACGCCTGACCTGTTCGATCATCCCTACGAGGCTCCAACGGCGGAGGATATTGTGTCGGGAATGGAGACGCTTGACCGGGTGTCGATGGCCGCGGCCGTGCTCGTTGCTCTGTATCCTGTATACCATGCCATTTGGTGCCTCTGCGCAGGTGCTGGGTGCAATTGCAAGGCACCTGTGTTTTGCGGACGGATGTCGCGCCGCTTTGGCTCGTTGAGCGCCTGTTCGCTTTTGGCCGTGCTTGCCGTATGTCGTGGGTTTGAGTGCTATATCGACGGCGGGGTCACGGGGGACAAACTCCTCATGATCGTGGGCCTTTTCCTCATGGTGACATCGATTGCGCTTGTTTCTGGATGCGTCCTGGCGTGCATTGTCAAATGGTATGAGCTCAAAGGTCCTGGGCGCTATCGTGGCGACAAAGCCCTTATCGCATGGTTCGGCCGCGCGGATGCCTTGCTGGACCGCGCAAGCTCAAACATGGTGTTGCTGTATGGTGCCGAGATGCTTGCCTGCGCGGCATCGTTGATTTTTGGATATGGCATCGCTAGCGCTATTGCATCCATCATTACGATTACATTAACCGCCTGGGGCATTGTGCTCGCCATCATCTTTATCCCTCTTTGCATCGGCTGTGTCTTGGCTAGCTCGAAGGACTAGAAGAGTGAATCTGTTCGCGGACACGTAGAAAGCCGCGGCATCAAGCTCAGTCTTGCTTTTCCGGGTCATATCCCTTTGTATACACGGTAAAGCTGAGGTCATCGATCGTTCCGGTGCTGTAGATGCATGCGTCGGGCGTGCTCCATGTGTCTTGGACGGTCGGGTCAGTCCAGACATATTCGGGCCCATCGATTCCAAGCAATGGAATGGGCCTCGCCACGTGGTCGGCGTTATTTATCTGTACAATGATCTCCAACAACATGTGCAGTTTTACATGCCATGAGCTGTATGGATGCTCATCTGGCCCCTTGTAATCCAGTGTGCACTTTGATTGTGGGCTTTCGGCGAGCTGGCTCAAACATTCAAAAAGCGTCGGGTACTCGGCTCCAGGAAACTCGACTTGTACATACCGATTGCCATCGCGGACAAATCCGTACCACAGCACGGGGTATGGATACTCGAGCCTATCCGGCCGCTTGATTTTCGCTCTACAATTGGGCTGGTTGACGATAGACAGCCACGTCCTATAGAGCTCATCGGAAATGAGGTCGTTCGCTTGGTATGCTGGGCCAAGACCATCGAGGACAAAGCTGCCGAGGCGCTCAAAATAGTGGGCACAATCCGTTAGGCCCTTTTCATATGCCGTTTCGGTCTTTCTCTGTATATTAAGCGCGACATCGCGGGGCGATTTACGACCAAGATGCTTCTTGGCGTTAAAGCGCGGGTTGCAATAGAGCTTGGTCGCCGCGTTATATCGATCGCAGTACTTGCTGTTAGGACCGGTCGGAAAAAAGAGCGAACCGCAGGTTTGGCATGCTATCGGCATAATGCCGCACAGCAGCAGCTCGTGAAGGATGCGGGCATAAAGGCTTGCAAAGGACCATTCCTCTTCGGTGAAGTAGAGCTCTCCTGCCTTTGAAATAACGGCTTGAAGCCCAACGAGCCTATTGAGGTTTTCCTGGTCGTTAAGCTCTGCATGCGTATGGAAGTCTCCATTTGCGAAGATCTGGTTCTCGCGCATAGCTTCGAGATAGTTTTTACGAAACGCCTGCATAAAGGGGGCGCTGTTCATGCGCTTTATTCCATTCAAATGCTCTTCGAGCTTTTGGGCCGTTTCGTTTCCGGGCAAGTGTTTTTTGGCTGCGTATACAAAAGCTTCGCCAAAGCGGATGATTGCCGGCAGCTGCTCATCGAATAATCGAAATTGTCGCGGGTCGCTTGTTTTGATGGCGGCTGGGAAAAACTCTTCGTTTTGCGCGAGCAGGCTAGGTGCCTCGGTGTTTTTAAGCAGCGGGGTAAGCTCCAGACATTCCTGATAAAAAACAATGAGAAGCGCTCGAAAGAGATCGATATTGGTGCAGACGCAAGCTGTTTCTATCTGAGATTTCGCCTTGGGAAAGTTGCGTATAGGATTGTCGCGGTCATACGGCACCGGTGCTGTTAGATTGGTCTCGCCGTTGGTAGCGTTAATGCTCATGTCGTTCGACTCGAGCTGGAGATAGGAGCTGAAGAGGGACGCCATTTCTTGCTTGTTGAGTTGGTCCGATGTTGTAATCACCGCGCGGTACAGGCGGTTGATCTCGTCGCACTCAATAGCGTTGTTGTTCATCCAGCAGCTGTAATAGCGATAGTCGGGAATCGCCGTGATGTTCATGACACACTGTCTACAGACATTTTTAAGGAGATATCTGGCCATGCCGGAAATCTCTCCGTGTGCATGGCTTGTAATGGCTTTGTCGAATATCGGAGCAAAGAAATCGAGGTCGCGTTCCTTTTGTTTTTGAAGGTTGATAGCGATTTCAGCTTCGTTCAATTCTGCTTGGGTGGGCTCTTGGTCGGGATCGTCTGGATCGAGCCGATCGTCATAGTCTTGCTCGGCTACACAGTCTATCGAAGCGTGTTGCGCATGGTGGAGAGCAGCAGAGGACTGGCGCATGGCGTTCTGCAAATCAATATAAAAGCGCTGGTTTGCTCGCTTACGAAAGTGCCCCCCGATTTCGTTGAAAAGCGAGCTTAAGTCGACGCGCAATAGGTCGTTGGCTATGGAGACGAGACTCCATGCGCTTGCATTGCCGGATGTGTTTCCGTCGCCGGCACAATCAATCTCCGGCGTCCTGTTAAGAAGTAGCATACGGGGATTGACAGGGGAGCGAAGAAAACCAGCCTCAAAACCCCAGCTAAATGCCTCTTTTTCGGACTTAGGCATTGATGCTCCAAACAGCCAAAATTTAAAACGCGATAAAAGTCATATTACGCGGCTGTTTGCGGTTGTTCAATGGAGTCAAGCGAAAAGGGTTAAAACCAGGGAGGCCGTTATGTCCGATCGCATCGAGCTCAACGAAGGAAACATTGATGTATGCGAGCGCGAGGTTATCGCTCTTCGCGAGATTATCGCCGCCGCCATGGGTCGCTTGCATCAGATGCGCAGGCAGTGCGAGCGAGGCTACGCGTCTTCGGAGGATTTCGAGAATGCGTTGGATGTTTACGGAGTGATCCGTGGGCGAGTCGATGAGCTTGACCAGCTTGGTTTCGAGTTCAGATGGTCGTCAGTTCCCGATGCAGGGATCGATGAGTGCGTCGGGCTCGAATGGATTGAGGACGACAGCTCTCCACGAGATCGCGGTTTCGATATCGCTTGTTAGTGTGTCCGCACGACTTGGTATCAATGTGGGCGAACAATCTCTAATCGGAGCCGACTAGAGGCTGCATCCTAGTTGCCGGCGATTCCGGTTTGATTTCTGTTGAAAGGAAAACATGAACACTTCTATTCAAATTTCGTCCAGCGCCGTTGAGCCTGCGTCCCGCACCGCCAAAGACGAGGTCGTCAAACTCGTGCAGGGCGCGCTGCTCGTTGCCGTTGCTGCGGTTGCCGCTGCCGGCACCGCCTCCGTCGCCGCCCCGTTTTGCGTCTGGAAGGGCGAGGTCGCGCTGTTTCTGAACGAGCCGTTCCATGCTGCCTTCTCCATCTCCGCGATTGCGGAGTACGCGTCGGCTGTGCCCGGGTCCGATTGGGCGTCGCTGCTCGTGGCCGCGCTCATCGCGGCCTACCCTGCCTACCATGCCGCCTGGCGTGTTCGCGAGGGCCTTGGGCTCAGCTGCGAGGCTCCGGTGTTCAGCGGGCGCGTGTCGCGCTCTCTCGCCGCGGTGAGCGCCTGCCTGCTGCTGGCGATGCTGTTCATGGGCTATGGAACGGCCTGGCTCGTCAACGGCAGCGCGGTGGGCGACCAGAGCCTTGTCGAGACGGGGCACAATGCATGGACCGTTTCCATCATGATGATGCTGGGCTGCGCCCTGATGTGCCTGTTCAAGTGGTTCCTTGCCAAGGGCCCCGGACGCAATTTCGGCAGCGGCTTTGCCGTCGAGCTGGTCCGCCTCGCCGACGTTCTGCTGAAGCGCGCGAGCTCGAACCTGGTGTTGTGCTACGTGGCCGAGCTGCTTGCCTGCCTGCTGGCGCTGGCCTTCATTACCGTGGCCTATGTCGTCGTGAGCGTGGCCATCGTGCTTGCGTTCGCAGCCGTGGCCTTAGTGGTGTGCATCGCCGGGCTTCCCGTTATCCTTGCCGCCTCGTGGCGCAGGTAGCGGGGCGACCATGCAAGTTCTTGTCACCGCGTGAGAAAAACTTGCAAGAATCGCAAGTTCTTTTCATGCGATGAGAAAAACTTGCAGGTTGGTGCGAGGACGACGGTCCTCCGCGTGAGCGCGGTTTCGATATTGCTTGTTAATGTGTCCGAACGATTGATTGGAGACAAAATGTATCCGGGCTATGAGTGCAACAACTATCCCATAAGCATTACGGATGAGGATGGTCCGTTCCTTATCATGGAGGCGGAGCTGTCTGGTGACGTCGAGCTCAATGATGAGTTTAAGAAAGACGCCAGCTATAGATATTCGTGTGCGACTGTTTCTGCGGCGATTAATCTTTGCAGGTCGATGACGGACGGCGATGCCGATCCCTGGTATGAAAGCTGGGAGAAGGCAGCTGAGCGTTATCCGCTCGAGAAATGCGAGGAAGCGACAACGCTGTATTGGATTGAGCCGACCGATCCGCACAAGGCGCTGTGCGCCTTCCATCCCCATCCCGATCTTGAGCAGTATGTGGCTGAGACAATTGAGGCTGTTGACACCTATCTGTTGGAGTGCGAGTACTGTCCCTTTACGGTCAGCCACTTAGATCTAAAGGACGTTGACGTCCTGCTCAGCGCTGCTTGGGGATTGGCTCGAGTTCTCAAAGATATTTGGGGAACTTGCGACCCTGATGTTATGGAAAAGATTGAAGATGCTACGTACAGTGCGTATATAACGGTTAGGGACCTGATCGCGGGCGAAGAGGCGGCCAAAGCCAGTTCGAAGTCTGTTGAGGATCTCTAGCTGCTGCGCTGAACGGCGTGCCTGATCGGCAGACTGTCGGCAAAAGTCCGGACAGTCTGCCGGCCTCGGTCGCTACATCGTTCCCTTGCTCGCAGCGTAATGTTCCGCCTGCTTAAGGGCGTCCTCGTAGGCGCGCTGCTTTGCTTCGTACTCTAGCGCGTAGCGCTCCTGCTCCGCTCGCCCGGGAACAGGCACGGTCATGCTTCGCAGGTCCATTGGGGCAAGTTGCACAAGCGCGTCTCCGTGCGAGGTGTCCGCCAGTTTCTTCTGCCCCTCATCGGACGACAGGTATGCCAGGACAAACTGGGCAAGCAGCTCGTCCTCAAAGGTAGCGCAGAACATGGCGTCGCAGGGGACAATGCTCTCAAACAAAAGACCGCGCTCCACGGGGCGCTCAGAACCGACAGAAAAGTGGCCTGGCGTGATGAGGGCAAGCTTGAATGGAGGCCCGACGCGTGATATGAGAAGGCTCGCCTCGCGGGCGTCGATCGGTTTGGCCTTCCGAAAATCTTCGTAGTCTACACGGCTTACATCGTAGATATCTGTATCGGGGACACGCTCAAGTACATCTTCTGCGGCAATGATTGCGCCATCATGAAGATGCTTTAGCGACAGGTAGTAGCAGTCGTGCTGTTGGTAACTGTCTGTCGGATCTGATTCGGGCAGTTTGGTTACAACGCTGCGGGCGGTGCCGCGGTAGATTGGCGCTAGCGACCCAAGGGGGATGAACATTCTCTCGTCGAACGATCCGCTCTTTGTATTGGGTAATAGGGGATAGATGCCGTTGCCCTGATCCTCGAGCCGATGCCAATAGACTGGATTCTTTTGATCGCCGTAGGCTCGGTCGACGGAATCGAGGAGCTGGTGCAGAATCTCATCGGTCATTTGCTTGTCGTCAAAGCTCCTGCCGTCAAAAAGGAAATACGGATCATTGGGCTCGCCGTCGCCAATAAAGAGCAGCGCGCGACCCTCGGCCTTTTTGGCAATGGTGTTGGGAAGAAGCACAATGCTCTTTAGCAGGCCGAGGTCACAAAGAAGGCGACGTCCATCTACGGCTCGCGCCAGATTGAACAGACGGTCCGAAATCTGAATGACGGCCGTGGCATGGGACTGAGAGCAGGCAATGGATGCCGCAAGAAAGATGTAGTACCACTCAGTGACCGAAAGCAGATCGGGGATGCCTGCGCTGCGTTGCAGCTGCTTCGAGCGCGTTCTGAGGAAATCCAGGACTCGCGCATTTGCCGCATCGATAGATGCCGGGAATTGGGATAGCGGTCGTAGCTCGGGGGGCCTGCAGTAAATGAGTGCTGATTCGTACGTGTGAGAGGCTGCGTCCTGCTCGTAGTCGTATAAAAAGATATTCTCTTCGATGGCAGTAAACGTCGACGTCGGGACTTTGACTCGGTTTTTGCAAACGCAAGCGGGCACATAATCCCATTCGTCGGTTGCTTCGTTGTAAACGCGGTCCTCAAACTCAAACGAGGCGGCCGAAGGTCGCTTGAGGTCAATCCCCAAAACAGACCACGAGGGGCCATCGACGTGCTCGCTCGAAAACTCAAAATCGCGACAGCACAGTTCAATGAGCCTTTTCGTTCTCGACGAAGGCTGATATTTCTCGACCATATGAGACACAAGATCCGATAGATATCGGCTCATATATGGCTTGAGATCTTCGTTTAAGCGAAGAGTTGCAAATTCTGCTTTAGTTTTGAGCATGCGCACCTCCTGCATATTCCCTATATTGCGCGGTTCGCTGACTGGCCCGTCGCGGCTCAATTGCCTTCAGTCTACAAGAAGAGCAGTTGCGGCGTTTTTCAGACGGGGCACTCAAATGAAAAAGAAAAAAATCGAATGGTGCGTATGAGGCCGTACGCATTGGGTAATATTTCGCTAGATACTAACACTAAGAGATTTGCATATCTCCTAGTTGTATCAAGCTACAGTGGATAAACCAACTAGTTGTTTCAGCAACGAAAGGACAGCTAATGAACGGATACGACACGTATAGGATCGAGCCAGACGCTCTCAAGAAGCCAACAACAGTGAATATTTTCGGCATGATTCTGCAAACCCTCTTTGCGGTTGTGCTGTACGTTGTCGCCGTCGACATGATGTGCTTGCTGACGACGTGGCTCGGCGGCTTTATGTTCGAGATTGGCGAGGGCAACACGGTGATTCCGCTCCATTCGTGGCGCCTGGTGGCGTTTAGGGCGTACTGGGTTGTGCTGGGCGTGGCGGTCGTTGCGGCGCTTGCCCACAAATGGATTGTGCTGTTAACGGGAGAGCGCGAATCCGACATGTGCGAGCTGCTCGGTGCAATTGAGGGTGCGGGCGCATTTGCATCCGTCGTCTGCGCGATCGTCTGTTTGCTGGGCTGTGCCGCCGCATTTGATTGGTGGGCTGGCGTTACCGGAAAGATGGCTTCGGATTCCCGCGCCAATGATTATCTGCTTTGGGCTGTTGTCTTAACAGTCGGAACGATTGTCGAGTGGCGAATTGTCGAAGGAGTTCTCAAGGCTTTATTCCCTCATGAGTGCTTGTTCCACGGGCTTCGCTTTGCATCTGCCTGCGTGGTTACTCCTCTGCTCGCGCTTGTGCCCACAGCACTGGTCATCGTCGTGTGCGCGGTGGTGGTAGGCCTTTTTGCCGGGATTGTGTTCGCATCGCTTGCGATCCCCGTGGTTATCACGGTTATTGGCATTGCCATCGCTATGAGTCGCTAACCCACAACGCAATCCAAATATCTCGCATAAAGAAAGGAACGACCATGTCGGTATTCTCTAACGCTCAAAAGCTTCTGCTGCTTGCCGTACTTACCGCTCTTATGGCTGGTGCCCTGATGTACGAAGTGTTGCATCCCACACTGTTTCCGCTGCTCAAGCAGGGCATTTTGCAGCTGCTCTACCACATTCCGGTCTTTACCCAGCCGGGCAACGTGATCTATCTGGAGTCGGCGACATCGCTGGCACTGTAGTGGTTTAAGGGCTCGGCCCACATCGAAGGAAAGAAAACCAATATGGAAAGGAAGGCGCCCATGACTCAGAAGCAGTATCGAAACATCGATCGCTACCAGGACTTGCTCAATCGAATTGCGCCTACGCGTCTGGTGGAGCAGACGCGTCAGAGTGTTATTGGCCACGAAGGAAGCTTGGAGGCCTTTGTGACGGCGCTGAGCTTTGAGGTCAACCGCTGCGTGATGTTGGCACGCGGCGCCGACCCGCGCGACGTTCTTTCGCCCGCTGCCATTTTGGTGATGGGTTCCACCGGCACGGGAAAAACCCACACCATCAAGGCCGTGGCAGATGCCGCGGGGCTCAAACTGTTCGTGTTCGATGTCTCCACCATGACGGGCGAGGGCTGGCGCGGTGCCAGCATGAGCAACTGCCTGTCGCAGGTCGCGGACTATCAGGCTGCCAATCCCGGCGAAATTTGCTTGGTGCTCTTTGACGAGTTTGACAAGGCGGTTCGTGCCGAGCCCGATGGGGGCGAAGTTGCATCGAGCTTTAGTCCATCGCAGTCGTTCCTTAAGCTCTTGGAAGGCGGGGAGATGCCGTTTGAATGTGATACCTCCAAGAGTGCGGCTATTAAGACGCTCAACCTCGATCAGGTTGTTTGCATTTTGGGCGGCGCCTTTATGGGCTTGGATGCTCTGGTGCGCAAGCGCCTGAGTGACAAGTCTGGCACCACGGTCGGCTTCGGATCCTCGTATGCCGCCGTGCGCACCGCCGCAAAATCGGCAAACGAGCTGCGAGACAGTGCGACCATCGAGGATGTTGAGACTTGGGGTATTATGTCCGAGCTGTGCGGGCGCATTGGCTCGGTGATTAACTTTAACGCCTTGAGCGTGGACGATCTGGTCCAGATTGCGTATGAACAGTACCTGCCCAAGTACAACAACATGATGGGAAATGGCGCCAAGATGGAGCTGATGGCAGATGCTGCTCGCCTTGCGGCGAAGCGCGCGGTTAAGGAAGGTGCCGGCGCGCGCGGCATGCTCCGTCAGCTGCGTCCCCTTATGATGTACGCCTGGAGGGACATGCGGGAAGATACCTATATTTCCCGTGCGACCTTGGTCGTGAGCGACGGGGAGCTTGCGGTTGCGTACGAGCACTCTCATGAGCCGCGGGGATTTTTGCGGGAAGAGATGGGGAAGAATTCGCCCTTTCTGAACGGGAGAGAGATTGAAGCCCTTGCGCTGGTGAGCAACTGGATGGAGCATGAGGACGAGGACGAGCATAAGCCGTATCAGCCTGAGTTTGCTTGGCTGGCGGATTTGGTGGACGGCTCGGCGCTCGACAAGATCGTGCAGGGCGGCAAGGCATTCGATCTTGCTGGGGTGTTGTTGCGCGGCGTTCCGTTTGATGGGCCGGAGCGCATTGCCGCCCACGAGCTGCTTAAGGCCTGCGCCTGCTACAACGACGTGCTCTATGCCGACAAGGAACAGTATCGCAACCTTGCCCAGGTGCTTACGCTCACCAAATTGGTGTACAAAAAAACGCCCGATTGCTTGCTGAGCCCGCTCGATGTGGTTATGAACGGCACGACTACGGGCAACGGTTTTCAGGGTCTTGGCGAGTGGGTCGATGCCATGAGCAGGTCCGAAAAGCCTTCGTTGGAAAAGTGGCAGTACCTGGCGGCCGGGGAGGCCCTGCGGATTTACGACCACTTTAGCAAACGCCCCGACCAGGTTAAGGAGCTTGCCGCCGAGGTGTCCCTGATGCGTGTCGCCCTTGCAGTGATGGACGTTGAGGAGCGTGAGGCATTGGAGTGTGATCTTGAGAAGCTGCTCGCTTCGTGCGAGTAATCGCCGACTGCTTCTCTTTCCTTTCTTCTATTTTCTCTGGTGGCATGGACGCCACTGTCTTAACCGCCCTGCGTGAGATTTTGTCCGTACGGGATGGTATTCAACACATGTAACAAAACAAGTGAGGGAGCGGCGGGGGAGAGCGAGGCGGTTTACAGAAATGAACATCCGTTATATGCGTTAGAAAAATAAAATTGTTCTTGCAACATACAAGCGGAGCGCATATACTGCAGTCATAGCGTATGAGATGGGGTCTCTAAAAGAGGCCAAGCACAGCAATTTGAGTTTATGTAGACGGGACTTGAGCATGAGCACCAGCAGTTTCTCCTTTAACAACGATAATAGTAGTTACATTAATCTCGAGACTATCCTTGGTTGCACTGTCGGTTCTCGCGCAGAGAACGGGCTTGTATTTCTAGATGAAGAGAAGCCATGCGGCGAAGAACTCGAGTATTTAGATGAGATTGAGCGCGAGCGGAACTATGAGTTTGGCTTTTGCGGAGATCAGTTTCATCACGATTCAATTCGCTCAATTTAATTACCCCGTTATCACCTCTTTTTAGCGGGGCAAGTTAGATCGACTATCTGTGTCAAACAACGGCTCACCGTGGGAAGGAATCGGCAATGAGCAAGAACATGAACAAGGACATGAACGGCAAGGCCTTGGGTAAGGCCAGGGCGGCTGGGCGCGTGGCGACGGTTGCTGCGGCGACGATTGCCATGACGGGCGGCTCGCTGCTGTCGCCTCTGACCGCGGCGGCGCAGGGTGCGGATGGCATTGGCGCCGCGGGCGCAACGGCTGCGGTGATGTCGCCGCTGACGAGCGCTGCGGCCGCCGGTACTGGCGCGGGTGCCGTGTCTGCAGCGCAAAAGGTCGCCGACCTGCAGGCTGCAGTTGATGCGGCGCGCGCTAAAGCTGCTACCGCCAAGGCCGATCTGGAAGCGGCTGCCGCTCCCTACGATGCTGCCGCCGTCAACCAGCAGCAGGCGCGGGGCGCCTATGACGCGGCCCGCGGTGCGAGCGATAGCGCGGCCTCCGCTGCTTCGGCCGAGCTGGAAAAGCAGCTGGGAGCTGCGCAGGACAAGGCCGATCAGGATGTCAAGGCGTTTGAGGACGCTCAGGCTGCGCTCGATGCTGCCAAGAAGGAGCTGGCGGACAAGGATGAAGCCCTGACTGCTGCCCAGAGGGCATCCCGTGATGCCCAGTCTGCGCTTGAGGCCGCACAGGCTGCTGCATCCGATGCTACGCCCGAGGCTGTAGCTGCCGCCCAGGCTGCCGCAGGGCAGGCTGCGAGTGACCTGGAACAGGCGAAGCAGCAGGTCGTTGATGCGCAGGCCAAGCTCTCGGATGCTCAAGACGCTGCCACTGCCGCCGCTGCCAAGCAGCAGGACGCGCAGGGCAAGCTTTCGGCAGCTCAGCAGGCAAAGGCCGCGGCAGATGCGGACGTGGATGCCGCGCAGACGAGCTATGACGCGGCCAAGGCCGATCTGGATCGAGCCGAGCAGGGCGCCGCGGGCCCGGAGTACGAGGCCGCCAAGGCAAAGGTGGCTGCTGCGTCCGAAGCGCTGACGGCCGCCAAGGCCGCGCAGTCGAAGTGCGAGAGCGAGCTTGCTGCCGCTGAGCAGGACGTTGCCGCCGCCGAGGGCGAGGTTCAGACTGCTCAGCAGGCAGTTGCCGATCAGCAGCAGGCCGCTGCCGATGCCCAGTCAAAGCTGGATGCCGCCGCTGCTGCCAAGACCGCTGCCGACGCCGCTCTTGACCAGGCCAAGACCGATCATGCCAGTGCGCTCACGGAGCTGGCCGATGCCCAGGCCAAGCTTTCGGCGGCCAAGGACGAGAAAGACGCTGCCGACAAGGCGCTCGATCAGGCGAAGGCCCAAAAGCAGCAGGCCGACCAGGCTGTGGCTCAGGCCCAGGCAAAGCTCGATGCCGCTCAGGCAACGGCGAATGCATCGGCGGAGAACTACCGCCAGGGTGCCATCGCATTCTTTAAGAGTGTGGGTGCCGACGATGCGGCGGATATCATCCTCAACTGCAAACTCGCTGGCTACAACAAGGTGGGCGAGGAAGTCGACGCGACGAGCCTGACCAATATGAAGCAGGCGGTTGTGTGGCTCAAAGCGTGCAACGAGTATCGCGCAAGCGTTGGCCTAGGCGAGCTCAAGGTGACATATGCCATGATGGCGACCGCCATCGCCGACGCGAACTTCTCCGATACGAAGGTCGCGCACGCTCAGCAGTTTAACGTGGGCGAGAATGTGGCGTGGAACTACGGAAGCAATCCGTTTAAGCAGTGGGTCGATCAGGAGAAGGCCATCTTTGATGCTGCCGCCGCCTCGCTGGGCGCGTCGGGCCTTACGGGAAAGGCCGCTTACGATTTCTATACAGCGCATAGCTCCCAGATTGATAACTACGCCGCACTGCACGGTGGACCAAACCCTTCGGTCGGACATTACATCAACGTGATCAACCCCGATTACACCGTGACGGGCATGGGCGTTTGCACGCGAGGGATGCTGTACGGGAGTACACAGGCGCAAACATTTGTATATTCTGGTCAATGGTATAAGCCGTATAACCTCAATCCGATGACGGTTGCAGAGTATGAGGCTGCGTTGAATGCGTGGTGTGACTCGTTGGCAAATCCCGAGCAGGGCGTGGATGCGGCACGCAAGGAGCTTGCTGTGGCGCAGGGCGTTGCCGACGATGCCGGCAGCAAGGTGAGTGCAGCATCGCAGGCCGTTGCAGCAAAGCAAACCCAGGTTGAGCGCGCTGCCGCTAACGTTGATGTCGCGGCAACCAAGGCCTCGGAGGCCCAGGCTGCCGTGGCGCAAAAGCAGGCTGCAGCTGACGCCGCCGCGCGTGCCGTCAGCGATGCCCGCGCCGATTTGAGCGCTGCCAACGCCGCTGTTGCGGCAGCGCAGGACGCCGTGGCCGCCAAGTCTGGCGAGCTCGACATTGCCAAGGGCAAGGTGGCTGCTGCCAAGCGCGCACTGGACGCCGCTCGTGCCGGTGTTGGCGACAAACGGGATGCACTTGCCGCGGCCCAGGATGAGCTAGCGGCGTACTCAGCCGATATCGCCGCTGCTCAGCGTGCGTTTGATGCGGCGTCGTCTGCACTCGAAAGCGCGCGTGCCAATCAGCGCGAGGCGGAGGCCGAACTTCTTGCCACCCAAGGCGATGCCGATCAGGCAGGCATCGATGCTGCTGCCACTCAGGTGGAGCTCGATATGGCGCAGCGGGCTGCAAGCGATGCCGACGCCGTCGTGGCAACGGCTCAGGCAAAATCTGATGCAGCTGCCGCCCGCGCCTCTCAGCTTAAGAATGCCGCCGCAGCACTTGCCAAGGCCACTGGGGACAAAGCGACTGCCGATGCCGCGCTCGATGCAGCGGCGATGGCCGTGAGCGATGCCGAGTATGACGTGGTGGAGGCTGACGATGCCGTGGTGGATGCGACTGTCGCGCGCGACGCCTCTGCCGCCGCGGTTGCCCGCCTGCGCAGAATCAATATTGCCGAAGCCATTGTCAACGGCAGCACTGACGATGCGGACGAGGTACTTAACGCCAAGATCGCTGCGGCCCACGATGCCGCCGAGCGTGCCGCGACCGCCAAGGCCGAACTCGATGACGCCGTGGCTGCGACGGATGCCGTGGCGCCGGCATACTTGGAGGCGCTCGCCAACTACACCGCCGCCAAGGTCGAGCTCGACCAGGCTATTGCCGAGCTTAACGCCGAGATCGCTCGCCAAGAGGCCGCCGACCGCGGAAACGGCGAGCAGACCCAGCCCGTCACGCAAGTGACGTACCAGGCCAAGCATGCGGAGGCCACGACTTGGCAGACGGCGATGCCCGCCACGGGCGATGCGTCCGAGCTGCTGGGTGAGACCTTCGTGATCGGCGGCACGGTCCTGGTGGCCGCCGGCGTATTCCTGTCCGATAAGCGCCGCCAGCTGATCCGTTAGGGACAGGGAAGCGCGCTGTTTTTGGCGCGCACCGCAGGGGCATGGGCTCTGCGGCGCGCGCCGCCTTTTTCTTCAAGATTGATTAAGGAGGGATATATGCAAATAAGAGGAGAGGCCGCGATCGCCTGCGGATTCATGGCGGGGCTGGCAACGGGGTTGCTGTTCGATGGATGTTTCGACAGCTATATCAATCGATTCTGCGATTTTGGTTTTTCGAGAGGCAAGCCTTGGAAAACAGCGCCAGCTCGTCAAGAGGTGGCTGCGCCCATCGAGCCCCGCAGCGTGGATACCTCAAAAATCAAGGTAATCGTCACTAAGAACGGCAAGATTTACCACCGTTCTACGGGGTGCAAAAGCCTTCCTCAAAACGCCATTAAAACAAGCGTACCATTAGCGGCTGCACTCAAGCGAGGCAAGACGCCCTGCCCAACATGCTGCCCGCCAACAGTGTGCTCGATCTAGTTTTTTGGGTGTTTGATCCGTTTGGATGGAAGAACGAAGGGTAAGCCCTAAGGGATACAGATGCCGGCCCGGCCTGCAATTTCTTCCATTGATTTGTCCAGAGTCGCACAGCACGGAGGTGTTGTTTGATGTCTATTTTCGTTACCGGAGACGTTCACGGTGTTGCCGAGTATGGGGCGAGTCGCTTCTCGTCGCGCGTTTGGCCATTGGGTCGAACGCTGACGCGCGATGACGTTGTCATCGTTGCCGGCGACTTTGGCTTTATATGGAGCGGCTCGAACACCGACAAATACTGGCTCGACTGGTTTGAGTCCAAGCCCTGGACCACGTGTTTTGTCGACGGCAATCACGAGAACCATCATCTGCTGGCGGGGCTGCCAATGCGTGAGTGGAACGGGGGCCTCGTTCACGAGGTTCGCCCGCACGTGCTGCACCTGATGCGCGGCGAGGTGTTCGACATCACGGGGACCACGGTGCTCGCCATGGGTGGCGCCGCGAGCCATGACAAACAGTGGCGTCAGGAGGGAAAGACGTGGTGGCCCGAGGAGATGCCGAGTGAGCGCGAGATCAAACACTGTCGCGCCTCGCTCGATCGCGCGGGCTGGAAGGTCGACTATGTTGTGACGCACGAGGCGCCGGTCGATTTGGCTGACGAGCTGTGCATGGAGTGCAATCGCGAGTTCTACGACGATTCGCTGCAGGCCTTTTTGGGCGAGCTCGACGGGCGGCTCGACTACCGCACCTGGTTCTTTGGCCATTACCATGACGATGAATGGCGCGATGACAAGCATCGCCTTATCTACCAAGATATCGTGCCGATCGAAGCGCGATGTGCCGATGGGCAGGATGAGACGGCGAGTGACTATTTTGAGCAAGAGCGTTAGGAGGTCCCCATGATCTGGTTTACCAGCGATACCCACTTTGGGCACGAGAACATGCTGCGGCTCGCCGACAGGCCTTGGTCGACTGTTGGGCAGATGAACGACGCCATGGTCGCTAGCATTAATAGCAAGGTCGCTGCGGATGACGAGCTTTACATTTTGGGTGACTTCAGCTTTAAGATGACGGTCCAAGATGCCTACGAGTTGCGCAAAAGCATTGCATGCAAGCGCATCCATCTGCTGCCCGGCAACCACGATAAAGACTGGACGCAGCCTGCGGTGGCGGATGCTTTTATCGTCGAGCCGCCCATTTGCGTGCTCAAGATCGACCGTCAGAAAATCGTGCTGAGCCACTATCCCATGGTCGACTGGCAGGGTATGTCGCACGGCGGCTGGCATTTGCACGGGCATATCCACAGCTGTGGCGACGCGTATAACAAGTTCAACCTTCGGCAGGGGCTGCTGCGCTACGACGTGGGCGTGGACGCCAACGGCTACGCCCCGGTGAGCCTGGAGGAGCTCAAGTCGTGGTTTGCACAGGTAGACGAGCCGGTGTGTTGCGTTAAGTGGCCGTGGTGGGTCAACGCCACGGGCGACGAGCAGGTCGAGCGCGATCTCGAAACCTATAAGAGGGAAGTGGTGATCCGATGACGGTCTATGTGACGGGCGACGTCCATGGCGGCGCTGACATGCAAAAGCTGCGCGATTGGGATCTTGGGGAAAGCCTGACGAGCGACGACTATCTCATCATTGCCGGCGACTTTGGCCTTCCGTGGGATTTCTCTGCCGAGGAGTGCGCCGACATCGCTTGGCTGGAGTCGCGCCCCTATACCGTGCTGTTCGTCGACGGCAACCACGAACGTTTCGACCACTGGGCGGAGCGACCCATGGAGTTGTGGCACGGCGGACTGACACAGCGCCTGTCGGACACCTCGCCCATACGGCGCCTGACGCGCGGCGAGGTTTTTGAACTCGACGGCTCAACGGTCTTTACCATGGGCGGCGCCACGAGCGTGGACAAGGAATACCGCATTCCGTATTCCAGCTGGTGGCCGCAGGAGCTGCCGGACGAGCGCAACTTTGAGGAGGCGCGGACAAAGCTCGACGGCGTGGGCTGGAAGGTCGACTACGTGGTCACCCACACCTGCTCTACGCGCATGCTTTCGCCCACGCTTTATCCGGCGCCCGGCTGGAATTGCCCCGCCGTTGATCGGCTTACGGCGTTTTTCGATGAGCTGGAGGACCGCTTGGACTACAAGCGCTGGTACTACGGGCATTTTCATCGGGATGCCAACCCGGCCGAGCGCCATACCGTGCTCTACGACTGCATCGTTCGCCTGGGCGACGAGCTCCAGCCCTGGGATGTTGCGTAGGGGTGGGGTGCCTGATTACTCAGCCGTTACGGTAATGTTCTCCCTGTGCTTGCGGATAACATCCCAGCTAAAATGCTCGACCAGCTGCTCGGCAGAGCGCGGCGTGGTGCCCGGCGCGATGCCTGTTTGTCCGGCGAGCCAACCCAGCAGCGCTTCGGGCGTGCCAAAGCGGGCGCGGAGTTCGCCCAGGTCCAGATCGCGGTCTCGTTTGGAAAGGCGGCGGCCGTCCGGTGCCATGAGCAGCGGAATATGTGCGTAGTGCGGCGTGGGCAGTCCCAACAGGTGCTGCAGATAGATCTGGCGCGGCGTGGACCCCAGCAGGTCGCATCCGCGCACGACCTCGGTGACGCCCATGGCAGCGTCGTCGACCACCACGGCTAGCTGATAGGCAAACACGCCGTCGCTGCGGCGCACCAAAAAGTCGCCGCACTCGGTGGCGAGTGCTTCGCATTGGGCGCCGTACGTGCGATCCACAAATTCGATCACGTCGTCTGCGAGGTCGTCGACGGTGGGCACGCGCAGACGTGTGGCCGGCGCGCGCAGGGCGCTGCGGCGGGCCACCTCCTCGGCCGAAAGACTTCGGCAGGCGCCACGGTAGATGGGCGTGCCGTCGCTCGCGTGCGGTGCACTCGCGGCGTGGAGCTCGGCGCGTGTGCAAAAGCAGGGATAGGTGAGGCCGGCGTATTGCAACTGGTGCAGGGCGTCCTCGTACAAGTCCAGGCGGTCGTGCTGGTAGTAGGGGCCTTCGTCCCACTCCAGCCCCAGCCAGGCCAGGTCGTCAATCAATTGAGCGGCAAGTTCGGGGCGCTTGCAGCGATCGTCCAGGTCCTCAATGCGTAACACGATGCTGCTGCCCTGGCTGCGGGCCGAAAGCCACGCGCACAGGCAGCTGAACACGTTGCCCAGGTGCATGCGGCCCGAGGGTGACGGGGCAAAACGGCCCACGACAGGCGCGGGGGCGGGGACGAGCTTGCTGTTGGTCGCCGTCGACGTGGCCACGGCGGGCGTTGCTATGTTGCATGCGTTGATATCCATGCGGACGAGTATAGCGCGGGGTGAGGTGAGGGGAGGCGTCGTCGATGCTCGCAAGTTGCCGCGGCCACACGTTGCGCGTGCCGGACCACCGGCTCGGCGCCTTAATCGTCGTCAATCAATCTAGCCCTCAAACGACAGAAACCCCGGCAGCTCTTCGCAACTGCCGGGGTTTCCGCGGAAAAGGGGGACATGATCCTCAAGCGGACGGCAAAGGGGCAAACCGTTTTCGCTCAACTGCTTTATGCCCCTCAACTGGCGGCTCAATCAGCGAATGCCGCGCCCACACAAAGCCGCTACACCTGTGATGGAGCTATGAAGTGGTATCTATTGCCGGAGCGGGCTATGCCAAGGAGTGTTCCAGATTACCGGCAGATAGGGAACGTCACCAGGTGCCGGCGGCGGGCGTGACTTTTGTCCCGTTTTGACGCTCCGCTGACTTAGATGTTCGTCACATGAACCCGCAAACGTGGGACAATGACGCTACTGGTACCACAGACAAAGGATGTGCCTATGAACGCCCCCGTTGCCCAGCCCTGTCGGCAGCGCCGCCTGTTTGCGCGGTTCGCTTCCGTCTGCGCACTCGTCGCGCTTGCGTTGTTGCTGCTGCCTGCCGTCGCGCACGCCGACGGCTACTCCATGAGCCAAACCTATATCGGTGCCACGGTTGAGGCCGATGGCTCGCTGACCGTTGTCGAGGGACGCCAGTTCGATTTCGACGATGACATTAACGGCGTGTATTGGGATATCAATACAGGCTCTAACCAGCAAGGCGGCTCGGTGGTCGTCAATGTGCTGAGCGTCGAGGAAGACGACACTGCGTTTAACAAGGTCGACAGCGCAAATAAAGGCGACGACGGCGTTTACACGGTGGAACAGTCCGACGACGGCGTAAAGATTAAGGTGTTCAGCCCTCACGAGAGCGGCGACAGCGCAATCTACTACGTGAGTTATTCCATGACCGGTGCGGTTATGAACTGGGCCGATACCGCCGAGCTCTACTGGAAATTCGTCGGCGACGGCTGGTCGGCGGACTCCGATGACGTCGAGATGGAGGTCTACTTTGCAAATGCCGCTGCCGGGACGGCTGCCGTCAAGGGCGATAACTTCCGCGCATGGGGCCACGGCCCGCTGACGGGCGACGTGTCGCTCGATGCGGACGAGCCCATGGTCACCTATACCATTCCCTGCGTGCACCAGGGCGAATTCGCCGAGGCACGCATCGCCTTCCCTAGCGACTGGGTGCCGCAGCTTGCCGCTTCGGGCGAAGAGCGCATGTCAACGATCCTGAGCGAAGAGAAGGAATGGGCCGACGAAGCTAACGCCCGCCGTGAGCACGCGCGTGCGGTTGCCAGCGCGATTGCCGTGGTGTGTGTTGTTGTGGCGGTTGCCTATACCGGTGTAATCGTGATGCTCAAGCTGCGCAGGCCCAAGCCCAAGCCGCTCTTCCAGGACGAGTACTTCCGCGATGTGCCCTCCGCCGATCATCCCGCGGTGCTTGCAACTCTTATGAGCTGGAACGACGTGCCCGATCAGGCATATATCGCCACGCTGATGAAGCTGACCGACGACCGCGTGATCAAGCTGGAAGAAGCGACCGAGACCAAGAAGAAGGGTCTGCTCCGTCGCGAAAAAGAGGAGCAGACGTATCGCATCACAGTGACCGACGAGGCCTGGAAGGCTGCCAAGAAGGACGGCATCGATCGCGACGTGCTCAAGGTCTTCTTCGCTGGCGTTAAGCCCGATAAAGACGGCGTCCGTTCGCGCACGTTTAGCGAGCTGGAGGAGTATGCCAGCGAGCGTACTGAATCTGTTGGCGACAAGCTCGAGGACTATCAGAGCACGGTTAAGGGCAAGCTGGAGGAGTGCGAGTTTATCGCATCGGATGGCACTATCGCGATGGTGGCCGGCCTGGTTCTCGGCATCATCATTGTCTTTGGCATTCTGGGCTCTCTGTTCTATACCGACTTTGCGGACGCCAACGTCGGTGCCGCTATGATCTCGATCCCCGTTACGATCGTGGGCTTTGTCCTGAGCTGCACCTTCCGCCGTTACACGCCGGAGGGCGCCGAGGTGGCGGCTCGCTGCAAGGCGCTCAAGCATTGGCTCGAGGATTTCACACGCCTAAAGGAAGCCGTCCCGGGCGATCTGGTGCTGTGGAACAAGCTGCTGGTGATGGGCGTTGCCCTGGGCGTTTCGAAAGAAGTGCTGCGACAGCTGGCCGAGGCCGTGCCTGCGGACCTGCGCAACAGCGACGATTTCTACGACAACTACCCCTGCTACTGGTGGTATTACCATCACTACGGCAACGAGTCCCCGCTCGATTCGTTCAACGATGTGTACCACGAGACCATCCGCGAGCTGGCTTCGAGCTCCGATAGCTCGAGCGGCGGCAGCGGCGGCGGCTTCTCTGGCGGCGGTGGTGGCGGCGCCGGCGGAGGCGGCGGCGGAACGTTCTAGTGAGCGCTTGCTTTGGGGTGGATCTTTCTGGGCGGTTGCCAGGGAAGATTCATCCCTTTTTTGTGCATCGAAACGGGTCAAACTTTCCGCTGAGGACCTTCGCGCAAGGGGCAGTGGACAAAAAATGCCAAATATGAGTACTGTTGCTGCGTTGGTCACATATGTTTGCACATAATAATGGGCTCCTAATGAGAGTACTTCTCGTTAGGAGCCCATTTTATTAAACATTTGGGGAGTTACGTCAGCTCGTGCAGCTGGTCGTCATGCCTACAAGCATCAAAAATGCCCCAAATCGCTGCTACTAAAAAGGTAACAGTACTCATATTTGATGTTTTTTGACCACAGCTATTTGCAGATCACCAAGGCTACTCATTGGGGACAGACTTAAATGACTAGGTGTGGCTGCCTGGGCTAGGCTGTTAGGTCGAGTTCGTAGAGAAAGCTTTCACGCGGCATGTCGTGACGGCGCTCTTCGCGGTTGGCGCGGTGCGTGGCCGTGCGCTTAAAGCCGTGCAGCTCGTAGAACTTCCACGAGCAGTTGGAATCGGTATACAGGTGTGCGCTGGTCGCCCCGCACGAGGACAGATGTGAGATTGCGGCGTCGAGCAGCACCGATCCCACGCCCAGGCCATGGACGTCAGGGTCGACGGCGAGCAGCGTGACCTCATTGTCATGCGGCAGTGGGCTATTCTCGAGCAGGCGGTTGTTGGTTCGAATGGTGGCGCGCACAAACGAGAGATACTCGGCGCACGACTCGGGTTCTAGCTCACGCATCTGCGACAGCAGTGTACGCTCGGTATCCATCCAATGTTCCTTGACGGTGGCGCCGGAGCTCTGTCCCGCACGCGCGAGCGCAATGCCACGCGCCTGACCGTCGATGACGGCAACCTGCGAAAACGTCGATGACGAAAGGCAATAGGCGAGGTCGCACGCGGCCTCGAGGCGGTTGTACTCATCGTTATCCGAATTGTTATGCCAAAGCTGCTGCAGAATCAGTGCGATGGCGTCGAAATCTTCGGTATCAAACGGTCGGTAGAGAACCCGCGAGACCATGGTGCCTCTTTCTATTGCGGATACATATCGAGCACAGTTCTACCACGCCATTGGCATCTAATTATGGTGCCCCTGTGTTCCATGAACTCACCGTGCCCGATGCCGTGTCCATCCCCTTCGCTCGCAAACTTTTTCTGCACAGCCGTGCGTTGCGGGGTGCATCGATGCGCTCGATGCGCTACATTAAATCAGTATTTTCAATGCCGCTGCGCGAGCGCTGCAGATCGACGTATCACCGACTCACAGAGCACGGCGGCGTACCAGACAGGAGGACTGCATGGGATCTGATGTGAAGATCGCACGCGCGTTGATCTCGGTTACCGATAAGACGGGCGTCGTCGATTTCGCACGGACGCTGGTCGATGACTTTGGCGTCGAGATCATCTCTACGGGCGGCACGGCTCGTGCCATCGAGGACGCGGGCGTTCCCGTAACCCCCATCGAGGAGTTCACGGGCTATCCCGAGATGATGGACGGCCGCGTTAAGACCCTGCACCCCAAGGTTCACGGCGCGCTGCTGGCCCGCCGCGATTCCGAGCAGCACATGCAGGAGGCCGCTCAGCACGGCATTAAGCTGATTGACCTGGTCGTCGTCAACCTGTACGAGTTCGAGAAGACCGTCGCCAACCCCGAGGTCACCTTTGCGGACGCCATCGAGCACATCGACATTGGCGGTCCCTCCATGCTGCGCTCTGCCGCCAAGAACGCTGCGAGCGTTACCGTCATCTCTGACCCGGCTGACTACGACGCCGTCCTAGCCGAGATGCACGAGACTGGCGGCTGCACCACGCTTGCCAC
Source organism: uncultured Collinsella sp. (assembly GCA_900550965.1). Taxonomy (GTDB): domain Bacteria; phylum Actinomycetota; class Coriobacteriia; order Coriobacteriales; family Coriobacteriaceae; genus Collinsella. The sequence continues at coordinate 12,661 of URUC01000001.1, read as the reverse complement.
CCGTCGCCGCCTGCAGGTGAAGGTCTACCAGACTACCGCCGCCTACGACACGGCTATCTCCCGTTGGCTTGCCGCTCAGGCAAGCGACGTGGCGGACACCTCTGCCAAGCTCGAGATCTCGCTGGAGAAGGTCGACGACCTGCGCTATGGCGAGAACCCGCAACAGAAGGCCACGGTCTATCGCTTTGCCGAGGGCTGCGAGAACACCGCGAGCTCGCAGTTCCCGCTTGTGGGCTCCGAGCAGATCCAGGGCAAGCCGCTCAGCTACAACAATTATTTGGACGCCGATGCCGCCTGGAACCTGGTCCGCGAGTTCGACGAGCCGGCCTGCGTGATCCTCAAGCATCAGAACCCCTGCGGTTCCGCCGTTGCCGAGGACATCACGGCCGCCTACGACCGCGCTTTTGCCTGCGATCCCAAGAGCGCCTTCGGCGGCATCATCGCCTGCAACCGCGAGGTTCCCTTTGAGCTGGTTGAGCACTTTGCCGATCAGAACAAGCAGTTCGTCGAGGTCATCATCGCCCCGAGCTACACCGCCGAGGCGCTCGAGCGCATGGCCAAGCGCCCCAATCTGCGCGTGCTGGCTACCGGCGGCGTGGACCACGGCGCCCAGGTGGAGCTGCGCTCCATCGACGGCGGCATGCTGGTGCAGGAGGTCGACCACGTGACCGAGGACCCCGCGACCTTTACGTTCCCCACCGACCGCAAGCCCACCGACGCCGAGATGGCCGAGCTCGAGTTTGCCTGGAAGGTCTGCAAGGGCGTTAAGTCCAATGCCATCCTGGTCTCCAAGGGCAAGGCCGGCATTGGCATGGGCCCGGGTCAGCCCAACCGCGTTGACTCCGCGTTGCTGGCCTGCGGGCGTGCCGAGGACTTCTGCGAGCGCGAGGGCGTGGAGAAGGGCGGCTTTGCCTGTGCAAGCGACGCGTTCTTCCCGTTCCGCGACAACGTCGACGTGCTTGCCGCGCACGGCGTGACCTGCATCATCCAGCCCGGCGGCTCCAAGCGCGACGACGAGAGCATCCAGGCCTGCAACGAGCATGGTATTGCGATGGTCTTCACCGGAGCTAGGCATTTTAGGCACTAGAGGCTTTCCCAAGCACCCGACCTTGCCCCTCAAACCGTCGCTTGCGTACATTTAGTACGCGGCGCTCCTCTTTCGGGGCAATCTCGGGCACTTGGAAAACCCTTAATGGGATGTTTCTCTATCCCATTAAACTGTTCGGTCGCCTGACCATATCGTCAAAATAATCTCTGCAAAAGACGGCTGCTCCGTTTGGAGGGCCGTCTTTTTGGTATAAGAGGACGGAATGACTAACACGAAAGGTACAACCATGCCCCAGATTGATGATGTCGAGCTGTTTGGCAATGCCGAGGATCAGCGTGCGTACGAGGACTTTTGCGCCAATCAGGAGGCGGTCGAGAAGTTTACGCTCGACAAGCCCGCGCTTGTCTGCCGTTGGCGCATGTCCAACAAAAAGGTGCCCATGCTCAACCGCCACATCCGTGCACTGTCCGAGCGTCTGGTGCAGGGCGAGCCGCTTACCCATAACATGCTCAGCTGGGCCAAGCAGCACGTTGAGTGGTCACTAGCCGAGGGCGATTACACCGCACACGACGGTGTGCTCATGCTGGTGATCGACATCAACGGCAACGCCGCCATGACAGTGGGGGAGTACGAGCCGCTCGCCGATACGTCGGCCAAGGCGCTGCGTGCCCGCTCCGCCGAGGCCCGCTCCGAAGCCGACGAGACCGGCGTGGCGCCCGAGCTGCTCGCCGCCGTCAACAACGGCGAGCTCGCCTTTGTGGCGCCGGCGGACGAGTGCCTGTGCGGCACGGCGACGCTCATCGAGCAGCTGGCCCAGACCAAGGGCATCCCGGTCACGCGCGTAGATATTCCCGCGCAGCTTAAGGGCGCGCTGTTCCTGGTGAGCGACGAGCACGGCGTGGTCCCCGCAACCGAGACGGACGCCGCCGAGGCCGACGCCGCCACGGTCGCCTTCTTCGCCGACGGCTACGAAAAGCTCCGTGCCCGCCGTTCCTAACCTCAAGGTGGGGTGGGCTTACTGAAGCGAGCGAGCGCGTTCGATGGCGTAGGCGAGCGACAGCTGCTCCATCTCCGGGGCGCATTTGTAGCTCAGTCCGGTGAGAGCCGTCACCTTATCGAGGCGATATCGAATCGTGTTCGGGTGCTGGCCAGTCTGCTTGGCGGTTCGCTCGATACGTCGGTCGTTCTCGATGAATGCGGCGAGCGTGGATTCCAGCTCGCTGCCATGCTCACTGTCGTGCTCGCGTATCGGCGAGAGAATCGCCTCCGAGAACGATCGCATCTCCGGGGTTTCCGCAAAAGGCATCACGGTTCTCAGGATGCCGAGCTGCGTATAGCGGACGGGACCCTCGGCTCGTTGACAAGATAGGCGCTGTGCGTAAATCGCCTGCGAGATCGCCTGCGCCACCGCCTCGTCTCCAAACAGAATATCGCTGATGCCGAGCCCTTCCGCTCCGCCATCGATGCCGCTAGCCTCGATGAGCTCCGTGAGCGCCTGCACGATTCGCTCCACATCGAGCGTCTGCTCCGAGTCGCTTGTCGCTACGAATAGCAATCCTCCGTCATAGGGTGCCAGCATGTTGTGGCATCCGGCGAGGGTCGATTTTGCACAGAGACGTTCGATTTGCAAAAACGTGCGCGGGTCGAGGGACTCTGCAAACGATGCGAACAGGGCGACCGCTTCGTCCAGAAATGACGGGTTGAGGCCTCGGATGCGTCGGCAGATGGACTCGGGCGATACGTCTGTCCTCAGGGCATCGATCTCGCGCTGTGCGAAGTCGATGGACGCGAGCTGCTCGATATGCCGTTTGACCTCATAGATGACGCTGTCAAAGAACAGTGAGTCGTCGGTCGTGAGAAAGACCGGGTAGTGCCGCGCGTTGGCGTAGCGGATGGCTTGGTCGGGAATCGGGATGTGCAGGACGTTTTTGATGATGAGACCGCTCGTTCCCTTGGCGACGAGGTATTTCACGGCTTCAGTGATGAGGTACGGGTCGTCCTTCGCATAGAGGAAGGTGCTGAGGACGATCTCGTCTGAGCTGAAGTTGACGCGCTGGTACTTGTTCTTGAGGCCGGGCATGAGTTCATAATCGAGGATCCCAACGCCGGAGACGGCACGCGAGATGCCATCGCTGCCGGCGATTAGACGGACCGACCCCTCATATTCCCGTGAGAAGTCCGAGATGGTGTATAGCATCAACATCACCTTGTGAATCACTACAATAAGTATAGGTATAAATAGGATAATCGCACATCCGTATGTCGTTGATGCGAGAAATAATTCAAATACCTGCTGATAGAACGAAAAATTAAATTGAGAATCGTTGTAGATTTCAACAAGAAATGATCCTTGGCGGCATCGTTACTAAACCGTACAGTGAAGCAACCTAAAGCTTTCGCTGAAAGGAGCGATGATGGGGCAGATGGTGGTGCTTTCGGCCGAGGAAGTTTCCAAGGTGCTGACGATCGAGGATGCAATCGCTGCCGTGGAGGAGGCATATCGCCAGAAGGCAACGGGCAAGGGTGTTGCGTGGCCGATGGTATATGAGCAGTTCGAACCCGGCGTGGCCGATATGGATATCCGCTCGGGCGAGTTGGCGGGAAGCGGCCTCTTCGGCCTGAAGCTCACTGCCTGGTTCTCTCAGAATCCCAAAAAGGGGCTCCCCGAGATCTTTGGCACTACGCTGCTGTGCGACAACGCGACGGGCGAGCCGTTGGTGCTGCTCAATGCCTCCGCCGTCACTGGACTTCGCACCGGTGCTGCCGCTGCGCTCGGCGCCAAGTGGCTGGCTCGGGCGGATGCGTCCAAACTGCTTGTTGCGGGTGCCGGCCACATGAGCACCTATATGGTGGCGGGCGTGCTCGCCGCCTGTCCCAAAGTGAGCGAGGTCAAGGCGTGGGAGCCGGTTTCCGATGCCGCGCCCGAGGCTCGCGTCGAGCGCATGCGAGACGAGGTCGCCCATATCTTGGGCGCTTGCGAGCATGCTCGCGAGGCATCCACCTATTCCATCGAGGCGACGGCCGACGGCCAAGGCGCCGCGGCAGAGGCCGACATCATCGTGACGATCACGCCGGCGACCAAGCCCATCATCCCCGATGCATGGGTGCGCCCCGGTACGCATATTTCCTGCGCCGGTGCCGACATGCCCGGCAAACAGGAGCTCGCCTCGGCACTTGTCGCCCGCGCCGCTGTTTACGTCGACGACCGCGAGCAATCGGTCGCATCCGGCGAGCTGGAGATTCCGGTTGCCGAGGGTGCCATCACCCCCGAGGACATCAAAGCGGAGCTCGGTGAAGTCATCGCCGGCACGGCTACGGGACGTTCGGATGACGAACAGGTGACGGTGTTCGATACGTCGGGCATCGCCGTTCAGGACCTTTCGGCATCGAAAATCGCCTACGACCGCGCCGTCGAGGCGGGGCTGGGCACCGTGGTGGAACTGTAAGAAAGTCAAGGAAAGGAAACGACAATGCAGATCAAGGATTTCGCCGTCGAGCAGTGGATGAACGAGTGGGAGACCAAGTGCACCCACAACGTTGCGGAGACGTGCGTCTACTCCCTCACACTCGACCAGCTGTTCGAGCTTACGAACACCGACAAGAAGGCGTGGCTCGATAGCCTGTGCTCGCGCCGATTCACCTATGGAGACATCGAGGGGCAGCCCGGCTTCCTCGAGGGGGTCGCGCGTCTCTATAAGACGGTCGAGCCCGGGCATATCGTGCCCACGCACGGCGCGACCGGTGCCAACTCCCTGGTTATTTCCACGCTCGTCGAACCGGGCGATCACGTAGTCTCCGTCAAGCCCACCTACCAGCAGCTTTACTCGATTCCCGAGATGTGCGGTGCGAAGGTCGATATCCTTCAGCTCGATCGCAAGAACGGCTACCACGTCGACGTCGACGCGCTCGATGCTCTGGTGACCGACGATACCAAGCTCATCTGCATCAATAACCCGGACAACCCCACGGGCGCCCTGCTCGACGCCGATACGCTCAAGGCGATTGTCGAGGTCGCACGCAAACACGATGCGTGGCTGCTCTGCGACGAGGTCTACCGTCTGCTTACTCAGACGGATGAGTACGCCGAGTCCGTGGTCGACCTGTACGACAAGGCCGTCGCCACCGCATCCATGTCCAAGGTCTGGTCGTTCGCCGGCCTGCGTCTGGGCTGGGCGGTCACCAAGAGCCCGGAGCTCCGTCGCGCGCTGCTCTCGCATCGCGACTACAACCTGATTTCCGCCGGCATATTCAGCGAGTCGGTGGCGGAGCTGATTCTGGGCAACGCTTCCGTGATCCTTGAGCGCAGCCGTCGCATCGTCCGTCAGAACCTTGCTGTTCTGGAGAAGTGGGTCGAGAGCGAGCCGCGCCTGTCGTTTGTCAAGCCCGAGGCGGGTAGCACCGCGCTCGTGTATTACGACTACGACATTGACTCCAGGACGTTCTGCACCGACATGATTAAGAAGTCCGGCGCACTCGTCACCCCGGGCGATTGCTTCGAGGAGCCCAAGAGCATGCGCATTGGCTATGCATACTCCGACAACACCGATGACCTGCAGAAGGGCCTGGATGCCATTTCGGTGTACATGCGTACGCTCGAGTAGAGGCTCGAGGTCGAAGCGATGGGGCCGATCGGTTTAGGACCGGTCGGCCCCTATTTTCTCTCAAGGCTACCGAACACTTTTGTCATATTAGGTGCCCACGGGGTCGTATCGCTGCGACGCCGTGGGCATAATGGTGTGGAAGGTGCAAGTTACGCGAAATGGGAGGACACATGGCGCTAATCTATATCGTTGAGGACGACGAGCCCATTCGTCGTGAGCTTGCCGACATCCTTGCTCGTGCCGGTTTTGAGGTCGAGGCCTGCGAATCGTTCGAGCATGTCTCGCGCGATATTCTCGCCGCCGCGCCCGACCTGGTGCTGCTCGACCTCACGCTTCCCGTCAAGGACGGCCAGCATATCTGCCACGAGGTTCGCCGCGAATCCGAGGTCCCCATCATCGTCCTCACCTCGCGCACGACCGAGATCGACGAGGTCATGGCCGTGACGCTCGGCGCGGACGACTTTGTTCCCAAGCCCTATAGCGCGCGCGTGCTCGTGGCGCGCATCAACGCACTGCTGCGTCGCACCGCGGCGTCAGGCGAGCGCAGCACGCTCGTCCACAAGGGGCTGGAGCTCGACCTCGCCCGCTCTATGGTCACCAACACGGCGACCGGCGACAGCACCGAGCTCACCAAAAATGAGCTGCGCATTCTCTCGCTGCTCCTGAGCCGCGCGGGCAAGATCGTCTCGCGCTCGGCCATCATGCAGGACCTGTGGGACTCCGACGCCTTCGTGGACGACAATACGCTCACCGTCAACATCAACCGCCTGCGCACCACGCTCGAAAAAATCGGCATCAAGGGGTATTTGACGACGCATCGCGGCCAAGGCTATTCGGTCTAGGGGCCGGCTATGTCGTTTGGCAAGTTCTTTAAAGATGCACTGCTTCCCGTCGCCGTGTGGACGTGCGGCGTGCTGCTGAGCTGCTTTGTGCTGACGGTCGCCGGCGCACCCGTTTCTATCGTGGTCGTGGCGGTTGGCGTGTCCTTTATCTTCGGTATGCTCGGCATCGTGATCGAGTACGCTCGCCGTCGCCGTTTTCTGCGTCAGTTGGAGCGCGCGGCAGAGGAGCTCGAGAGTCCCGCATGGGTGCAGGAGATGGTGCAATGCCCAACCTATGCCGAGGGCGAGCTCGAGTACGAGGTCCTGTGCCGGGTGGGCAAAGCCGCCTGCGACGAGGTTGCCGAGGGCCGGCGTCAGACCGAAGACTATCGCGACTATATCGAGAGCTGGGCCCACGAGGCCAAGCTGCCCCTGGCGGCGGCTCACCTGATTCTGGAAAACCTCGACGGCGGCGCAGATGACCCAACACGTGTCGATGACCTGGGTCGCGAGTTGGCTCGCGTGGAACGCTATATCGACCAGGCGCTGTACTACGCGCGCTCGGAAGTCGTGGAGCGCGACTACCTGATTCGCCGCTGGGACCTTAAGACCTTGGTGACGGGTGCGATTAAGGCCAACGTGCGCGAGCTCATTGCGGCGCACGTGGCTCCGGTGTGCGAGAACCTCGACTTCGAGGTCTTTACCGACGAAAAATGGCTCGAGTTTATCCTGGGCCAGCTCATTCAGAACAGCATTAAATATGCGCGCGAGGACGGCGCGAAGATCGTGTTTTCGGGCGCGTTACTGGACGAGGGCCTGGCGAGCGAGCGCATCGAGCTCACCGTTGCGGACAACGGCTGCGGCGTGTGTGCGGCAGACCTGCCACGCGTGTTCGAGAAGGGCTTTACCGGCGACAACGGCCGCACCACCAAGCGCGCAACGGGCATCGGCCTCTACCTGGTGGCGCGCCTATGCTCCAAGATGGGCATCGACGTCACGGCGGCATCCGACTCCGGCGAAGGCTTTGTCGTAACGTTCGCCTTCTCGACGAACAAGTTCCAATACTTTGAGTAGCCGGGCCGTCTTGCGCTGCGGACGGCTATGTTCCCGAACGTGAACTTAGCTAAGGCAACTGGCGTTATGTTCCCGAACGTGAACATAACTATGAGGCTCAAATGGATCTCCCAAAACAAAAACGTGCAGCCCAAACAAAGCGTGCCGCCCCAAACGGGGCGGCACGCCATCTTTTATCAGCCAACTCGCTGAAGTAAGGCTGCGAAGGCCGCGAGGCCGGGAGGGGTTTCCTAAAGGCACATCCCGCAGCCGCAACGCGGCGAGGACGTGCCCGTGGAAACCCCGCAGGCCCCGCGGCCGGTGGGAGCAACGCTACTTTACGACCAAAATGTCGCAGTCGGTATTGCGCAGCAGGAACGTCGAAATCGAACCCAGAAGCGCATACTTGATCGAGGACAGGCCGCGAGCGCCGCAGAGCACCAGGTCGGGCTTGACCACGTCGAGCATCTCGTCTTTGAGCGTCTCGCGAATACGACCGGCGCGTATCATGACCTCGACCTCGGGAATATCGGGATTGGCCTTGGCCTCTTCGAGCTGCTTTTCGATGGAGTTCTTAAAGGCCTCCTCCAGACCGTTGACCAAATCGACCGGATAGGAGCCGGCGCTCTCGAGCGCCGTGGAATCGATAACGTGGCCGATAATCAGCTTGGCGCCGTTGTTCGCGGCGACCTTGATGGCGCGTGCGAGCACAAAATCCTGCTGCTCAGTACCGTCGAGTGAAACAAATACCTTGGTGTAACCCTCGTTCATGGTTTCCTCCTTGGTCTATCGCACGGGCGCGGGGCTCGTGCGTCGGGCGGGCGCGGGTGCGTTGACCGCCGGACACTTTATCTTGTTGCAGTTATACCCAAGGATTTCGGTTTAACTGCTCGCAATTCTGTGAACGGGCGAGTTTTTTGGTAAGGGTAGGCGCGGTCGCACCGCCAACGGTTGATAATGGGACATCGCCCGCATCGTCCGCAGAACATCTACCGGCGGGTGTCTAACGAGGGGGTCCCTTTGGATATTATCGAGCTTCTAAAATCTGCCTTCATGGGCCTGGTCGAGGGCATCACCGAATGGCTGCCCGTTTCGTCGACGGGCCACATGATCTTGGTGGACGAGTTCGTCAAGATGAACGTGAGCGAGACGTTCTGGAATATGTTCCTGGTCGTGATTCAGCTCGGCGCCATTCTGGCCGTCTGCGTGCTGTTTTTCCACGAGCTCAACCCGTTCTCGCCCAGCAAGGGCAAGGAGGGCCGTCGCGACACCTGGGTGCTGTGGGGCAAGATTGTGCTCGGTTGCATTCCTGCGGCGGCGATCGGCCTGCCGCTCAACGACTGGATGGAGGAGCATTTCTACAACGCTCCCGTCGTGGCGCTGGCGCTCATTGTGTACGGCGTGCTGTTTATCGTGATCGAGAACTGGCGCGCGAGCAAGCGCGAGGAAATGGCCGTTGCCGGTTCGTTTGGTTCGCGTGCTGTGGTGTCGGGTGGACGTCCCGCCGGTGCGCACTTTGCGGCGCCCCCCACGGCTACCGCTGAGGATGAGGACGATGACGAGAATCTGGACTTTGGTTCCATCGCCACGCTCGAGGACCTCAGCTGGAAGACTGCGCTGGGTATCGGCTGCTTCCAGGTGCTTTCGCTGGTGCCTGGTACGTCTCGCTCCGGTTCTACCATCATCGGCGGCCTGCTTTTGGGCTGCACGCGCTCGGTGGCGTCTAAGTTTACGTTCTTCCTGGCTATTCCCGTTATGTTTGGCGCGAGTGCGCTCAAGCTGGTCAAGTACTTCATCAAGGGCGGCACGTTCGGCACCAACGAGATCGCCATCTTGGGCGTGGGCTGCGTTGTGGCCTTTGTGGTTTCGCTCATCGCCATCAAGTGGCTCATGGGCTTCGTCCGCCGTCACGACTTCAAGTGCTTCGGAGTCTACCGCATCATCCTGGGCATCGTAGTGCTCGCATACTTCTTCGTTCTGGAGCCCATGCTCGGCCTGTAACTTGGTTGACGCTGCGCGGCGGCCAGAGCGACAACTTGTCATTCAAAGAGGGCGGCATGACCAAAAGGTCTATGCCGTCCTCTTTTTTGGGCGATGGGGCGGGCCTGACGGCGGCGCACGGAGTCGTGGTGTGATTTGCGTCGGTGTCCGCGCGGCTCGGTATACTGGTACGGCTCAAACTATGGCGCTGCCCGCAGGCGCGCCGTCTGTCAGATGAGGAGTCGCCCATGACCCAGCCCTTGCCCTGGGAAAAGAACGCCGCGGTGCCCGTGCCGCCCGCGCCGGAACCCGTGCCGCTCGATGCATACACCGCCCCCGCTGCGCCGGAGCCCGAGCTCGTTCCGCTCGACATCTACGACGCTCCCGCGCCGGCGCACAAGCCCGCCAAGCCGCTCGTCGACATCGACAGCCTTAATCCCGCCCAGCGCGAGGCGGTCCTGTCCACCGAGGGCCCGTTGCTGGTGCTCGCCGGCGCCGGCTCGGGCAAGACTCGCGTCTTGACCTTCCGCATCGCACATATGCTCGGCGACTTGGGCGTTAAGCCCTGGCAGGTCCTGGCCATCACGTTTACCAACAAGGCCGCGGCCGAGATGCGCGAGCGTCTGGCGGCACTCATCCCCAGTGGCACCCGCGGCATGTGGGTGTGCACCTTCCACGCCATGTGCGTGCGCATGCTGCGCGAGGACGCCGACCTGCTGGGCTACACCGGTCAGTTCACCATCTATGACGACGATGACTCAAAGCGCATGGTGCGTGACATTATGCAGGCGCTCGGCATTGAGCAAAAGCAGTTCCCCATCAACATGATCCGCAGCAAGATCAGCTCGGCCAAAAACGCCATGATTGGGCCCGAGGACATGCTCAAGAGTGCCGATAGTCCCAACGACAAAAAGGCCGCGCAGGTCTACCTGGAGCTGGAGCGCCGCCTGCGCGCCGCCAACGCGATGGACTTCGACGACCTGCTCGTGCGCGCGCTCGAGTTGCTGCGCACCCGCCCCGAGGTGCTCGACAAGTACCAGGAGCGCTTCCGCTACATTAGCGTCGACGAGTATCAGGACACCAACCACGTCCAGTACGAGATCGCCAACCTGCTGGCCGCCAAGTACCAAAACCTTATGGTCGTGGGCGACGATGACCAGTCCATTTACAGCTGGCGTGGCGCCGACATCACCAACATCCTGGACTTTGAGCAGGACTTTAAAAACTGCAAGACCGTCAAGCTGGAGCAGAACTATCGCTCTACGGGTCATATCCTGAGCGCCGCCAACGCCGTGGTGCGTCACAACTCGCAGCGCAAGGACAAGCGCCTGTTTACGGCCGAGGGCGATGGCGAGAAGATTCAGGCTTTCCAGGCAAGCGACGAGCGCGACGAAGGTCGCTGGATTGCCGGCGAGATCGAAAAGCTGCATGCCAAGGGTACGAGCTACGACGATATCGCCGTGTTCTACCGCACCAACGCCCAGTCGCGTATCCTCGAAGATATGTTCCTGCGCGCGGGCGTGCCCTACAAGATCGTCGGCGGCACGCGATTCTTCGACCGCGCCGAGATTCGCGACGTCATGGCCTACCTCAAGATGATCGTGAACCCGGCCGACGAGATGAGCGTCAAGCGCGTCATCAACACGCCGCGCCGCGGCATCGGCTCCACCTCGATCCAAAAAATCGAGCAGCTGGCGCGCGACAACCGCTGCTCGTTCTTCCAGGCCTGCGAGATCGCAACAGCCGAGACGGGCATGTTTAGTGCCAAGGTGCGCAACGGCCTGTCGAGTTTTGTGGCGCTGGTGCGCGAGGGCCGCCGCATGGACGGCGAGCTCAAGGACGTCGTCGAGATGATTGTCGATAAGACGGGCCTGCTGCAGGCGTTTCGCGCCGAGGGCACCATGGAGTCCGAGAGCCGCGCCGAGAACATCCAGGAATTCCTGGGCGTCGCCGCCGAATTTGAGGAGACGCACGAGGATATCGAGGGTACGCTCGAGAGTCTAGAAGAGCTGCGCGCGGCCGGTGTTGCCGACGTGCCGTCCGTCGCCGAGTCCGAGTCCGTCGTGGTGAGTGCGCCCGCGTCCGAGCCGGGGTCGTCCGCTCCGGCATCCTCGTTTGAGGCACTTGTCGGCGCTCGTGACGCCGCGGGCTCCAATCCGCTCGATAGCCTAGCCGCCCCGGCGCTCTCGCCGCAGGATGCCCTGGCCGCCGCCATCGCGGGCAACGCGTATGCCGTGCCAACAGAGCTACCGGCGGGCGCCGTGCATGCCGACGAGATCGAGCGCACCTACGGTCCGCTCACCTGTAAGGCACTGCCGGCACTCATGGAGTGGCTGGCCCTGCGCTCCGACTTGGATTCCCTGGCCGGCGAGACGCATGCCATTACCATGATGACCATCCACTCCGCCAAGGGCCTGGAGTTCCCGGCGGTGTTCGTGGCCGGCATGGAGGAGGGTATCTTCCCGCACGTGCACGACTTTGGCGGCAGCGATGACCCGGGCAAGCTCGAGGAGGAGCGTCGCCTGGCCTACGTTGCCATCACGCGTGCCCGTAAGCGCCTGTTCCTGACCTATGCGGCCACGCGTCGCACCTACGGCTCGACCTCTGCCAACCCGCGCTCGCGCTTCCTCAACGAGATTCCGTTTGAGGATATCGAGTTTAGCGGTATCGGTTCTGCCGGTTTTGAGGGCACGGGCTGGGAGAAGCGTGGCGACCGTCACGGCACCTTTGGCTCGGGCATGGGCTCGGATATGTATGGCGGCAAGGTGTTCGGTTCGCATACGCGCTCGACCGGCGGCTCCGGTTCGCGCGGCGGATCGAGCTTCGACGATTTCTTTGGTGGCAGCACCTATGGCACCGAGCGCCATCGCGGGGTTTCGCCCGACGCCGGCCGTGTTGCCTCGACCTTTGGTTCGGGCGCGCCGCGAGCTAAAAAGCCGTCGTCCAAGGTGTCGCCGACGGTGGAGCGCAAGGTCGATCGCGCCAGCGCGTCGCAGGACTTTGCCGCGGGCGATACCGTGAGCCACAAGACCTTTGGCACCGGTACCGTGATCTCGGTCGCCGGAGACATGATCGAGGTTCAATTCGAAAAAACCGGCCAGACTAAAAAGCTCATGAAAGGTTTTGCACCGATCGTCAAGCTGTCGTAATCCCGGCGG